>NZ_JPHT01000009.1:0-122618 GCF_000733325.1 Frankia sp. Allo2
GATCAAGTTCAAACGCGCTGTGAGGATCATCCGGGACCGGGTCGTCACCGACCCGGCTTTTTCCCCCTGACCAGCGGGCACGCACTCAGGGTGAGACCGCCACCGACATCACCCGACCGACCCGGCTCAACACCCGCCGCGAACGCACCTACCCCCGCGTCGTCCGCCGGGCGCGCCACAACCAGTATCCGGTCAAGAAACCCGGCCAGCGCGGCCTCCGCCACCACGCCCCGCCCACGATCAGNCTCGCCAACCCCACGAAACCCCAGNTAGCAGCTTGATCGACTTAGTGGAAGTGGCATTGCGGCTACGGGTCGGCGCTGCTGGTCGGAGGTCTGTATGCCGCCGGTGCGGCGGTGGTCGGGGCGGNGAGCCTGGCCCGCCGGGACGTCACGGCCTGACAGCACGAATCTGCCAAAGGCAGACGAATGGCGGACTGATGGCGGACGGATCGCCTATCATCACCGCTGATGGCGCCCGGCCGACGACGGGGAATGGCGGTTCGCATGGTGCCTTCCGATCGGAACCGCGGCGACGTCGTCAAGCGGATCGGACGTTGACCCCGCTCAACCGGCTGGTTCGCGAACTCGGTGGCGTCGACGCCTACGCCGTGCTCGGGGTAGCGCGCACCGCCGACCGGGCGGAGATCCGCCGGGCGTACCGGGCCCGCGTCCGGGCTCATCACCCCGACAATCCCGCCAGCCGGGACGCACAGTCCATGCGCACGATGCAGCTCCTCACCGTGTCCCACGAAATCCTCGACAGGTGGCGGGACGAGTACGACGCCCGCCTCACCGGGTCGCCCTCGTCCCCGGCACCGGACGCGGGCGGCCCGGGATCGACGAACCACACCGGCCGGACGAATACCGGCGCCCGCACGAACGCCGGTTGCCGGACGGACACCGGTGCCCGCTGGGATCCCTGGACCGCGGCCGACACCGGCCCGCGGTCGGGCTCACGCATCAGCGACCCGTCATCCCGCACCACCGGCACCACCGGCACCACCGGCACCACCCAGCGTCGCCCGAGGACCGATCGGCCCCGCAGCCGCTGGGAGGAGGAGTTCCGCCCGCCTCCGACCGAACCATTGCGGTGGAACACGCACAACGTGCGGTGGCCTGGGCCAGGGGACACCGGCGGTCACTACTACTCGAGCGGACATCACTACTCGACCGGCTACCCACGGAATCGACACAACGACACCGGCCCCCATCCGGGCTGGCCCGGAACACAGGCCCACCGACCCGCCGAACCCCACCAGACGCTCCGGCGGCACGCGCAGACACCACGGCACGCGCAGACACCACGGCACGCGCGGACGCGGCAGCGGCCGGGGACCGAGGCGACGCCAAAGGTCGGCAATTACCTGGCTCTCGCGATCCTGACGACATTCCTGTGCGCACCGCTCGGCGTGATGGGGATCATCAACTCCTCGCGCGCGTCGAATCGACTCCTTGCCCACGACGTCGCCGGGGCGCGCCGGGCATCGCGTCGCAGCCTGGCCTGGTGCCTGGCCGGACTCGTGTTCGGCCTCCTCTTCCTCGCGTCTCTCTCGGTGATGGCGGGGCTCTGCGGCGGGAGCTCCATCGGCTGACGAGCCGACAANCGAGCCAAGCCGACGGCCGTTACGACGAGAGCCTGACTCTCGGTCAGGCCACGCTCCTTCAGGTGCGAGCGGGTGGGAGCGTCGAATACGACGTGCTGGAATCGGTCTCGAAGCCGCCGGCCAAGCCGATGACGAGGATGACCAGGAACACCACGATGATCGAGATGGCCGAGATGATGCACCACATCCTGGCCTTCTTGGAGGCGTCCAGCGCGCCGTTGATGTCGCCGATCTGCTGGCGGCTCTGCACCTTGGTGGCATAGACGATTGCCACCACACCGGCGGGCAGACAGCACAGCAGGGTGACCACGATCGACTGCCACAGGTAGGTCGGGATCGGCTGGTTGTAGGGCGGAGGTGGGCCGAACCCACCCGGGCCGCCGTATCCCAGCGGGGCACCGTAGCCCTGCGGCGCGCCGTACCCACCGGGCGGGGGTCCATAGCCGGGCGGTGGAGGGCCGTAGCCGCCCTGGTCATAACCGCCCTGGCCACCGTAACCGCCCTGGTCATAACCGCCCTGGCCACCGTAACCACCCTGGCCGTAGCCGCCCTGGCCGTAGCCGCCCTGGTCATAACCCCCTTGACCGTGACCGCCGGCGGGAGGGTACTCGGGTGGCTGGGACATTGGGTGCTCTCCTGTTGTCGTCGTGGCGGGCGAGCCGGNGAACGGCCCCGCCACCNCGCCTGGCCGCATAACCCCCGGGGCGCTCGACCAGGCACCGCGGACACTCCACCGGCGCGTGATCCCCGACCCGTGCGCGGAATCCGTGACGCGAGGTGGGTTGACCACCAGGCACATCCCAGGCTCCGCGCGCGCACATTGTGGCACAGCCAGCGTGTCGACCAACCGGCGTGCCGACCAACCGGGCTCCACGCCACCCGAGAGCCTCACCGCCCGAAACCCCCGAGTTCCGACAAGTCGGCCTAGCACGTCGGTGTAGTGTCTCGTCCGAACTATCTAGACACGGCAGCCGGCGTCGAGGGGGCGACCGGAGGCCGGTCCGGTCCGTCTCAGGCTGCTGTGCGACATGGAGGTCATCCGCTTCGATGCCGAAGCCGGGACCCGGGGGGTCCTGACGACACTGCCACGCACGGAGGGATACCCGCGGTGAAGCACCGAGCGGAGGGCAATCCCAGCCCGCCGAGAGTCCGATCCGGTTCCCGGCGCGGGCGCCGCCGTCCGCGTCACCCTGCCTGGATCGCGTCGCTAGGCGTGATGGCTCTGGTCGCCGCCGTAGTCGGGTGGACCCTCGTCCCCGAACGCGACACCGGGGGCGAGGGCTCGGCGACAGTCGAGGCCACCGCCATCCAGCACGGGAAGCCCCGACACGGCGATGACCTCCGGGTGCAACCCAGCCTCTCGGCGGGCAGCGCCTCGGCGGGCAGCGCCTCGGCGGGCACGACCGGCGGAAACTCCCGCGCGACCGTCGCCTCGCCGTCGCCCGCCCCGGTGCCCGCGGGCACCCCGGCCGGTACGGCCCCACGGACCACCGCCAGGCCGACGACCCCCGGCGCCGCGGCCCGGGTCACGAAGCCTGCGGTACAAGTGCCCGTTATCCCCGTCGGTGGTGGGGGCGGTTCGGTGCCCGGCGGCATGAGCGGCGTCGCCGCGGGGACGATGACGCAGGTGCGGGCCTGGGAGAGCTTCCGCGGCTCGCCGGTCAACGTCGTGCTCACCTTCACCGACAGGTCGAGCTGGCAGACCATGACGAACCCGTGGCTCGGCTCGGGCCCGGAGAAGTTCTCGACCTTCGCCGGCACCTGGGTCATCTCGCAGTCCTTCTACCCCACGGGCGGTGGGGACATGAACTCCTGCGCGAGCGGCGCCTACAACGGCCACTGGGCGGACTTCGGCCGGTGGCTGGTGGCGAAGGGCCGCCCGGCGAGCGTCATCCGGCTCGCCTGGGAGTTCAACGGCGACTGGTTCCCGTGGTCGGTCTCCAAGACCAACCCCACCACCTGGGTGAACTGCTTCCGCCAGGTTGTCAGCGCGATCCGCTCGACGGATCCGCAGGCCCGCATCGACTGGGCGCTGAATGCGCACAGCAGCGGAGCCTGGGCCGTCTACCCCGGTGACCAGTACGTCGACATCATCGGCATCGACAGCTACGACCAATGGCCGGCGAGCACGGACGACGCTGCCTTCGCCAGTCAGTGTCACGCCGAAGCCGGGCTCTGCTCGACGATCGCGTTCGCCCGCCAGCACGGCAAGCAGTTCTCGGTCCCAGAATGGGGACTCGTCGGGAAGAGTGATACCGGGGCGGGCCGCGCCGGCCAGGCCGGCGGCGACAACCCGGTGTACATCCGCAACATGTACCAGACGTTCGCCGCGAACCGCGACATCCTCGCCTACGAGACGTACTTCAGCGATTCGTCACCCGGGAACGTGCACTCCTCCCTGGTGAACCCGACAGAGCATCCCGCTGGCGCGGCCACCTACGCCTCGCTCTGGTAGCGCCTTGCTCTGGTAACGCCCCGCCCCGATAGCGGCACGGCTCCGACCGGATCGCAGCCGCCGGGAGCTAGGGACCGGTGGGAGCCGCGCGGAACCGCTCGATGNCGGCGTCGGAACCGCGCAGCTCGACCCGGGCGACCTGGCCCCGCCCGAACGCGTACAGCACGATCTCCTCAGGTGGCCCGACGATCTCCACCACCGGCTCGCCGCCGTGCAAGGCGCGCCGGCCAGGAGCGTCCGTACGCTCCGCCACGACACCCAGGCCGGCTCGCCGGAACCCGGCGAACCCGATCAGCAGCAGAGCGGTCCACATCGCGTCACGGCTTCTGGTGTCAAGCTCGCGAGGCTCCCAGCCAGGGGCGGCGCGGCGGATGTCCTCGGCGTGCACGAAGAACTCGACCAGGTTCATGGCATCGTCGATCAGGCCGATGCGGGTCGGCTGCCACCACGGCGGCCCGGCACGGAACGTCTCGACCAACTCGGGAAAGGTGTGGGCCCGCATGGTGGCCCGCTCGGCCCGCTCCGTGATGCCGTGCAGCCGACCGACGATGAGCCCGGGAGCGGCCCACGGCACCCGCTCGCGGGTGACCAGGTGCGCCACCAGATCATGGTTCGTCCATCCGGCGCAGAGGGTGGACGCCGCCGGGCCACGCTCGGCCAGCAGGTCCGCGAGCTCCCGCCGCTGCGCACGGGCCCCTGGCCGGGTGAGAACCGCTCCTGACCCCATCATGTGCGGCACTCTAGGCGATGAGGCGACTCACGGCGGGTCTCTGGCCGTTAGAAGTCTCCGGTTAGGGAAAGTGAANCGGAAGGNGGTTCCGTCCTTCACCGCGCCGTCCAGCCAGATCCGGCCGCCGTGGAACTCGACGATCTTGCGACACAACGCCAGCCCGATGCCCGTGCCCTCGTAGACATCCCGGCCGTGCAGCCGCTGGAAGATCACGAAAATCTTCTCGGCGTACTCCGGATCGATTCCGATCCCGTTGTCGGCGCAGTACAGCTCCCACTCGTCCGCCCGGTCGACGACACCGACATGCACGGCGGGAACCGTCTCGGCCCGGAACTTCAGCGCGTTCCCGATCAGGTTCGCGAACAGCTGGGTGAGCAGGACGGGGTCCCCGCGCACGACCGGCAGATCATCCGCGGTGACCTCGGCCCGGGCGCTCTCGATCGCGATGGACAGCGCTCCCACCGCCCGGTCGAAGATCTCCCCCAGGGACACATCGACGAAACCGTCAGTAGTCCGCCCCACCCGGGAGAAGGCCAGCAGATCGTTGATGAGCTGCTGCATCCGCTTCGCGCCGTCCACCGCGAAAGCGATGTACTGGGTGCCCCGCTCGTCGAGCCTGTCACCGTAGCGTCGCTCCAGGAGCTGGCAGAAACTCGCCACCTTCCGCAGCGGCTCCTGCAGGTCGTGCGAGGCGACATAGGCGAACTGTTCCAGGTCACGATTGGAGCGCCGCAGCGCCTCGGCCTGCGCCTCCACCGCGGACCGCGCCGCCCGCGCGACCCCGAGCTCCCCGATCAGCTGGCGTCGCATCGACTCCACGTCGGCGGCGAGCGAGGCGATGTCCGGGGGACCGGTCGGCTCGACCACGTGATCGAGATGTCCGGAGGCGACGGTTCGCGCATCGTCGCTCACCCGCTCGAGCGGGCGGGTGACCCAGGACCGTAGCGCCCGCGCGATGACCGCCAGGAGTACGGCCATGACGGCCGCGCCGGTCACCAGCGCGAAGATCAGGAAACGGAGCGCCGCCGTGACGTGCTGGCGGGCCCGGACTTCCCTGGCCCGCAGGTCCGCCTCGAGGTCCCCGGCCGCGGCGCGGNCCGCCTCGAAGCGGGTCTTGCCGAACTCCGGTGACAACAGGCGGGCCGCCGCGGGACCGCCCACCCGCACCGCGTTGATGGCCGGATCGGCGTAGTCGCCGTGCCAGGCCCGGATCCGGTCCTCCAGCACGGCGAGCCTCGCCAGCAGGTCGGGGCGCTCCACGAGCCGTCGGTGCAGGTCCGCGAGCAGCGTGCGCTCGGCCCTGCGCCCTTCGTTGTAGGGCTCCAGGAAGTCCTCGCTGCCCTGAAGCAGGTAGCCCCGCATCCCGGTCTCCTGGTCGACCAGGCTGGAGACCAGTTCGGTGGAGCTCAGCAGAGCCGGGGCGAGGACGTCGCTGCGCGTGTGGAGGGCGTCATCAAGCCGGACCAACGACGAGACGACGAGACCAGCGACGATCATCAGCACCATCGCCGCCACCGCGTAGGTCACCTCGAGTCGACGGCGCAGGCGCCAGACGGACCCGACCCGGCCGCGCTCCACCGCTCCGCTCGGCCCCGCGTCGCCCGCTCCCCCGTCGGTGACGTTCGGGTGGGTGACGTTCGGGTGGGTGCGCTCCGGCATCAGCCGGCACCCCAGATCAGCAGCAGGAGCGCGACGTCGTCGGTCAGCGGGCCGCCATTGCGCGCCTCCACCCGGTCGATCAGGTTGTCGAGCAGCCCGTCGGGGTCGTCGGCGGGCCAGAGTTTGGCGATCTCGGGCAGCACGCCCTCCCAGCCCAGCGGTTCCCCGCCCGGTCCCTCCCGCCCCTCCAGCAGGCCGTCCGTGGCGAGCAGGAGCGCCCAGTGCGGCCCGAGCTCGATCCGCACCTCCTCGGAGAGGTCGTCGTCGACGATGCCAAGAGCCGGACCGACGACGTCGCCCGGCAGCGCCGACAGCCGCGGATGCAACAGCGCCGGCGGCGGATGACCGGCCAGCCGCATCCGCGCCGAGGTCCGGTCGGGAGCGATCGCGAGGGTGCACACCGTCGCGAAGATCTCATCCTGTTCCCGCTCGCTCACCAGCACGCGTTGGAGATACCCGAGCCGGTCGGGTTCCGGAACACCGGCGAGGACCAACGTGCGCCACGCGATCCGCAGGCTCACCCCGAGCGCCGCCTCGTCCGGGCCGTGCCCGCAGACGTCGCCGAGCAGGACGTGGAGCGTGCCGTCCGCGGTGGACACCATGTCGTAGAAGTCCCCGCCGAGCAGGGACTGCTGCCGGCCGGGGCGGTACCGGGCGTCGTGATGCAACCGGCCGTCGTCGATGAGTGGCCGGGGTAACAGGCCGCGTTCGAGGCGGGCCCGCTCGTCCGCCAGCAGCTCCGACTCCCGCAGCGCCTGCGCGGCGGTGTCGGCCCGCTTGCGCTCAATCGCGTACCGGACGGCCCGGACCAGGTCCCGCCCGTCGACCTGACCCTTGACGAGATAGTCCTGCGCGCCCGCGGCGACCGCCTGCGCCCCCCGGTACTCGTCAACCAGACCGGTGAGCACCACGACCGGCGCTCCCGCCTCGACCGTGAGCAACCGGCGTAGCGCCGACAGGCCCTCGCTGTCCGGCAGCCCGAGATCCAGCAGCACGCACGCGACGTGCTCGCTGCGACGGGCGGCTTCGGCCACCGTGCGCACCCGGGTCAGCTCGACCGGAGCGGAGACCTCGTCGAGGAGCTCGGACACCAGATAGGCGTCGGCATCATCATCCTCGACCAACAGCACCGGCCAGATCACTTTTACGGGATCAGCGTTCGGCGCCCGCATCGCGGTGCCCTCGGTTCCTGACACATCTCCTCGGCATTGCACGACACGAGGCCATACCGGCCCAACCCGGACTCGAAGCATGGCACGACCACGGCGCCCGTGCGCATCGGAACGCCGAACCGGAGTGGACCGCGGCCAGGAAGACCGTCAGGAAGACAGAGCGCGACGGGCTCCGGAAGACCGGGCTCAGGAAGACATGGTGGGCCTACGGAAACGACGGCAGTCGCAAGGACGGATCAATGAGCGGCGATGTGGCTACCAGTGACGTTGTGGCTACCAGCGGCGGTGTCGCCCTGCGCGCCTTCCTTCCCTGACGGGGTCTCACCCGCAGCCGGCGCCGTGGGACGGCCCAGCAGGTACCAGCCCCACAGCCCGGCGGGCACCGGGGCCCGCCTCGGCGCGCCGGGCACCTCCCGGGCGTCCATCACGTCGAGCAGGTGATCCCAGTAGCCCGTCAGGCGGGCCGCCAGGCTTCCACCGAACAGCCTGCTGTGCAGAAGGTGCGGATGCGGTCGGGTCGGAGCGTGGCGCATCGCGTCGGAGAAGCGGTCGAGGAGATCCCGGCGCTCGTCGTCGGACAGCTNGGCCATCAGCTCACGCAGAAGTTCGTCCTCCAGCGTCGCATGTTCGACCATCAACGCGGCCAGATCCCGGCGCAGGTTCGCGACCGGCTCCGCGGGCCGGTTGAGGTCCCCCTGGACGTACTGTTCAATGCCGCGCATCACCGAGGAGCAGCGCCGCGCCAAGCGGCCCAGGTCCGCCACCCGCGCCCGGCCGCCCACGACCCGGCGGGCCATCTCCGGGTAGACCACCGACTCCATCGCGCTCAGGTGCGCGGAGACGGCGGCCACGGCCGCGTCGCTGGCGCGCAGCGCCTGCCGCGGGTCGGTCGACGGACCATCCACGTCACCGTGGGCACCGACGTCGCGCGAGAGCTCGATCAGACGGACGGCATCCTGATGCGCGGCCTCCACCAAGGTCACCAACGTCTCGGCCATGACCACCTCGCAGCCCATGGGCGGATACCCAGCGGAGAGCTACCGGGATCCAAAGCTACGCCTATCCGACCCGGTCCGCATCTCGGCAGCCACCACGCAGCCGTAACCCGGTACCCACAAAGGGTGCCAGTCGCCTCGCTCGGCACCTACACTCTCAGGCTTGGTCCCCGTGGTGTCCGGCCGTGGCCGCGCCGAACGGCACCGTCACCGGGCGAGGAACTCGTCGAGATCGGCGAGGAACCTCGTCTCGTCCTCGACCACCAAGCCGCCGACATCGGCGTGGCCGGGCGGACCCNGCTGCGCGAGCACAATCGAACCGGCGCCGTGCCGGATGGTGAGCCGCCGCCCGAGCATCGCGGCCAGTCGCATGGAAGCCGACCCGCAGGCCTCGTCCTCGGTGACGCCGTGCCTGCTGGCGAAGGCCCGGGCCCGCACGACCCCGCCCGGCTCATCCTCCCACGCCCAGAGCTGGGTCAGGTCCTCGGCGGGTGGACGGGGCAGGTCGAGCGCGTCGACCTGGCCCGGGTCCGCGAGCATCTCATGCCACCAGCAGGGCACGGCGGCCAGGGCGCCGCGGACCCAGACCCGGCCCTGCTCCTGCCAGCTGACCGCCTCGCCGCCGGCCGGGCGGAGGATCTCCGGATGGCCACCGAGCAGCCGACCCAACAGCCAGGCCGACCCCACCAAGGCGTGCCCCGCCATGGGCAGCTCCCCGGTGGGCGTAAAGGTGGCCAGCTCCGCCAACTCCGGGTCGTCGACGAAGACCGTGGCGGGGCAGCCCAGTCGGCGCGCGACGACGGACCGCTCCCGCGCGTCGGGCAGCAGCTTCGCGGCATCCAGCACCACGGCGAGCAGGCTGCCGCCGGCGCCCGTCTCGTCGGCGAACACCCGAAGCGTGCGTACCTCGATCCCGATCACTCGATCCTCCCTGTGACGTATCCCATGCGCCGGACGTGTATCTCACCCTTCGTGCCACACCACGCCGGCACAGTTGCCAGGCATCCGCGTCCACGGTGAAGCCCGGATCGCCTCCGGACGGCCGGCACCGACTTGTCACCATGAAGGTTCACCAGCGGGGAAGGGCGTGGGAGATGCCGACAGGTGGACCTGGACATGGATCGGCGGCAGGGAAGAAGGCAGTGATGCGGGACGACGCGGTGCCGGGCGAAAGGGTACGCGACGAGACGGTACGCGAGACCCGGGGACGCGACGTTGATGGCGCGCGCCCGGACGGCGGCGACCACGGCAGCCAGCATCCCGTTCGGGAGGTGCTGGGGGACGCCCTGGAGCAGGCGTCGGCCAACGCCCATAAGCTCGCCGGCGCGCTGACCCGTCCGGTCTCCCTGGTCCGGGTGGGTCGCAAACGACGCGGGGCGCCCCGCTCCGAGCTACCGCGGACACCGGACGGGCGCGTCATGGCCTGCGGCGTGTACAGCCATGGCCGGCGGGTCACCATGGACATCGACCAGGCCGACGCGCTGCGGTTGGCGCGGTCCGAACGCAACGGGTTCGCCTGGCTCGGCCTGTTCGAGCCGAGCTACGAGCAGCTCACCGCGATCGCCGAGGAGTACAGGCTGGACAAGCTCGCGGTGGAGGACGCGGTCACCGGCCACCAGCGCCCCAAGCTCGAGCAATACGAGAACCACCTGTTCATGGTGCTCAAGACGACCAGTTACGTGGAGCACACCCAGGTAACGGGCACCTCCGAGGTAGTCACCACCGGCGAAATCATGATCTTCCTCGGCGAGGACTTCGTCGTGACCGTGCGGCACGGCAGGCACGGGGAGATGACGAAGCTGCGCGGCCGGCTGGAGGCCAACCCGGAGATGCTCCGGCACGGCCCGACGGCCGTGCTGCACGCCATCTGCGACAGCATTGTGGACGACTACGTCCGCACCGTGGAAAGCATCCAGGCCGACGTCGACCAGATCGAGACGGGCGTCTTCCACCGGGATCAGAAGCCGTCGACGGAAAGCGCCTACCAGATGAAACGCGAGCTTCTGGAGCTCAAGCACGCGGTGCTGCCGCTCGCGGGCCCGTTGCGTACCCTCACCATGGACGCCCCCACGATGGTCGACGTGGCGATGCGCCGTTACTTCCGGGACGTCGCCGACCACCTCGAGCAGGTCAGCGAGCGAATAGCTCACTTCGACGAGCTGCTTTCCTCCGTGCTCCAGGCGACGCTGACGCAGGTGACGATCGCGCAGAACGAGGACATGCGACGGATCAGTGCCTGGGTGGCGATCGGCGCCGTCCCGACCGCCGTCGCCGGGATCTACGGCATGAACTTCGACCACATGCCGGAGCTTCGTCAGACGTGGGGCTACCCGGCCGTCCTGGCCGTCATTACGACGATCTGTCTGTTTCTCTACCGTGCGTTCAAGCGCAACGGCTGGCTCTGACACCGACCTGCATGCTATGCGCGCATAGACCACGACAATGACGGCAGATCCATAGTCCCTTTTTACTATAAGTTGGCTGACGCGACGTATCCGTACGATGGGTTNCCCCTGGCCCGCCACGTCGGTTACCGTTACCAACCGTGTCGGAGCAACCGGGTCTCGCGCCAGCCGCTCGGCGCGGTCCCCGCCGACCCCCCACCCCTCGGGGGACTCCATGACCTCGCCTGACCCCAAGAGTCGTAAAACGGCCATCCTGCCCGATCGGGGCGATCTCATCGCGGAGCTCGCCGGCCGGCTGGAGGCCCTCGACGCGCTCCTCAACCGGCTGGAGGATGCCGAGCGGCAGGCCGCCGACGCCAGCGAGCATCTCANCCGGNCCCGCCGGTGGCAGGAGGACACGGTCCGGACCATCCAGGAGGAGCGGGCTCGGATGCGCCAGCGCCAGCACGCCCTCGACGAGCTCGCCGACCACGCCCGCGCCGCGGTCGAGGCGCTGGCGCACCACCGCTCGCTGCCCCGTGAGGTCCACGAGCTCGCGGTCGAGCTCCAAGTGCTCGATGCGGCGGGATTCCTCACCCGCCGCGGCTCCCGGTCCCGCTGAGGGGGGNGCACNCCCGGCCTCNCCCGTCGACTACTTTAAGTAGTCAAAATCGCCCACGGGCCGCGGGAGGGCTACCCGCCCGCCCGCCTCTCACCCGGACCGGCCGCCGCCGCGGACCCCACACGCAACGAAAAACCAGCAGGACAAACGGGGCGCGAAGGGCCTTAGGGCCGCCCGGTCAGCCCGGCCGACCGCGCGGGCCGCCGACGCCGCGCGACGGGAACTTCAACGCGCACTCGCTGTAGTTGGGAAGGACTAGTGTTTACCCACCCCATCCAAGTGGACTAGTCTCACGCCGACGTCACGACAACACCGGGCCGAACGCCGAGTCCTGCCCCCGGCCCCGGTGTCCCCTCCGAGTCGTCATCAGGGGCAGGAGCGGGGGACCCACCTCCACCGGCCGGCGCCGATCCGCGGTGTCGACCTAGGGGTGAAGCTCGACGCGTGAAGGTCACGCGAGAGCCGGGCAGCCCAGCCCGAACCCGACAGCTCACTTCGCAGGCGCACGGGAAGGAATACACCGTTGTCCGCGCAAAGCGTGCAGCTCGACGAAGAAACGCGAGGCGCCGGTCGCGGCCGTCACCGCGCACCCTCCGCGCCCCCGGCCGCCCGCAGCCGGGCCCGGGCCCGCGCCTTCGCCGCCGTGACCACCGGGACCGTCGCGGTCTCCGGAGTGGCTCTCGCCGGCTGCGCCACCGACATCAACGCCGACGCCGCGAAGGACGAGCAGCCGAACACCGCTCCGATCACCCTCGCCGCGCAGATCGGCTCCCAGGCCGCCCTGGGGGGCAGCATCGCCGCCGCGGCGGTCAGCACCCACGGCTCCACCTCCCTGCTCGGCTCGACGGGCGGTGTCGACGCCCCGCCCCTGGCCGGCAAGGTTCAGGTCGGTCTCCGGGTGACCAACCCCGACGTGAGCGTCAGCGCGGACCAGCCGATCGACATCGGCTTCTCGCTCTACAACGAGCAGACCCACGAACCGCTGGCGAACCAGCTGGTCAAGGTGCAGGTGAAGCTCCCCACCGGGTGGGCCACCTTCAAGCACCTTTACACCAACGCCCAGGGCTACGCCTCCTACACGGCCCGGGTGCTCACCACCACGAATGTCACCGCGGTCTTCGACGGCACGGACGCCCTGCAGTCCGCCCGCTCGGCGAACGACGCCACCCTGCGCGTACGGCCGGCGCCCACCCCCCGGCTCGTCCGCAACGCCGCCTGGTCGGATCTCCTCACGACAGGGGACGCCGCGGACCAGGCGTCGGTTCCGGTCCCGTCGAGCTCCCTCGGGGAGAAGGCCGTCTACCTGGCCTCCCTGCAGGCCGGCAAGCCCTACGTCTACGGTGCGGAGGGCCCGAGCTCGTTCGACTGCTCCGGCCTCATCCAGTACATCTTCAAGCAGCTCGGCAGGAGCGTGCCGCGGACGACCGACGCCCAGTTCGCCGCCGCCACCCGGGTGTCGCAGTACAACAAACAGCCCGGCGACCTGATCTTCTTCGGGACACCCGGGAACATTTACCACGTCGGCATCTACGCGGGCGACGGCATGATGTGGGCGGCGCCGCACACCGGCGACGTCGTGTCGCTCAAGAAGATCTATACCACCTCCTACTACGTCGGTCGGATCCTCTAGCGGCCGGTCGGAGCCGGCGCACCGCCCTCATGCCGACGCAACGGCTCACCCGGCTCCGGTGGATCGCCTTCGCGGCTGGGGCGCGGACCACACGAGCCCTGCCAGTCCACGAGCGGCCGGCTACCGAGCCCCTCTCCAGGCGCCGACCCGAAGCCGTGGAAGCCGGACCCGGGACTCCCACCCACCGGCGAAGCCGCGGACAGACCAGCAAGCGGGCCCTGTCACCGCCCGACAACCCGCCTATGTGGTTCCTTTCCAGCTCTCCGGACGGGCCCTCCTTCCGGTGGGACGGACGTCAGATCTCCCCCCCATCTGACGTCCGTCCGGCCGGAAGGCCCCCGATTCCGCCGGCCTTCCCTCGGATTCCCCCCCCATCCGCACGGGAAGGCCGGCGGGCCTCGGGCCCCGGCCGACCAGGTCCGCCGATGCCGCTACCCCCCTCCCGGCGGCATCGGCGGACTTCAGCCCTCGGTCTCTGCCCGGTGCGGAAACCGCCCGGCCCGCTCGCGGGCGCCGCGGTCAGGCCCCCAGCCGGTGACCAGACGAGAACTTCCACAGGGTCTCGCTGACCTTCCGGTCCCAGGAGGCCTCCGGGGCCCGGCCCTCCGGGACACGGTCCTGGCAGGTCGGCCCGGGCTCCGGGTCGAACTGCCCGACGACGCCGACCGCGGCGAACTCCGGCTTACCCGGGGCGCAGGCGGCGGTCAGGGCCAGCCGGGCACCCTCGCCGATCCCCCACACGTAGACCCGGTTCGGATCCACCTTGGTCCGTTTCGTGGAGACGAAGCGGACCACGTCGCGCAGATAGCGCACGTCGGCCCCCTCGGGTCCGTCGATCCGCCACGNGCCGCCCACGGCTTCCGGGAAGGCCACCGCGAAGTCGCGGGAGTTCGCGAGCTTGCCGGCGTCACTCTGCCGGTCAAGTGACTTCGCGTCCGCGTTGTCGTCGTGCAGGATCAACACCAGCGGAAGCGGGTTGGCGGGATCGGACGGGGCCTGGACGAGCAGCTCGCGGCCCGCCGACGCGTAGTCGCCGGGCAGGCTGACCCGCTGGGTCTTCGGGCGGTCACGGGTCCCGAGGTAGCCCCAGACGACCACGATCACGACACCGACGATGAGCACGGTTCTCTTGTTTTTGCCCCACCATCCGGCGAGGGGATTCGACACCACGGTCCAACCGAACCACACCGCTGGCCGGGAAACGCCGCAAACCTGGCAGCAGATGACGACAAGACCGGGGTCAGACCGGGGCCTGTCCGCCTTGTCCCCCCACTTGTCCCCCCAAAAAAAGCCAGGGGACGCGTCAGGTGACGGCCAACGCGCGGCGCCGGGCCTGGCGCAGCACCTCCACCTCGCGGGGCGCGTCCAACGGCGGCAGCGGACCATGGACCCAGCTCAGCAGGAGATCGGCGAGGGCGGGATTCTGCGCGAGCACCGGCCCGTGCAGGTAGGTGCCGATGACCCGGCCATCCACGATGCCGTCCGTTCCGCCGTCACCGTCACCGATCCCGAGCCGGACCGTACCGAGCGGGATGCCGCTCGCGCCGGGCAACCGCCTCGTCCGCCCGGCGTGATTCTCATACCCGTACAGGGTGGGCAGGCCGAGCCGTGCGTCCGGTTCCACCACGATGTCCCCGACCGCACGCGCCGGCGGCGCGTCCGACGGGCCGAAGGAGCGACGGGTCTCCACGTCGACGAGATTCAGCCCCTCGTGGATCTCCCCACCGGATGGGAAGGTCGCGCCGATCACCTGGTAGCCGGCGCACACGGCGAGCACCGCCGCTCCCGAGCTCACCGCTCGCCGGATCGCCCGGTTCTGCCGGATGCCGTCCGCGGCGAGGACCTGCGGTGCGTCCTCGCCGCCGCCGAGCAGGTAGATATCACAGCTCTCGGGCACCGCCGACCCCGCGGGAACGTTCACCACCTCGACCGGCAAACCACGCCAGCGCAGGCGCTGGGACAGCACGATCGCGTTACCGCCGTCGCCGTAGGTACCAAGCAGCTCGGGGTAGATCAGCGCGATCCTGGTCGCAGAGCCGCCCGTCATCGCGTGGATCCCCTCATCTCGCGCACAACCTCACTGCGTGCACAACCTCGCCGCGTGCACAACCTAGCCACGTGCACAACCTAGCCACGTGCACAACCTCACTGCGTGGACCTCACCAGCAGATCGCGGAACGCCGTGTAGTTGGCGACGACGTCGACCACCTTCTCGTTGGCGGCCAGGGCCGCGTCCCGCGCACTGGCATACACGCTGTGCGGCACCTCCGCATAGGCCAGCCGCACGCTCATGTCCTCCTTGCGCTCCCCGGTGACCAGCACCTGCCGGCCGGCGAGCCGTTCGAACGGCACGTCCCAGATCCAGGACGGATCCCGCCCGTCAGCGGTCTGGGAGTTGAAGTCGATGACGACAGGCCGCGGCGGCGCGTCCGCCAACAGCTCCATCATCTCCACCCAGCCAGCGGGGTTCTTCGCCAGCAGCAGCCGGCCTCGATGGCCCTCCTCGCCGAGCGCCACCTCCTGATAGCGACCCTGCACATCGCCCAGGCCGGTCATGGCCGCAAGCGCATCCTCGATCTCGACGCCGAACTCCCGGGCCGCGGCGGCGGCCATCGCCGCGTTGCCGAGGTTCACCCGTCCGGGCAGATCGAGCCGGGCCTCGATGGTGCGGCCGTACCAGAGTAGTTCCCGGGAGCCGGTGACCGCTACGATCGGCTCGGGCCTGGCCAGCCCGCACTCGGACCACCAGCCGCTGCTGTTGCGGTGTAGCAGCCGGGCGCACTGCGGGCAGACCATCGCGTCCGCCGTCCAGTTCTGCCCCGCCGACACCCAGACCTGCCGGTGCCAGCCCGCCGCCGCCCAGGCCACCAGGGGATCATCGACGTTCGCGACCACCGTCGTGTCGCGCAGCTCCGAGCCGAGCTCGCGCCACATGGCGGCGATGCGCCGCGTCTCGTTGGACCGGTCGAGCTGGTCACGGCTGATGTTCAGCAGCAGGACCACCCGCGGCGAGATCTCCCTGGCCACCTTCGGCAGCCAGATCTCGTCCACCTCGAGAGCCGCCGCCGCGTCAAACGGCGGCCGGGACAGCGCGGCCAGCACCCCGGGCGCCATGTTCGCCCCGCCGCTGTTCGACTTGACCGGCCCCAGGGTGCCCAGGGCCCGGGCAAGCAGCCTCGTGGTGGTGGTCTTGCCGTTGGTGCCCGACACGCAGGCGGTCATCCGGTGGGAGCCGACCTCGGCGAGCGCCGCCGGGGATACCCGCAGCGCGAGCTTGCCACCGATCATCTCGCCGGAACCACGGCCGAGCCGGCGTGACGCCTCGGCCGCCAGGCGTTCAACGGCGAGCGCGGCCTGGGTCCTGGCGGTGAACCGGCGGGGGATTGATGTCGTCATCGCGGTTTCTACAGTGCCACGACGGCACCGGGCGGCGAAGCCCGCCCCGTCTTCTGTTCCGATAGATCCCGGTCCAGTCCCCGGTCATCGGCCCGGTACCACNCGGTAGCGCCCCCGGACGGGGGTTTGTTCCAGCCCGGACATTACCTCACGTGAGCTGGCGTTACCCATAGTCCGTTGGGGAAGGTGTCGACCGGACCACCGTCGCGGAATCGACGCGGCATCGCGGTAGAACTCACCTGACAGGGTGAACCGGAATACCCACGGCCGCCCCCACAGGTGAGAATCACAGGCGGAACACGGCTGGTCGGCGCGGGTGCGCCGGTTTGGCCACCGGGGGCCGCGCCGGGCGGGCATCCCGGACCGGCACGGCCGGCCCGGGTCCGCCGCGCGGTTGCAGAAGGGACGTGAGGGCGCACAGTGACCACGAAGGCAATCGCGATCGCGCGGGTACACGGCCACTGGTCGGTGCACGATCTCGACCCGGCCGACGTCGACGACCTCGACGCCCTCACCGACATGATGCGGGATCTGGGTGATGGCCCCGTCGTCGCCTTCCTCGAGGAGGACGACGAGTACCTCGCGGTGGTCCGGGTGTGTCCCGACGACCCGGATCCGCAGGTCTTCCTCTCCGATCGCCGGGTCCTGGTGACCTCCGACCTCGCCGAACGCCTGTTCGCCGACGCGCTGCCCTCGATGGCGGGGCTGACCACCCCGGACGACGAGGATGACGCGTCCGCCGTCACCCATGCCGCCCCCGTGGGCGATCTCGATCTACTCGGCGATCTGGGCACCCCCGCGGAGGCGTTGTTGGAACTGATCGGCGAGGAGGGGATGCTGCCAGGCGATGTGATCAGCGCGCTCAGCGAACGGGCCGGGGCGGGGGAGATCCTCGATGACGCACGTGGCTGAGCCCACCGCTTCGGTCCCGCGCCGCCGGCCCGCTGATCCGGGATGACCGATCCCGACGAGTACCCCCGGGCGGGCGCTCCCGCCCGGCTGAGCGGTCCGCCCGGACCGGACCGCTTCCACGAGGCGATGGGGCTCGCCCTGCGCGAGGCCCGCCTGGCCCCGGACCACGCCGACGTCCCGGTGGGTGCCCTGGTGGTGACCGAGGACGGCACGGTGCTCGGGCTCGGGCACAACGAGCGGGAACGCGGCGCCGATCCCNCCGCCCACGCCGAGATGATCGCCCTGCGGGCGGCCGCGCGCCGGACGGGTTCCTGGCGGCTACCGGGAGCCACCCTCGTGGTCACGCTGGAGCCCTGCACCATGTGCGCGGGGGCCCTCGTGCTCGCCCGGGTGGACCGCCTCGTCTACGGCGCGGTTGACGAGAAGGCCGGGGCGGTCGGCTCGCTCTGGGACGTGGTGCGGGACCGGCGGCTCAATCATCGACCCGAAGTGGTCGCCGGGATCCGCGCCGACGAGTGTGGCGCCCTCCTGGCGGAGTTCTTCGCCGCGCGCCGGCGCCCGGCGGGGCGCTAGCCGGCACACCGCCGCCACGCTCGCCCGGTTCGGGGCGACGGGCCGCAGCCTCGGCGCCGTCGGACCCCTACACACCCCGGCGAACCGGACTCTCGCGACGTCCGGTAGGCTAGTCCGCGGTGGAGTCGCCTAGTGGCCGAGGGCGCACGCCTCGAAAGCGTGTGAGGGGGCAACCCCTCCGTGGGTTCAAATCCCACCTCCACCGCCCTAGCGGCACGTCTCGCTCTTCGCGTGCTGGCCGGGCCCGCACAGCGGTCCCGGAGGATCAAGCCCGGGCACCGGGCCGGCGGGGAGACCGGACGGCGGGGNGAGGGAGCCCATCGCGGCGAGGATCAGGCCATCGTGGCGAGGATCGCGCCGATGTCGTCAACGGTGGTCCGCGGGTTGACGATGGCGAACCGGGCGACGGTCTCGCCCTCGTGCACGGTGGGCGGAACAAACGCGAAACCGTCCCGCAGCAGGTTCTCGCTCCACCGCTGGTAGTCCGCGGCCTGCCAACCCAGCCGACGGAACACCACGATCGACAGCTGCGGTTCCCGCACCAGCTCGACGTAAGGCAGCGCGGCGATCTGGAGCGCGGCCGCCCGGGCGGTCGCCAGCGTGGACTCGATGGCCCGGCCGTAGGCCAAGGTGCCATGCGTCGCCAGCGAGAACCAGAACGGCAGCCCGCGGGCCCGCCGGGACAGCCCGATGGCGTAGTCCGACGGGTTCCAGGCCCCCGCCGAATCCAGGACCTCGAGGTAGCCGGCCCGCTGCGGGCCGTGCGCCGCCCGGGCCACCGCCGGATCGCGATACACCAGCGCGCAGGCATCGAACGGCGCGAACAGCCACTTGTGCGGATCGACGATGAACGAGTCGGTCTCGGCGATCCCGTCGAAGAGAGAGTGGGTCGATGCGGCGGCGAGCGCGGCCAGCCCGTAGGCGCCGTCCACATGTACCCACAGCCCGCGGGCCTGACAGACGTCCACCACCCCGCGGATGTCATCGACGGTGCCGAACTGGGTGGTCCCTGCGGTCGCCACCACCGCGAACACGCCGTCGACGGCCTGGGCGCCGTCCTGCTCGGCGAGCCGGTCCAGCGCCTCGGCCAACAGCGGACCGGTCAGTCGTCCGGCGTCATCCGTCGGCACGACGACGACCTCGGTGTCGAGCACCGTGGCGGCCTGGTAGAGGGAGGAGTGCGCTTCGGCCCCACAGACGAACCGCCATCGCGGTGGAGTCGGCCGACCGGCGGCGGTCAACCGGCTCCGGGCGGCATGCCGGGCGGCGGCCAGCGCCGACAGGTTGCCGACGGTGCCCCCCGGTACGAACAGCCCACCGGCGCAGGCGGGGAAGCCCGCGAGGTCCGACAGCCATCGCAGCGCCTCGTTCTCCGCGAAGACCGCGCCCGCGCCCTCCATCCAGCTGCCCGCGTAGATGGACGACGCCCCGACCACCAGATCGAACAATACAGCCGCCTTAGTCGGGGCGGCCGGGATGAAGGCGAGATTGCGGGGATGATCCGTCGAGATGCAGGCGCGGGACAGCTCCTCGTCGAACACCTCGAGAGCGCGACGGCCACCGATGCCCTCGGCGGTGATCGTGGATCCCACCGCCGCCGCCAACTCGTCCCATGACAATGGCGCGTCCAGCGGTACCGGATCGAATCCGAGCCGGACGCGGGCAAAGTCACATATCGCGCGGACGAGGTCGGCAGCCTGCGCGTCAAACCGATGCACAGGCGGAGTCTNGGGTCGGCCATGCCCGGACATNGGGCANCNCNCCCCGCCGCAACACCGGCGTTTCCGGGTCAACCCCGAGTTCACACCGGCTCGTCGCAGACCGTCACAAGTCGCCCGGGTCGGGTGATCTCCCGCGACCCGAGGGACGACGCGAGGCTACGCGTCCTGCTTGCCGCGCTGACGACGGAAGAGGAACCCGCCACCAACCAGGGCAACCAACAGAACAATCGCTCCGACACGCTTCACAACAAACCTCCACGATGAGGACCCGGCCTACGGGACGACATGCCCGGGCGTCCATCCATATACCCCATGGACGCCGCGGAAGGTGCCCAGACCCGCCGTCCCGGGGGACGAACGGCTGACACATCCTCATGCCATCGAAACCGAGCATGCCATGAAGTGGTCCCAGGCGTGCGACCGGACCGCCGGACAAGCCGACGCGTCCTACGACAGCACGATNGACACGTGTCGTATCGCGGGGCAATCTTCACGCGGCCCGGCGTTTGGACGGTGCTTTCACAGTCGCCCTCATCGCACCCGTTCGGCGACAAGGGCTGCGAGGATGTCGGCATGGCAGGGCTCGCCCGGCGGGCACCAGCAGGCCAACCGCTTACCAGCCAGGTCGGGCAACTCGGCGAGCCGCTCCGACCGCGAGTAGCGGCGACCGGACCGGTCGTACCGGACATCCGGCCCACTGCCGGTCATCCACGCCGCGTACAGCTCTACCGCCGCGGACCGCCCCCACTCGCGCTGGTCGAAGGGATTGCCCCATCGGGTCGGCCGGGCGACCACGACCACGTCGTCGGGCCTGCGCCACCCGGCGGCGCGGGAGAGCCGGACATGGGACTGTGCGACGGTCATCATCGGAGGCCTCCCAGCTCGACGACATCCCTGGCGCCGCCCAACTCGCCCGGATCGTCGGTGAGATCCAGATCGTCGGTGAGAATGGCGTGCGTGGATGGTACGGACNCCACCANCCCCCCGCANGGGGTTCGCAACCGATCGGCGCGGACCGGGCCGGCTGTCCGTGCCGATCAGGCCNCCTCACCGCCGATCCACGTACCAGAGGAGCCACATCGGGCCCGGGAACCAGTGGACGGTCCACGTTCGGCGGACCCGATTCAACGCCACCCCAATAAACAAGCAATCTCTGTGCAATAACCACACAATAACCGTACGATCGTTAATCGTGTGATCGTTGCAGTAAGAAACGTGCCGGAGGCACGGGAACAGNGCAAAAGGGGGCAGCCACAACCATCCAGCCATTCCCCCTTTACTTTCCGTACACCGGAAATTTGATAACGGGTAAAGTACATTTTTTCGACGCGACGAGGTTGCCGTCCCGGCCCTTCTGGTGATATCTCGCGGCGATGCGGCGGGATCGTTCCAGGGCGCCGACGGGACCGGTTGCGACCGGGCGCCGACGAGTATCCATGCCGCCTGCCGGAGGTAGGACAAGCGGCGCATAGAATGTCCGCGAGAATGTGCGCGGCAAATGCGGCGAGTCCTGGGGGCGATGGTGGCACGAGTCTTCGTCAGCCATGCGGGCTCCGACGCGGAGCTGGCCGACAGAGTGCATCAGACGCTGACCCTTCTTGGCCACCGGGTGTTCCTCGCTCAAAACATCCGGGTGGGCGTCCAGCCCGGCGACATGTGGAAGGATCGGTTGCACCGCGAGCTGCGAGCCGCCGACGCCGTGGTCTGTGTCATCACCAACGCCTACAACGCCTCCCCGTGGTGCGCCTACGAACTGGGAATCGCCTACGAGGTCGGCAGCCTGCTGCTGCCGCTGCGCGTGGAGCCGACGGTCACCTCCCCGCTTCTGGAGGACCGGCAGCACGTTCACCTGCACGAGAATCCGGGGTGGGCCGACAACCTGAACATTGGGCTGCGGCGCGTCGAGGCCGGCGGCGGGCTGGGCTGGGCGGACGACCGGTCCCCGTTCCCGGGTCTGCGGCCGTTCACCCGGGACATGGCCAAGGTGTTCTACGGGCGCGGCAACGAGCTGCGGCGACTCACCCACCGGCTACGCTCCCTCGGTGAACAGCGTCTGCTACTGGTGGTCGGCGCCTCCGGATGCGGCAAGTCGTCGCTGGTCACCGCCGGCCTGCCGGCCCAGCTGGCGGGCGAGCCCGGCTGGGAGGTGGCCGACCCCTTCTGGCCGGGCCGGGACCCGGTCCGCAAGCTCGCCCACACCCTGACCCAGGCTGCGAGGCGTGTCGGCCAGCAGTGGGCGGTCACCGACATCGACCGGCAGCTCAGGGAGGACGACCTGGCCCTGATGGGGCTGGCCGAGGAACTTCTGACGGCCGGCTCCGGCCCGGTGCGGGACAGCCTGCTGCTACTGATCATCGATCAGGGNGAGGAGCTGTTCACCCGATCGGACGAAGAGGAACGGGCCCGGTTGGCGACCCTGTTGCGGCATGGGGTCACCGGTCCCGTGCGGGTGGTCATGGCGCTTCGCTCCGAGTTCCAGGACCAGGTCTTCGCCCTGCCCGAACTGAGCGGCCCCCCCGAACAGGGCGGGGTCAACCTGCACGTCTTCCCCCTCCGCCCGCTGGCCCGGGACATGCTGCCGGTCGTCATCACCGAGCCGGCCCGGGTAGCCGGCCTGCACGTGGAGCCGGAGCTGGTCGCCAGGATGGTCGCGGACACCGAGGACGGCGAGGCGCTGCCGCTGCTGGCGTTCACGCTCCATGAGCTGGCCAAGGACCAGACCCGCGGCGGCACCCTGTCGATGGACCGGTACCACGAGCTGGGTGGCGTGCGGGGGGCGCTGGCCCGCCGCGCCGACGCCGTCCTCGACGACGCCGTGGAGACGAGCGGGCTGGGCCGGGAGGAGATCCTGGTCGGCATGGCCGAGCTCGCCACGCTCGACGAGGCCGGTCGGCGGACCCGCCGACGCATCGACCTCAAGGACCTGCCGTCCGACGCGTTGCGGAGAACCTTCCAGGTCTTCGTGAACCAATGGCTGCTGTCCACCCCCAGCGACAGCCTGGGGACCGCCGTCGGGGTCGTCCACGAGGCGTTGCTGACCGCCTGGAAGCCACTGGATGCCGTCATCCGGGAACGGGAAGCCGCCCTGCTCAGTGAGGGCAAGGTCGAGCGTGCCGCCGCCGAGTGGGAGCACAACGACGGCCCGCTCTGGGACGAGGACCGGCTGACCACCGCCATCACGACGCTGTGGCAGTCCTATGAGCGTTTCCGCGCCGGTGAGGAGCCGGTGGTCCATCTCAAACCGGCCGGGCGGAGGTTCATTGACGCGTGCGACCAGCGGATCGAGGAAGCCCGTCGCCAGGAACGTACGCGCGTCGAGGCGGCCCGCCGCCGGGAACGTCACGAACGTCAACGCCGCCAGCAGGTCATCGCTGTCCTTTCCGTGCTCCTCGTCTTCACCGTCGTCGGGGCCGCGGTCGCCACCTGGCAGTCCCTCACCGCCCGGCAGGCGCAGCGCACCGCGGAACGGGCGCAGCGCACCACCGAACGGGCGCGGCACGCCCTGATCACTCACACCCTGCTCGCCGACGCCGACGCCGCGCGGGCGACGGACCAGGTGCGCGCGTTACGACTCGCCATCGCCGCCGAGGACATCGACCCCGGTACCGGTGGTGCGGCCGGCGGTAAGGCCGCCAGTGGTGAGGCCGCCAGTGGTGAGGCCGGCGGTAAGGCCGACAGGGGCGCCGACAGCCGGGCGAACCTGCTGCAAACCCTCGCCGAGGACCCGAACCCACTCGCCAGCCGCGGCGATCCCGTCACCTCGGTGGCGTTTTCCCCGGATGGACGCATCCTGGCCGTCGGCGGCGCGAACGCAACGGTCGTGCTGTGGGATGTGACGGAGGGTCAACATCGTCGGATCGACCCGCCCCTCACCGGCCAGCACAGCGGGATCACGTCGGTGACGTTCTCGCCGGACAGCCGGAACCTCGACGCGACCGGCGTCGACGGGACGGTGCTGCGGTGGGACGTCACCGACCCAGACCGGCCACAATTGCGGGGGCGTGTGAACGCCGCCGCGGCCCTCCCCACGCCGTGGGATGCGTTCTCCCCGGACGGGCGCCTCAGAGCCACCGGCCAGGACGGATCAATCATGCTGGCGGATGTCACCGCCCCGGATCGGCCCCGGCCGCCCAGCATCCTTCTCGCCGACCCCGGACCGGTCCGGGCCGTGGCCTTCTCCCCGCACGGGCAGGTCCTGGCCGCGGTCGGATCTGGCCGGAGGGTATGGCTCTGGGATACCAGCGTCACCCCGCCGCGGCAGATCGGGCAGCCGCTGACCGGGCACACCCGCTCCGTCCTGTCGCTGGCGTTTTCCCCGGACGGCGGGACGCTGGCCTCCGGCGGCAACGATGGCACCGTCCGGCTGTGGCGGCTCGCCGCGGTCGACGCGTTCCGCCGCAACGGCGTCGTCGAGTACGCCTGCCACGAGGCCCAGGGCGGGCTCGACCGGTCGGCGTGGAGCTTCCACATTCCCGGCCTGCCCTACCAGGACACCTGCGCGGGGTGACCGCCGGCGGCACCGGCGGCTACCTCGGCAACGACGGCTACCTCGGCAACGACGGCAACGACGGCAACGTCCAGGTGTCGAGGCGTTCGGCGATGTTGTTCGTGCCCTGGCGCCGCCCGGCGATCCGCCGGGCGTCCGCGAGGAACCGGTGGGTCCGCGTGACCATCACGGCGTTCGGCCGGTGCTCGGAGATGTCCAGTGCCTCGGTGACGAGCGCTTCAGCCTCGTCGACGTGGTGGCGGTACAGGGCCGCTGTAGCCGCGGCGATCCTCGCCATCGACCGCAGGCCGGTCGCCCCGGCGACATCGAGATGGTGCACCGAGGCGTCGGTATAGACCGATGCCGCGTCCGGCTGGCCGAGTTCGACGTACGCTGCCGCGGACAGTTCGGCGAGCGTCAGCATGTGCAGGGTGTCGATCGAGAACNCGGGGTTACCCGACTGCGCGCGACTCAGCGTCCCCTGGATGCGCCAGGCACGATTGATCGCTTCGTGCACGCCCGCCCGTTCACCGAGCGCGCCCAGGGTACGGGCCTCTATCGCCGCGGCGCGGCTGGCGGCCGGCGAGCCCGCACCGACGTGGGACGTGGCGGCGCGGGCCAGCGCGAGGGCGGAGGTCAGGCGGCCGGACTTGCGGGCCAGGGAGCTCTGCCACAGCCGAACCCAGCACTGAAGTGTCCGGTCCCGCGCCTCCTCGGCGTGGCCGAACGCCTCGGCGAACGCGGCCGTCGCCCCGGGGATATCACCGAGGTCGTGGCGGGTGGTGGCCCACAGGGCGGCCAGGCGGCCGGCGGCGCGGTGCAGGCGGGCGTCGACGGCGGTCGGGTGCCCGCCCTCGGCGAGCAGGGAGCGGACGGCCGGCAGATGCCGGCGTAGGTACACGCTCGTCGCGCCGATCGGAGTCCGCTCGTACGCCCCGGTGATCTGCTCGATGCGGACGTCGATGTGGTTCAGGACGTCCTCGGACGCGATCACTCTCGGGATCACTCGCCCGCTCCGGACCATGAACAGCCCGGGTGGCAGGGATGCCCCCGCCGCCAGCCGGAGGAACCGCCGTCGATCGGACTCGTCGCCCATGCCGCACCTGCGCTTCGGGATGTCGCCCGCCTCCCATGACCATGATCCGTCCGTGGGCAGTCGAGAAACGGGTCATCGTCCATGGTCACGCCCCGTCTTCCATGATCATGCCCCGTCTGCCGGTCCGACTGCACACTCGCTGGACGCTAGCCGGGGCGGCCGCCCGCCGGAAGCGGAAACACCCAGCACAACGTGGTCTCCCGCGGCCTGCGGGCCACGGCCCACGGCGTCCCACGGCGGCACCGGTCGACCCGGCGCAGGTCACTAGCCGTGACTTTTGCACCGGCGGAGCCTCAGTGCGGTCGTGGCAGCCGCCCGCCGGCAGCCGGCCGCGACGGGCGAGGTCGGCGGNGATGTGGGNGAGGNTCGCCGCGTTGTGCAACCGCCAGCGTTCCCAGCCGGGAGTGCCCTTGCGCACCCGCTCCGGCCGGACGTCCGCGGCGTCGGTAACGGTCTCGAAGGGTTTCTGCTCGTGCGGCCGCACGTCCGTGACGTGGCTCAGCCCCTGCGGTGGGGTGCCGACGAAGCCGCAGCGCAGGATGCGGATGGCGGCGAGCAGCCGGTCCACGAGGGCCGGCTCGCAGAGCACATCGTCGTCGAGGTAGAGCACATANCGGCCGNGGGNCGCGTNGAGCAGGANCNGGCGCTGCNCCGCCATGCCCCGCCACATCCGCCCCCGGTGCACCTCGACGGCGCCGCCCCGCGGTGTAGTAGCTGGTGGACATCCGTACCCCAGGCCGCGTCAGTGTCGGCCAGAGGCCATCCGGGATCCGGACCAGATTGGTGAAGATCTCCACCGTCATGCCGGTGTCGAGCGCCCGGCCGACAAACTCGGGCAGCGCCGGGTGCAACGTCGGCTCACCGCCGATCATCGACACCAGGCGGACCCCGAGCTCGGCGGCAGCGTCGATGACCTCCGCCCAGTCGGCCGCGGTCATCGGCCCGTGCCCGCCGGCCGGGCCCGAGTCGGCGTAGCAGTGGGAACAGGAAAGCTGGCAGCGGCCGGTGAGCTCCAGCGACAGCCGGTCGATCGGCGGTGGGGCAAGGGNGGNGGTCACTTGTTCTCCTTGCGGGNGGATGCGGNGGGGATCAGTGGGCGGTGAGGGCTCGCGGGGGATGGAGCTCGCCGCCCTGGTGGAGGGCGGCGCGCTGCGTGAGCTGGTCGGGGGTGAGGGCCTTCATCCCGTGGTAGGTGCCGGCGACCTGGGCGCGGGCGAGTTCGAGCGCGAGCGCCGCCCACTGGACGAGCTGGCGGTCGATCTCCTCCATCTGCTCGGTCGCGGGCAGCGTGCCGCCGTACAGGAGGTGGTGGACGAGCGCGACGGTCCGCGCCATCTGGCGGACGTTGGTGTCGGCGGTGCCCTGGTAGCGGGTGCACTCCTCGGTGAGGATCTTCACCTGCTCGTCGCTGAGGTTCAGGGCCTCGCGGTGCTCGACGTCCTGGCCGAACAGTCGGCCTGCTCGGAGCCGCTGCCGTTGCCGCCCAGATCTCCGGACGGATCGCGGCCGCCGCCGCCATCGCCCCCCGACGCTGCGGGAGATCGAGGCGAACATCAACCGCATCGCCCGCGCCTACATCGTCACCCCGCCGGCCGAGCTCGCCGCCGAAGCCGAACGGGAGTGGATGGCCGTCGAGCAGATGCTCGATCGCCGGGTGCGAGGGAAGACCCGGACCACGTTGGACCTCCGCGCCGGCCAGTACGCGATCTATCTCGCGTTGACCGCCAACGACCTCGGCGCGCAGGAGGATTCCGACACCTATCTCGATCTTGCCGGTCAGCACGCCCAGGAAGCCGGCGACCGGCTCCTGTCCGACTGCGTCGCCGCGGTCGGACAGCTCGTTCGCCTACTTCCGGAATGATCCGCATCGCGCGCGGAGCGTGGCCGCGGAGCGGCGCCGTGACGCGCACCCCTACGCGCGGCCCATGCTGGCCGCCTGCGAATCGCGGTCCGCCGCCCGCGGGGGCGACGAGTCGACCGCGCGAGCCGCGCTAGACGACATGTGGGACCACCTGTGGAACGGACCCGTCATGCCCGGTGAGGTCCGCATCGATGAAGGCCAGGCCGTGGCTCAGACAGCGGCGATCCTCGCCACCCTGCGGGACCCGGCCTCCGAGAAGTTCGCGCAGCGCGCCGTCGACGCCTACCTCGGAAGCGGCCGGTCGGCGAACCTCGGCGGCTCCTACAACGCCCTCGCCCGCAGCTACCTGCACCGGGCCGAACCGGACCCGGAACGGGCCACCGCTGCGACGCGCAGTGCGTTGGAGGCGGTCGGAGACCAGCGGACTTCGTGGGTCGTCGGACCAGCCGCGAAGACCTGGCGCACCCTGGATGCCCGCTGGGGAACGATGCCGGCGGTCCGGGAACTCGGCGAACCGGTCGCGGCAGCGCAACGCCCGGCACTGACGTCCGGAACGAACGTCTGAGCCGCGCCTTTCTGCATGCCTACCGCGTGCTCCGCGGCCATAGGGACCGCGGCGGCGCCCGTTCTGCCCATAGCGGGCGGGCAGCGTCACGGCGTCGGTGTGCGACGCGCAGATGCAGTAACGGATCCCGAGGCCGCAGATCTGGCCGCGAGGGTCGTCGGTGGCCAGATGTCCGCAAATGCCGCCGCGCGGGAAATGGGCTGGCGGCACCCGCGGATCGTCGTCTCCTCGCCTACCGCGGTCGCTGCCGCTCTCCGTAAGCACATGTCCCGCGATGACCTAGCGCGCCTGATCGCGATCCTCCAGGAAGGCAACAGCCATGGATGACCTGTACGCCCGCGCCGGGCTGATCCGTCACAAGGTCAACGTGTTCGCTGCGATGGACACGGACGGGAAGGCGTATTCGCCGCTCCGTCCCGAACCGGAATCCGGCCCGGAACCCGCAGCCCCGGCCCCCAATCGCGTGATCTCAGTCACATAGCGGGTCAATCAATAGAAGATCATAGATCTTGATGTTTCAAGATCAATAATTTGCCGTAGCCGGATGATCGTCGATATGAACGGATGTGGGTCGCCCTCGGTCGGTCCGCTCCACAAGGGAGTGGTCTGGCTAAAGGGAGGAACCCCGTGTTTCTGATCGTTCTGATGACCGCGGTACCCGAGGCGCTNTACCGCGGTGTCTGGCTGCTGGGGCTGATCGTGGTGCTTCGCGGCGCGACTCCGGCGGAGCGGGAAGCCCTCCTCAGAGCCTACGGACGGGCATATCCAGCACCGCGAGCTCAGAGAGTGTCACGGCAGCGGTGACCGTCAGCCGGCGCGGTGTCCAGCGAGGGCGTAGGCGGGGTGCCGGGCGCGGTTGTACCGCTGAGTGGTGCGCGGGTCGGCGTGGCCGGCGGCGTCCTGGACGTCGTGCAGGGGCAGGTCGGATCGCCACGTTGCGGAGCGGGTGGTTCCTGCGGAGGTCGGTCTGCCGGGTGTACCGGTCGAGCGCGGTCGACGTTGGAGACCACCGGCCTCCCTCCGCGATCGCCGCGCGGGGCGCGCCTGCGGACGCTGTCCGAGCGCACGTTCACCTGCCAGTCCTGCGGACTGGTACTCGACCGCGACCACAACGCCGCAATCAACCTGCACAACCTCGTCGCCGCCAGTGCGTCGGAGACGGTAAACGCCCGTGGAGACGACCGTAAGACCCGCGCAAGCGGGCAGGTGGCTAAGAAGCGGGAACCGAGCGCGGCTTCGGCCGATCAGACTCGGGGCGCCTCGCCGAGAGGCAAGGCGGCATGAGAGNACCATTGGACGCTCACATGCAACGGTGTCGACATCACGCTGGTGTCCAAGCGGCACGGGCACAGCTCCACCGCGATCACCGGCAACCTCTACGTCCACCTGATGCGGTCGTCCGGCCAGCGGGCCGCCGAGGCGGTGGCTACCGCGGTGCCCCGCACACGCCGGACTCTCACGGGACTCTCACAACGATCATCGGAGGATGGTGACCCTGTGTCCGACCCGGAATCCGCCCAGGTCAGGAGCCTTGATCATAATTGCCGGAATACAGCGAAACGGCGGAGGATGCGAGATTCGAACTCGCGAGGGGTTGCCCCCAACACGCTTTCCAAGCGTGCGCCCTAGGCCACTAGGCGAATCCTCCGTGGATGAGACTATCTGATCGTTGCGGGGCCGGGCGCCGGGCCTGCCGCCGTGCCGCCCGGCAGACCTCGGAATTCATGATCGTCCATCACGGGCTAGACTGCACAGCAGACCCCTCGTGCGGCGTTACCCTCGTGAACCCCCCCAGGGCCGGAAGGCAGCAAGGGTAAGCGGGCTCTGGCGGGTGTGCGGGGGGTCCTCTCGTTTCGCCGATCGTCTCGTCGAGCACGCGGAGCAGGTCAGTGAGCACAGCGTTGTACAACCGCTACCGTCCCGCGACGTTCGCTCAGGTCGTCGGCCAGGAGCACGTGACCGACGCGCTGCGCAAGGCCCTGCGCACCGGTCGGCTGCACCACGCCTATCTCTTCAGCGGCCCCCGGGGCTGCGGCAAGACCTCCTCCGCCCGGATCCTCGCCGCCTCGCTGAACTGCGTCCAGGGCCCGACCCCTGAACCCTGCGGGGTGTGCGACGAGTGCGTGGGCATCCGGACGGGCGCCTCGATGGACGTCACGGAGATCGACGCCGCGTCGCACGGTCTCGTTGACGACGCCCGTGACCTGCGCGAGCGGGCGTTCTTCGCCCCTGCGTCGGCCCGGTTCAAGGTCTTCGTGGTGGACGAGGCGCACATGGTGACCGCGGCGGCGTTCAACGCGCTGCTGAAGGTCGTNGAGGAGCCCCCGCCGTACCTCAAGTTCGTCTTCGCCACCACCGAACCGGACAAGGTCATCCCGACCATCCGGTCCCGGACGCACCACTATGCCTTCCGGCTGGTTCCGCCGGGCGTGCTGCGCGAACATCTGGCGTCGGTCTGCGCCCGGGAGGGGGTCGTCGTCGANCCAGCCGTGTTGCCGCTGATCGTGCGGGCGGGCGCCGGATCGGTTCGCGACTCGCTGTCCGTTCTCGACCAGCTGCTGGCCGGCGCGGACGACGACGGCCTGCGCTACGACCGGGCGGTGGCGCTGCTCGGCATGACCGACGGCGTCTTGCTGGACGAGACCGTCGACGCGCTGGCCGACCGCGACGGCGCGGCCCTGTTCACCGTGGTCGACAAGGTCGTCTCCGCCGGTCACGACCCGCGCCGGTTCGCGACCGATCTCCTCGACCGGTTCCGCGACCTGATCGTGATGGCGGCCGTTCCGGACGCGGACGCCCGCGGCCTGCTGGAATCCTTCTCCCCCGACCAGATCGACCGGATGCGGGCGCAGACCACCCGGATGGGCCCCGCCGAGCTGTCCCGGACGGCGGACGTCCTGCACAACGGCCTGGTCGAGATGCGGGGGACGGCGAGCCCACGGCTGATACTGGAACTGATCATGGCCCGTGCGTTGCTGCCCACGGCGTCGACCGACCCGGCCGCGCTGCTCACCCGGTTGGAGCGGCTGGAACGGCGGGCCGTGCTCGGCGGGGAAGAACCGGAGCCGGGCCCCCCGGCCCCGCTGCCGGTCGGCCGGGCTCCCGCGCCGGTCCACCCGCCCGCCGCGGACCCGGAGCCCATGCCGCTGGCAGTCCGGGCATCCGCTCGGACCGGACCGGTGTCTCGACCGGCGGCGGGCCCCCAGCCTGGTTCGCCGGGTCCCGCGTTCACGTCGGGTGATCGCCCCTCGGGCCCGGCAGGTGTTCCGGGCACGGCCGGCACGCCCGGGACCGGGCGGATCGACGCCGCCGGCCTGCGGATGCTGTGGGACGAGCTTCTCGCGCTCGCCGGCCGCCACAGCCGGAAGACGCATGCGATCCTGAAGGATCACGCGACCGTTGCCGACGTTCGGGGCGACGAGGTCGTGCTGGCCTTCGCCACCCCGACGATGGGCCGGATGTTCGGGCAGGGGAACAACGCCGAGCTGTTCTGTACGGTGCTGGCGGAGAGACTCGGCGGGACCTGGCGGGTCACCGTCGCTCCCGCGGGCGGATCTGGTCGCGGCAGCGGGCGGCCCGCAGCGGGTCCCGGTCCGGGCGGCGGTGGCTACTCCGGCCCGCCCGGTCCCTCCAAGGCCTCGGGGTTCGCCGGCTCGGGCGGAGCCCCCGGGCCCACCGGCCAGGCGGGAGCATCCCGCTCACCGGCACCAGCACCGGCGCCGGCACGGGCCGCCGGCCCGGCAGGACAATCCTCCGGCCCCTCCTGGGGCCCGCGGCTGGATCCGCCCGTCGGCGCCGAGAACCGCGCCGTCTCGCCGGGATCCCCCCGAGCCATGCCCGGCCAGATGCGCGGACCGGCGGGGNTGTCCCCCGACACCGGGAACGGCTACGGCGGCTCCACCGACGGAACCGAAGGCGGCACGACAGACCCCGGCCGCGGCCCGGACGGCTACGGCGACCCCCGCGAACACGGCGACCCCCGCGAACACGGCGACCCCCGCGAACACGGCGACTCCCACGGCGCCGGGCACGGTTCCACCGGCCCGGGCCCCGGCCCCGAGGGCGGCCCCGGCCCCGAGGGCGACAGGCCCTGGTCCGCCACGGGCCGGGACGGCTCGTCGCCCGGACCGGCGAACGGGGTCGCCGCCGCTGCCAGCGCACCTCCCGCCGGGGAGGAGCCGGGTCCGCGGCGCGAGGACGAGCCGTCCCTCGACGACGAGGCCGTCCCGTCCGGTCCCGGCGGGGCCCGCGGGGGCGAGGAGGCCGCCGTGTCCCTGCTACGGAGCGGACTGGGTGCCACGATCATCGAACAGATCTCGTCCGGCTGATCTCGTCCGGCTGAAGGAACAGATCTCGTCCGGTTGAAGGAGACGTAGGCTCATCGACATGTCTAACCCACAGAACCGCGCCGGGAGTGGGGCCTCCGCCGGGGGCGGGGCGCTGGGGCAGCTCTTCGAACAGGCGCAGAAGATGCAGGCCGCGATCCTCGCCACCCAGGAGGACCTCGCCACCGCCCGGGTGGACGGGACGGCCGGCGGCGGCCTGGTCCGCGCCACCGTCAACGGCGGCGGGGAACTGGTCGATCTGACGATCAGCCCCGAGGCGGTCGACCCCGAGGACACTGAGACGCTCGCGGATCTGATCCTCGCGGCGGTCCGTGACGCGACCACGAATGCCCACAAGCTCGCCGCCGACCGGATGGACGCGATCACCGGTGGCCTCGGCGCGGGCGGCCCGGCAGGTCCGGGTGGCGCCGACGGACTCGGTGGACTCGGTGGACTCGGTGGACTCGGTGGCCTGCTGTCCGGTGGCGGCCTCGGAGGCCCCCCTCCGGGTGGCCCGGGCCTTCCCGGGCTCGGCTGACAACCGGCGGCACCGGTGTACGAGGGCATCGTCCAGGATCTGATCGACGAGCTCGGGCGGCTGCCCGGCATCGGTCCCAAAAGTGCCCAGCGGATCGCGTTTCATCTGCTGGCCGCCGACCCCGTGGACGTCCGCAGGCTGGCCACCGCCCTGACCGAGGTCAAGGAGAAGGTCCAGTTCTGTCGGAGTTGCTTCAACGTGGCGCAGTCGGAACTGTGTCGGATCTGCTCCGATCCCCGCCGCGATCCGAGCTCGATCTGTGTGGTCGAGGAACCCAAGGACGTCGTGGCGATCGAACGCACCCGCGAGTTCCGGGGGCGGTACCACGTGCTCGGGGGCGCGATCAATCCCATCGGCGGTGTCGGTCCCGACGACCTGCACATCCGGGAACTCGTCGCCCGCCTGGCGGACGGCACGGTGACCGAACTGATCCTCGCCACCGATCCGAATACCGAGGGTGAGGTCACCGCATCCTNCCTGGCCCGGCAGATCGCTCCGATGGGCCTGAAGGTCACCCGCCTCGCCAGCGGCCTGCCCATGGGCGGTGACCTCGAATGGGCGGACGAAGTGACCCTGGGACGCGCCTTCGAGGGACGCCGCGTCGTCAGCGCCTGACACCCCGGCCTGCTGTCACCCGGTCCCACCCCGAAGCCACCCGGCTCCACCGGTCCGCCACCGGGTCCGCCGGTCCGCCACCGGGTCCGCCGGGGCCGCTGCAGCCGCTAGAACCCCAGGATGGGGGCATAAGCCGAGCTGGGAATCGAGGCCAGGGCCAGCAGGACCACGCTGACGTCAAGGTGGTCGGCCTCGGCACTGAACACGGCGTGTAATCCTCTGGTGCGGTAGATCCGTACCTCGGGATCCCGGACGACCTGTACTCCGAAGACGTTCGTCGCCCGTAGCCACCAGNCCCGCCCGGCCGCCCGGACCCTGACCTGACGGGCGTCCCGGCGCAGCCCGGTCGTGAGCCGGGCGAGTCGGGTGGCCGGCAGGCAGGGCTGATCCAGATAGCCGATGATGTCCCGGTCGGAGCCGTGCACCACCAGCCGGACCGGCCGGGCCGCCGAACCCGGCTCGACGAGGTCGGCCTCCGCCGCGATCTCCCGGTCCCGCGGATACATCTCGGCCGCCCAGATCCCCTCACCGTGCAGGACCCGTTTACCCTGCGGGCCAGCCCCCGGATGGCCGCGGGGCACCATGCCGCCGATGATCCGCCCGGCCCCTTCCAGCCGCCACGCGACGGAGACGACCACCCCCGACGGCACCGGCGTGGCCAGGTCGCAGACGGCTGGTAGGTGGCACATGCGTAGATCACGGACGCGCCTATCCATCCACACCGCTCAGGTCTCCAGCGCCGCGGTGCCCCGGACCCACGCCGCCGCGGTGCCCCGGACCGCCCGGCGAACCGCCATCCTCACCGGAGGACATCCCGGTAGCTTCCCGCACCAACGCCACCCAAACCTCAAAATTGATCACTCTGAGTTATCTCCTTCACGCTACAGCAGCCCTTCATCCATGGATTGCCGCCGAGTCGCTCCGCTACGCGCCCAGATGCTACGAGGCGCGCCGATCTACCCATGATGCGCATTCGCCCGAGCATCTGCGCGGGCATTCGACGAATTCGTCGGCTCGCGCGTCGGCGTGGGAATCGGCCGGAGCATCGACGAACGCATCGAGACGGGCGGCAGCAAGAGCATCCAGAGAAAGGTGGGACGGCGTCCGCGCGCACCTTCGCGCGAGCATCGGACACCCGGATCCGATCCCGGGAGCGGTGGTACCCGCGCCCCCAAACACGGAGACCACCGGGCGACCACTGATGGTGACCACCGGAAGGCCCCACCATCACCCCGCGGTACGCATCCTCCAATCGGGACGTCAGGGTAGGGGGTACCCGGCGAACGCTCTGCCGTCCGTCTGCCACCAGGAGGTCCTGAAGCATGATCATCAGTTCACATGTCGGGGCGGGCGCTTTCGTGGGCATGGCGATCCGGCACCCGGTGTCCGCCCTCGCCGCCGGCTTCGTCTCACACCTGGTCATGGACGCGTTGCCCCACTGGGGAACGGGTCCGAACACCGAGCCGGAATGGTTGCCGATCGCACGCAAGGACGGCGTGGCGGGACTCGCGGCCATGGCCTTGTTGACGGCGTCCGCCCCCGCCGGGCGCCGACTCGCCGTCCTCGCCGGCATGACCGGTGCCTGCCTACCGGACACCGACAAGGTGGGCCGGTACTTCGTCGGGGTGAGTCCCTGGCCGAGCCGGTTCGACCGTTTCCACGAAGCGATCCAGAACGAGGCCCGACACCGCCTGCCGCGCGAGATTGCGACGGCCGCCGTACTGACCACCGCGGGCACCCTGCTCCTGCGCCGACTCGCGACCCGCGGCGACTGAACGCGGAAGCTCAGCGCGCATCCCCCGGCAAGGTCGCCAAACCTCCGGGCCCTTCCGGATCCCGGGCCCTTCCGGATCTACGAACCAGATCCGGAAGGGCCGGCATCGGCAGGAAGGCCCGGCACCGACAGGACAGGCAAAACGGTCAGGGCAGCAGCACGGCCGCGCCGGTGACCCGGTCGGCGGCGAGGTCGGCGAGGGCCCGGTCGGCCGCGGACAGCGGGTAGGGCGACACGGTCACCGCGAGCCGGTGCTCGGCGGCGATCGCCAGGAACTCCTCACCGTCGGCGCGAGTGTTGGCGGTCGTGCTGCGTACGGACCGTTCCTGGAACAGATGGTCGGAGTAAACGAGCGGCGGGATGTCGCTGAGGTGGATGCCCGCGATGGACAGCGTGCCGCCACGGTCGAGCGCGGCGAGCGCCACCGGCACCAGGTCACCCACCGGGGCGAAGAGCACGGCCGCGTCCAGCGGCTCGGGCGGTGCGGCATACGCCTCGCCCGCCGAGGCGGCGCCGAGTTCCAGAGCAAGCTCGCGGGCCCGCGCCGAGCGCGTCATCACGTGGACGGTGGCGCCCTGTGCGATCGCCACCTGGGCGGCGAGATGGGCGGACGCGCCGAACCCGTAGATGCCGAGCCTCCCGCCGGGCGGCAGCTCCGCCCGGCGCAGCGCCCGGTAGCCGACGATGCCGGCGCACAGCAGCGGGGCAAGCTCCGCATCGCTGTAGCCGTCGGGCAGNCGGTAGGCATAGTCGGCGCGCACGCAGGCGTACTCGGCGTATCCGCCGTCGACATCCCATCCGGTGTAGGTCGAGGCCGGGCAGAGGTTCTCCGCTCCGCGCCGACAGTACCCGCAGGTCCCGTCGGTCGAGGCCAGCCAGGCGATGCCCAGCCGGTCCCCGGTGCGCACGCCGCTCACCCCCTCGCCAACCGCGTCGACCCGTCCGACGACCTCATGTCCGGGCACGGTGCGCGGTCGGTGCGGCGGGAGATCACCCTCGGCGAGGNGCAGATCGGTACGGCAGACTCCGCAGGCGTCGACGTGGACCCGAACCTGGCCCGGCCCTGGCCGGGGCACGGGCAGCTCGGCCGGGCGCAGCGGGCGGGTGCTCATCGGCCCGGGAGCGACTACTTGCCAGGCACGCATCCGCTCGGGTAGCTCAGATGTTGACGCCATGATCACGAGCCAGACCACCAAGGTCATTGTGGCCCTGGCCGACGGCGCGGAACTTCCAGTCGGCGCCGTTGCGGTAGACCTCACCGAAGATGACGACGGTTTCGGTGGAGTAGTCCTCGGACAAATCGTAGCGGACCAGCTCGTTTCCGCCCTGGTCGACCACGCGGATGTAGGCGTTGCGCACCTGGCCGAAGTTCTGGTTCCGGTTCACCGCGTCGTAGATGGAAACCGGAACGATAATCCGGTCAATGTCGACTGGAACCAGTGCAAGGTTGATGATAACGGACTCGTCGTCCCCCTCTCCCTGTCCGGTCAGGTTGTCACCGGTGAGCGTGATCGCCCCCTCGGGGGACGCGAGGTTGTTGAAGAAGACGAAGTAGCCGTCGTTGAGGACCTTGCCGTCCGCCCGGACGCCGATGGCAGAGGCGTCCAGGTCGAAATCGGTCCCGGTGGTCGTGCGGGCGTCCCATCCGAGCCCGACGTTCAACGCGGTGAGCTGGGGGGTGCCGGCCTCGGCGGCCTGCTTCGTGAGGCTGACGTTGCCGCCCTTGGCAAGGCTGACTGCCATTGAGGATCGTCCTTCCTGAGCTGGTCCTCGGCGTCGGGGACCATCGCGTGGACCGCGTGCGTCGCAGTCGGTCATACGGGTGAGCCGGTCGTACGGGTGAGTCGGTCATACGGGTGAGCCGGTCGTGCGGATGTCATCACCCTGGCACACCGGAAGGAATACGCCCAGCACCCCGTCGCCGGGGCGACATCGTCCCGGCGGCGGAAAAGGGACACCGGACCAGATCCGGGCAAGGCCGCCGAGCAAGGGCGACGGGCGGCCGCGCTCGGTCAGCGGCCGCGCTCGGTAACCTGGCTGCCATGGCGCTCTTGGTCGCGAAGTTCGGTGGGTCCTCCGTTGCCGACGCGGACCGCATCAAACGAGTCGCTGAGCGAATCGTGGAGAACCGGCGGGCCGGCAACGACGTCGTCGTGGTGGTCAGCGCGATGGGTGACACCACCGACGAACTTCTCGATCTGGCCGAACAGGTCTCGCCGCTTCCGCCCGCCCGGGAGCTCGACATGCTGCTCACCGCCGGTGAGCGAATCTCGATGGCGCTGCTGGCCATGGCGATCACCACCCTCGGCGCCGAAGCCCGCTCGTTCACCGGCTCCCAGGCCGGAGTCATCACCGACTCGGTGCACGGCAAGGCGCGCATCATCGACGTTACCCCCGGGCGGATCCGCGCCGCCCTGGACTCCGGCGCCATCGCGATCGTCGCGGGCTTCCAGGGTGTGAGCCAGGACACGAAGGACATCACCACGCTCGGTCGAGGCGGCTCGGACACGACCGCGGTGGCGCTCGCTGCCGCGCTGGGAGCGGACGCCTGCGAGATCTACACCGATGTAGACGGCGTGTTCACCGCCGACCCGCGCATCGTCCCCGACGCCCGCCGCATCGACACGATCTCTTATGAGGAGATGCTGGAGATGGCGGCGTGCGGCGCGAAGGTCCTCATGCTGAGGTGCGTCGAGTACGCCCGCCGTTACAGCGTCCCCGTGCATGTCCGATCGTCCTTCTCTGCGAAGCCGGGCACGTGGGTCACCGAGATTCCGGAGGAACAGCTCGTGGAACAGGCCATCATCCGTGGGGTCGCGCACGACCTCAGCGAGGCGAAGGTGACGGTCGTCGGATGCCCGGACAAGCCCGGGGTGGCGGCGGCGGTGTTCCGGGCCGTGGCGGACACCGACGTCAACCTGGACATGATCGTTCAGGTCGGCTCGGTCGCCGGGTCGGGGCGGACGGATATCTCGTTCACCCTGCCCAAGGCGGATGGACGTACCGCGCTCACCGCGCTCACGAAGGTCCAAAGCGAGATCGGCTTCGAGCGCACCCTCTACGACGACCACATCGGCAAGCTGTCGCTGATCGGCGCGGGGATGAAGTCGCACCCGGGGGTGTCCGCCCGGTTCTTCGGCTCCCTCGCCGACGCGGGGGTCAACGTCGAGATCATCTCCACCTCTGAGATTCGCATCTCAGTAGTGGTGCGCGACACCGACCTCCCGCTCGCCGTGCGGGCCGTGCACGGCGCCTTCGACCTGGGTGACCCGAACGGCGGGGCGATCGTGTACGCGGGAACCGGACGATGACGTTGGCGACGTCGTGGGTCCTCGAGACGGCGGCACACCGCGGCAGCTGGACACGCCGCGGCAGCTGGACACGCCGCGGCGGCACAGTGGCGAATCAGGAGGATGGATCGTGACGAGCAACGAGGCGGGCCGGCGACCGACGCTCGCAGTGGTGGGGGCGACCGGCGCGGTCGGCACGGTGATGCTGTCGCTGCTCGACGAACGCCCCGGCATCTGGGGAGAGATCCGGCCGATCGCCTCGGCCCGATCCGCGGGACGGACGGTACGGGTGCGCGGCGCGGACGTCGTCGTCCAGGCCCTGGCACCGGAGGTCTTCGACGGCGTGGACGTGGCCGTGTTCGACGTTCCCGACGAGGTCTCCGCCCGGTGGGCACCGGTAGCGGCGGCCCACGGCGCGGTCGCGGTCGACAACTCCGGCGCGTTCCGGATGGACGCCGACGTGCCGCTGGTCGTGCCGGAGGTGAACGCCGACCAGATCCCCACGCGGCCGCGGGGCATCATCGCGAACCCGAACTGCACCACCCTGNCGATGATCGTTGCGGTCGGCGCTCTGCACCGGGCGTTTGGGCTGGAGTCGATGTTCGCGGCCTCCTACCAGGCCGCGAGCGGCGCCGGGCAGGCCGGCATCGACGCCCTCTACGACCAGCTCACCGTCGTCGGTGGCACCCGCGAGCTGGGGCGGACCGCCGGTGACGTGCGTAAGGCCATCGGTGAGGACGGCCTCGGCCCCTTCCCGGCGCCGCTGGCGCTCAACGTCGTGCCCTGGGCCGGTTCACTGAAGGACGGCGGCTGGTCCTCGGAAGAGTTCAAGGTCCGCAACGAGTCCCGCAAGATCCTGGGTATCCCGGATCTGCGGGTGTCGGCTACCTGTGTGCGGGTGCCGGTCATCACCACGCACGCGGTCGCGGTGCACGCCCGCTTCACCCGGCCGGTGACCGCGGACGAGGCGCGCACGGTGCTGCTGAACGCTCCCGGCGTCGCCGTCGTCGACGATCCGTCAGCCGGCGAGTTCCCGACCCCGGCCGACGTCGTCGGAACGGACCCGACCTGGGTCGGCCGAATCCGGCAGTCGCCGGACGACCCGCACGAGGTCGCGCTGTTCCTCTGCGGGGACAACCTGCGCAAGGGCGCCGCGTTGAACACCCTGCAGATCGCCGAACTTCTCGTGCAGGATTGGCTGTACCTTTAATCAGGCGTTAAGCTTTTGGCCGCGAACCACGCCATCCGGGAACCGATGAACGCCCCGCGCTTTCCGGCCCGAGAAAACGATCGAGATCAGCCGGAAAAAACATACCTTCCACCGAACTGTCGGATATCGAACTGATCGAGAAGTCGAGAAGCGGTCAGCCCGCCCCAGGAGGACCCTTGGGCGGGCTGACCGTTGAAGTCTCTCGTGGCTCAGACGACGCGGACGGCGTCGGCCTGCGGACCCTTCTGACCCTGGGTCACCTGGAACTCGACCCGCTGGCCCTCCTCAAGTGCCTTGTAACCGTCCATCTGAATCGCGCTGTAGTGAACGAAGACGTCGGAACCGCCGCCGTCCACGGAGATGAAGCCGAAGCCCTTCTCCGAGTTGAACCACTTCACCGTGCCCTGAGCCACGTGCCGTTCTCCCTGCTGGTGCAGTCAGGACCCGCACCGCGCGGGCCCCGGGCCGAACATCAGGAAGCTGCAAGAGCCCCTGACGTTGTTCCGCCGCGCCTCGGTTGAGACGCGAACCGCCGAACTCCGGCCAGGGACGACGCTACACGGACGGAGGCCTTCGCGGGAGTCCTCCGGGCAAGGAAGTCCACTTCATACCCCGGTCACAGAACAACGCAGCAGGTCCGGCCGCCGGCAGCTCCACCCGTCCCGTCCCGCAATCCGTCGAGCTGACAGGGATTTCCCGAGCGCGCCGACCCGTGGCGGATGGTCGTGCGCCCGATGGCCCGGATGTGGCGCACGAATGGGTGACGCGGAGGAGGTAATCGGTCAGACCACGGCAGAGCCCACCCGGCACGGCCTCAGGTCAGCGGATCCAGCGACGGTGCCGGGCTGCCGAGATCGCGGGCCACGCATCGAAGAAGTCTCGTTCCGCCATGCGTGCCCGGCACTCCTCCAGGCCCAGCAGGACACCCAGAGTAAACGCGGTGGGGGCGCCCTGGGCCTGCGCTGCCGTCCCCCAGTCCCCCAGCAGCCTGCGCGCGATGGTGGCGTCCTGATGGGTTCCGAGCAGCTCCTGCGCGATCTGGGCCTGCTCGACCAGCCGCGCCGCGTCATTCCCGTACAGCGGTGCGACGGCTTCCGCCGCGTACCGTAACCGCTTGGCCTGCTTGCGGGCGGAATGCAGCAGTTCGTCCCGTTCCGAGCCGGCCTTCAGGGCGCTCGCGGCACGGACCTTCTTCGCCAGCTTCCGGTCGGCGCCGAGCAGCAGATCGGGGAGGGCCTTGCCGGCCGGACGGGCCGCCGCGGGGGTGAGCGGGCCCCGCAGTAGGGTGAGCAGGTTGGAGACGAGCGCGAAGTACCGGTCACTGCGCAACATGGCCAACGCCTCCGCCCGGCCGTTGGCCGTGCCGGCGCCGAGGTGCGCGGTGACCGTCTTGCGCACGGGCCCCGCGACCAGCTCGGTGGGCAGCTCCGCCAGGCGGGTCTCGAAATAGGCGGCCTGGACCTCGGCGTCGCGGGCGCCGGAGAGCGCGCCGGCGAGGTCCCGCAGCTCGCCGTCCAGGAAGAGCGCTCTCTCGGGCGGGAACAGCGGCGCGAACGTCCGCAGGGTGCTGCGGGCCCGACGGCAGGCGACGCGCATCTTGTGGACCGCCTCGGGCTCGTCGAGCCGCACCCGCGGATCGGCCGCGAGCAGGGCACGTGCCTGTTCGATCAGGTAGGCCCGTACCACCTCGCCCGCCGGCGTCCCGCGTCGTGGCTTGCGCGGCGGCGAAGGAACGTCCGGCCCGGGGCCGGCGGCCAGCGCCTCACCCAGGACCCGCGCGAGCTTCGAGGAGTCCGCCGCCGGGGTGGCGCCCGCGGCCGTGAGCAGACCGGCGNCCTCGTCGAGCNCCTCGGGCCCGCCGTTGACGAGTTCGACCTCGATCTCCCGCCAGCTGCTCAGTACCGTCGTCTCCCCCAGGGTCTGCGCGGAGACCTGGTCATCGACGACCTCGGCCAGGTCGACTCCGACCGTGTCCCGCAGTCGGCGCGCTGTCCGCAGTGTCCGCAGCCTGGCGACCGGCCGCGGCTCGGCGCCGCGCAGATGGACCGACACCAGATCGACGAACTCCGCGGGAGGGCTGTACCGCGGGCCCTCCGCCCCCACGCCCACGCCCACGCCCGCGTCGAGCGGGAGCTGGAGCTCGTCCCGCTCCCCCACCCGGACGGGCAGCTTGAGGTGCCATCCGGCGTCCGCCCCACCGGTCCGACGCCGTATCGTGATCTTGTTACGGGCCAATCGGAGATCGTCGCTGTCGTAGTAGACGGCCTCCAGGCTGACGGTCTTGCGGGTGCGCGCGGTGGCGACGCCCGCAACCTCCCCCAACTTCGGGAGCACAAAGGTCGGTTCGACCGAGAACTTGCGCTCGATCTCGCGGATTCCGTTGACCATCGGTCCTCCCCGACCAGCCGTACCGCGGCAGGCACTCGACGGCTATGCCTTCCGGCGCCCCATGGCCTTCCGGCGCCCCGAACCCGCCGACGTTGACGTCCTCGAACGATCCACCGCCTCCGCGATACACCGTTGAGATACGCATCGTATGCCCATCAGACGATCTCTATTTCCCCACCCGTAACCTTAGCGCGGCGCCGGGATCCAGGAGATCTTTCCGACCAACGCTACGTATCCGACGAACGCGACGGTGTCGATGAGTGCGTGGGCGATGACGAGCGGCAGCACCCGGCCGGTCCGCTGGAACATCCGGCCGAACAGCAGGCCCATCGCGAGGTTACCGGTGAACCCACCGAGCCCCTGGTAGAGGTGATAGGAACCGCGGAGCAGGGCGCTGGCCGCCAGCGCCCGGTTGGCCGCGACACCAAGTTCACGCAGCCGCACCAGCAGGTACCCGGTGACGATGACCTCCTCGGCGAGGCCGTTCTGCGCCGCGCTGAGGACCAGGACCGGTACACGCCACCACACGTCCGGCAGGCCCGAGGGCGCGACGGTGAGGTTCGCCCCGCTGTGCCACGCCAGCAGGTAGAGGCCCAGGCCGAGCCCGCCGACCCCGGCCGCGATCGCCGCTCCCCGGCCGGCGTCGCGACCGGTGTGCCGACCGTCCAGGCCGATCGCCCGCGGTCCGCCTCCGTGCCTCGTCAGCAGGTATACGGCGAGCAGCGCTGGCACCAGCCCGGTGACCAGGTCGGCGAGTTGGAGCGCAAGGTCGAGCCAAGGCCGTCCCGGCGCCGCCGAGGTGTTCAGCCGGGCCACCTGGGAACGGACGGGGCCCGGCCGGGTCAGCACCCCGACGTAGCGGATGACCGCGAACAGCGCCGAGGTGGCGAAGGAGACCCCGAGCACGAGCCAGACCTCGACGACGAGCTGCCGGCGGGTGAGCGACTCACCCGCGATGACCGGCGCCTGAGCGGGGGCAGAGGTCACGCGATGACCGTAGCCCACCGCCGCGGCGGGCCGGCCCGATCACTGCACCGGCCCGATCACTGCACCGGCCCGATCACTCCGCCGGTTCCGGCCGGGAGAACAGCCGGAACAGCATCATCAGGGACGGCACAAGCACCACCAGACCGCCGGCGATGGCGAACAGCATGGCCCGGATGTTCGTCGTCGGCGCCGCGGCCGTGTCCACCGTGGCCTGCCCGACCACCAGGTCCGGGTACTGGGCCACCGCCCAGCCCCAGAGCATCGCGCCGACGGCGAGACCGGCCGCGATGCGGGCGGCACCGAACTGCTCGCGCCAGAGCGCGACGAGGGCGCCGATCCCGCCGAGGGTGGACAGGGCTACCAGGGGAAGCGAGCGGTCCCTGAACCGGCCGGCGACCTGCGGGGCGTCCGCCCACAGCAGGGGCAGCAGGATCGCGGCGAGTGCACCGCAGAGCACGGCGCCGCCGATGGCCCGCCGGCGGAAGTCGGCCACCAGGTGCGCGGTGGCCGGGGAAGAGGCGGCGTCCCGGCAGAGGTAGACGGCGGCGAGGAAGGCCGTCGCGGCGACCGCGAAGGCCCCGCAGACGAGCCCGAACGGGCTGCGCACCGGCGCGAACGGGTCGTCGGTCGACAGATCACCGCTGGCCAGAGCCGCACCGGCCACCCCGAGCGCGAACGGGGCGATCGTCGAGGAGACCGCGAAGACGTGCCCCCACCAGTGGTCGGGACCGGCCCCACCCGCCCCGTAGGACCGGTACACGTACGCGGCGCCACGCAGCACGATGCCGACGAGGGCCACGGACAGCGGCACCTCCAGAGAGGAGCCGATCACCCCGTAGGCCTCGGGAAACCCGCTGAACATCGCCACCACGATGAAGATCAGCCAGACATGGTTGGCCTCCCACACCGGGCCGAGTGACGCCGAGATCAGTTTCCGCTGGTCGCCGGCGTGCCGTCCGCGTGCCAGTAGGTCCCACACCCCGCCACCAAAGTCCGCGCCACCGAGCAGCGCGTAGGCGGTGAGCCCTACCACCATGATGATCAGAAGGAGGTCAGCGCTGGTCATCAGTCTTCTCCCCGCCCGCCGAAACCGGTGGTGCCGTCGGATCCCGTTCCCGTTGTCTCACCCGGGTGCGCCGAACCGCGGGATCCCTCGGGACCGCCGCCGGTGCGCCGCCTGCCGGCCACCGGCGGTTCGACCGGCAGTTCGACCGGCAGTTCGACCGGCGGTTCAACCGCCGGTTCAACCGCCGCCGGTTCAACCGCCGCCGGTTCGGGTCGCGGCTTCGGGATGGATGGCGAATCGGAATCGGTTGTCCGTCCGGGCCTGGCCGGGCTCGCCTGCCCCGCGCCGTGGACGGCCGTGCGGTGGACGCCCGCGGCGGGCCGCCCGGACCGGATCTCCGCGACGGCCGGGCCGCCGGTGGCCATCCGGCGCAGGATGAGGATCAGCGCACCCGCGAGCCCCAGGTACAAGACCAGGGAGCCGGCGAACATCGGCGCGACCCCGTCGGCGCCCGTCACCGCGTCGTGAACCCGCATGTGACCGCCCACGATCCACGGTTGACGACCACCCTCGGTGACCTCCCAGCCGGCCATCATCGACAGCGCGGACGCCGGTCCCGTGGCCGCCGCGGCGAACAGCCACGGCCGTCCGGTGGGCAGCAGCGTCTTCTCGCCGCGACGGCGCCGGCGGACGACGGCGGCACCAGTCAGAGCGGACAGTCCGATCAGCGCGGAACCGAACCCGACCATCGTCGCGAACGACCCGTGCACCAGCAGGCCGTTCGGGCGCTCGTCCGGCGGCGCGGCGTCCAGACCGGTGATCACGTGATCTGTACTGAATCCCTCCATCAGCGAGAGCAGACCGGGGATCTCCAGCCCGTAGCGGACCTCGCCGCTCTTGTCGTCGTAGAACCCGCCGAGGGTCAGCGGCGCGTGCGACCTGGTGTGGTAAAGCCCTTCCATCGCGGCCAGCTTGAACGGCTGGTTGGCCCCGGCGATCCGGGCCGCCCAGTCCCCCACGATCAGCTGAAGCGGCGCACAGACCAGCACCACCGCCAGGCCGATCCGCAGCCCGCGCTGGTGGTAGGCGTCCCGGCGACCGCGCAGCATGCCGACCGCGTAAATGCTGGAGACGGCCCCGCCGGTGCACATCAGCGCGGCCAGCAGCATGTGGACCACCTGGGGCGGAGTCCCCGGGCTCAGAAAGGGCGCGAACGGCTCGGCGGCGACGACCTTGCCGTTCACCTCGGTGATCCCCCGTGGCACGTTCATCCAGGCGTTCACCGTGATGATGAACAACGTCGACAGGGTGCCGGAGATCGCGATCGGCCATAGCGTGAGCCAGTGCGCGCGCGGCGACAAGCGCTTCCAGCCGTACAGGTACATCCCGACAAAGATCGCCTCGGTGAAGAACGCGAAGCCCTCCAGGGAGAACGACAGTCCGAGCGCACTGCCGTACTTCGACATGAACGCGGGCCAGAGCAGGCCGAACTCGAACGAGAGCACCGTTCCCGAGACGGCCCCGACCGCGAACAGCACGGCGAATGCCCGCGACCACTTCTTCGTGAGCGCCAGCCAGGTCTCGTCACCGGTCCGCACCCAACGCCCCTCGGTGTAGATCAGCAGCCACGGCATGCCGACCCCGAACACGGCGAAACAGATGTGAAACGCGAGGGAGAACGCTGTCTGGGCGCGGGCAAGGTCGACGGCATCAGCGGCGAGAACCATGCGCACAGCTCCTTCGGTGGGCCGCGAGGGGAAAAATCGGCCGAGAGCCAACCGATCCTCTACGAGGCATAGAGGTTTCTACGGTATGNAGCCAATTCTCCTGGCGACGAGCAAAGCGCAGTGAGCTCGATGACATGGTCAAGACCGACGGCACTACCGACGGCGCTGTCGAGACGTGCGCCACGGTCGACGGCACGGGGCGGGACCGAAAGATACCTCCATTGCGGCCGTCATCCTGTTTGATGGATAGCCCGTTCGGCGGATAGCCCGTTCGGCGGATAGATAGTCCCCTAAGTCATGAAGATGTTTCCTTGTAAAGGAATTCGGGCCGCGTGAACGGCGGCGGATCAGTCAGCCGGCGGGTTCGCACTGGTCCGGAGCCGGGCGCCGATCGGGAGCCGGGAGGCAGATCGGGGGCTGGAAGGCCGGTTCCTCCCCGGTTCCTCCCCGACGGCCGGCACCGTTGCCGCGTGGCTGTGACGCAACAGGCCTCAACGAAGCACCCCGTTCGGTTCCACGAATGTTCTACGCCACGTAGGATTGGCACCATGGCGCGCCTGGGTGACCTCGAACGGTCGGTCATGGACGTGTTGTGGGCGAGCGACGACTGGCTGACCGCCCGCGAGGTCGCCGGCCGTCTCCAGCATGAACGCGATCTCGCGTACACCACCGTGCTGACCGTGCTCGAACGGTTGGAACGGAAGGGATTCGTGCGGCGTCAGCGTTCGGCGCGCGCGCATCGCTACGCGGCCAGCGACAGTCGCGAGGCCGTCGTGGCCGAGGCGATGATGGAGGCGCTCGGCACGGCGGACGATCGTGGTTCCGCCCTGGTCCGCTTCGTGGGGTCGGTGTCCGCGGAGGAGGCCGAGATCCTTCGCCGTGCCCTGGAACCCGTCGGTTCCGGGGCACCCGGCATCTTCGTGCCTGGCGGAGAGGCCCCGCGCGCCGAGGATCCGCAGGCCGAGGATCCGCACACGGAGGTCCGGCACGCCGAGGCCCGGCGCGGTCCGGCGATCGGAGACCCGCCCCGCGACGACCCGGAGCAGATCGTCACGGTAGCCACCGACCCGGATCGAACGGCCCAGATTCCGCCCGACCACCGGTAGCGTTAGCCGGGACATGACGACCGCGGCACTTCTCGCCCTGTTCGCGGGCGTGTTGGCCTGGCCGGTCCCACGCCTGCTGGCCGCCGCGCGCTGGCCCTACCGATGTCCACGGGCGGCGATCGTGCTCTGGCAGGCGGTCGGTCTGGCCGGCGGAGTGTCGGCGCTACTCGCGGCGATCGCGTTCACCGTCTCACCGCTNTCCGGCGACACCCCGACCGCCATCGTCGACCATCTCGACAACATCGCGGCCGGCGCGCCGCTGACGGGCCTGGGCCTGATCAACCTCATCGGCCTCGCTGTGGCGGCGGCCTTGGCCTCCCGGCTGTTCGGGGTGCTCGGCACCTCCAGCGCCGCCACCCTTCGCGAGCGTCACCGACACCGCGACCTGGTCGATCTGGCTGGCCGTCGGCATCGCCGGCATGAGACCTGCGTCCCGCCCGGCCATGCGTCCCATCATTCCGGCACAGCCGCGGACTCTGGTGCGGCCACCGACCCTGGCACAACCGCCGACGGCGGGGGCGCAACCGGCTGCTGCCTGTGCGAACACCGGGACCGGGCCGGCATTCTACTGCGTATCCTCGATCATCCCGTCGCGGTCGCCTACTGCGTGCCGGGGGTGCGGCACGCCCGGGTTGTGGTCTCCCGCGGGCTACTGAACACCCTCGACGCCACCGAACTGGACGCCGTGCTCGCCCACGAGGCGGCCCACGTCGCCGGTCGTCACGACCTCGTCATCCAGCCGTTCGTCGCGTGGGAGCGGACCTTCCCGTTCCTGGACCCGGCCAGGGAGGCGACCGCGGCCGTCTCGCTCCTCGTCGAGATGCTCGCCGACGACGCGGCGGCCCGGCAGACAAGCCGCCGATCGCTCGCGCGGGCCTTGGCCCGGCTGGGCGGGGCAAGGGCACCGGTCCCCGCCGGGGCGCTGGGGATCATCGATTCTCCGGCCGCTGTGCTGCCCGCACTCGGCTCCCACGAGCCTACGGCGGTCGGCGTCCGCGATTCCGGCCCNCCCNGCCCGGGCAACCCAGACGCCGGCGGGCCAGACCCCGGCGATGCGGCGCCCGGCGATGCGGCGCCCGGCCAGACACGACCGGTCGGCGGCGGCCCCCGGCGCGGCACGGCCAATCCGGTCATCTCGCGGATCACCCGGCTCCTCGACCCGCCGGAAGTGCCATGGTGGATGCCGCCGTGCGCCTACTTCGGGGCGATCATCGTGCTCGCCGCGCCCCCGCTTATTCTCCTAGTCGGCTGAGTGGAAGGCGATAATCTCTACTTTTTTTATTGACAAGCGGCGGAATGATATCTACTGTCAGCGTCATGAGCCGGCGCCCGCTTCTGGTCTGCCGTGCACACATTGACTTTCATCGCGTCGCGAGCGCGCTCTGTCACCCTTACCATCGATCCCGCTGATCATCAGGCCCCGTTCCGCCGACTGGCATCCGTCACCGTAAGCCCCCGGCGCCCGGTGACGGCACCTGCCGCCTCGTACCCGAGCCGGCCAACGGCCGCCGACCTGATGTCAGCGAAGGGTGGGCCCCTCCCTCCGGTCCACCGTCCCTGTGGTCAGCCGGGCCCCCGGTCCTGACTTTTCCGTGCGTTCCACCTGCCCTGTGTTTGCACGCCTTGCGCGTGCGCGGCGACGAGAGGCCCCGTCGGCCGCGTGGTCGCATCGCGAGGAGGTTCTCCGTGCCCGTACGCGACAAGGCGCCAGTACGCGACAAGATGTCGGCGCGGGAAACGCTGCCGGCGCAGGGAAGGCCGCGGGCCGCGGCGGGGGTCGTCTCCAGGCTTGGAGCCGGGAGAACCACTGCCGGCGGCCCAGGCAGCCCAGGCGGCTCCGGCGGCTCCGGCGCCCCCAGTGGTTACGGTGCCCCGGGCGGCCCCGCGGGCTCCGCGGCGGCGATCCTGCGGGCGGTCCTCGACCACGGTCCGGTCGCCCGCACCGCCATCGGGAGGGCAACAGGGCTCAGCCCGGCGGCGGTCTCCCGGCAGACAGCCGGGCTGATCTCCCTGGGTCTGCTCCGAGAGCTTCCCGCCTCCTCGCTGGCTCCCCGGGCCGGGCGGCCGCACGTGCCCCTGGACGTGGACACCGACCTTCATCTGGCCTGCGGGGTGCACATCGCCGTCCCGTTCGTCACCTTCAGCCTTGTCGACCTGCGTGGACAGGTGGTGACGCGGGAGCAGTTGCCGCGGGAGGGGGGCCCGGCGGACGTCCTTCGGATGATCGCCCGACATCTGCCCGACTTCCTCGCCCGGCGCGCCCAGGGCAACCGTGTCCTCGGCCTCGGCGTCGTCACCGGCGGCCGGGTCGACCCCGACCTCGGCGTGGTGATCGAACACGAGCCCCTGGACTGGCATGACGTGCCGGTCCGGGAGGTGCTGGCGGCGGCCATGGGCATGCCGGTGCACGTCGACGGGCACGCCCGCGCCCTGGCCCAGGCGGAGATCCTCTTCGGCGACCCGCGCGCCCGGCGCAGCCTGCTGCAGCTGTTCGTCGGCAACGTGGTCGACGCCGCGTTCGCCACCGACGGATCGGTGCACATCGGACCGCATTCCGCTGCGGGCGGCATCGCTCACCTGCGGCTCGCCGACAGCGACGTCCCGTGCCGCTGCGGCCGGTCGGGCTGCGCGCAGGCGGCGCTGTCGGAACGGACCATGCTGCTGCGGGCGACCCAGGACGGGATCATCTCCCGTCCGGACCTGCAGGTGCTGCTGCACGCCGGGCTCGCCGGCGACCCGCGCGCGCTGTCGCTGTTGCGCGCCAGGCTCCGGCTGGTGGGTCGGATGATCAGCCTGCTCGTGGACATGATGGACCCGGAAATCGTCGTTCTCACCGAGGCCGCCGCGCTCTGCCTGCCGGATCTGTTGGTCGACCTGCACGAGGAGATCGCCGCGCACTCACGTGTGTGCACCGATCCCGAGCGGATGGTGCTGCCGAGCAGCTTCGGCATGAACGTGCTGGCCGTCGCGGCGGGAGCGACCGTCCTCGACGCGGTCCACCGCCGCCCGCACAGTCTGCCCGTCCCGCTGCCCGCCCCGATGCCGTCGCGGACACCATCACGGACACCGACAGTCGCCGCAGCCGCCCGCCGGAGGTATTAATTCCACCAGAACACAAAACGTTGACGGCCCGGAAGGGCGAGACCGAAGATTGACCGGTGAGCGACTCCAGGAACGGCGGTACGGGAAGATTTCCCGCAGCCAGCGCTCGTTGTCGCCGATGTTGCCGCCCGGCGTCACGTTCCGCTGTCCGTCGCGACAGAATCCGTAGTCGATCGCAATAGTGCCGATCACGATAGCGCAGGCGTTCCCGGCACTCCCCGAGAACGCGTCCCACCGGTCCGTCACCCGGAATTCCGGCTGCCCTCCCCGCCGTCTTCGCATCTTTTCCCAACCTCTGGAGGAACACAGGATGACAACCACGACCCCTCTTCTGGGACTCGACGTCCGCCCGCTTTCCGGCTATATCGGGGCCGAGATTCACGGAGTGGACCTGCGCGAGGACCTGGACGACGCGACCATCGCCGAGATCCGCTCCACGCTGCACCAGTGGAAGGTTGTCTTCTTCCCCGGCCAGAACATCGACCACGCCCAGCAGGTCGCCTTCGGCCGACGCTTCGGCAAGCTGACCCCGGCCCACCCGCACGAGGACGCGCCGCCGGCGGGCTTCCCGGAGATCCTGCCGATCGACAGCCGGCGGTACGCCAGGTTCTTCGGAACGAAGAAGAAGGTCACCTACGACAATGGCTGGCACACCGACGTCACCGCGCTGGTGAACCCGCCCGCCGCGTCGATCCTGCGGGCCGGCATCGTCCCGCCATACGGCGGCGACACTGCGTGGACCAACCTGGTCGCCGCCTACCAGGAGCTGCCCGAGCAGCTTCGGGACCTGGCCAACGGCCTGCGCGCCCGGCATAGCTTCGGAAACTTCCCCAGCGAGAGCGAGTACGGGCGGAAGGTCGCCGCAAACCCGCTGGTCGCGATCCACCCGGTGGTGCGCGTCCATCCGGAGACCGGCGAGCGGGCGCTGTTCGTCAGCCCGAGCTTCACCTCCAAGGACAGCGAGATCATCGGTTTCTCGCCGAAACAGAGCCGCCGGATCCTCGACCTGTTCTACGAGCAGATCTCCCGGCCCGAGTTCACGGTGCGGTTCAAGTGGAACCCCGGTGACATCGCCTTCTGGGACAACCGCGCGACCTCCCACCTCGGCCCGTCGGACCTGGGCCACCTCGACTTCGACCGGGTGCTGTACCGGGTGACCATCGAGGGCGACATTCCGGTCGGCGTCGACGGCAAGGAATCCGAACTGGTCGCCGGGGAACCGTTCCTCGGCTCCTGATCCGCTGTCCGCCGATATCCGCGGACACCACGAATACCGGAGCCGGCAATCCGCTGACAGCCGCGAGGGCCAAGTCCCTCGCGGCTGTCGGCACCCCGACCAACGATCCACCTCGAACGACAAGCCACCCCGAACGGCCACCGTCTGTCCGCCGGATCACGACCGAACGACCCGATAGGGAGATTTCCGATGCAGCATCGACGACCGCGCGGGCGGCGTCTTTCCCTCCTGGCCGCCGGACTTGCCGCAGCCGTCGCGGTGACCCTGGCCGCCTGTGGGAACGACGGCGGCAGCGGCAGCGCGGGTTCGGCCNCTACGGGTGGCCAGGTGACGCTGCGGATCGGCGACCAGGGCAAGTATTTGGAACTGCCGCTCACGCTCTCCGGCGAGGCGCGGGGCACTTCCTACGGGTTGAGCTGGAACACCTTCGCCGACGGTCCGCACATGAACGCCGCGTTCAGCGCGAGCAAGATCGACGTGGGCTTCATGGGCGATACACCGGTACTGTTCGCGAACGGGGCGCACGCCGGCGTGACCGCGGTCGCTGTCGCGGAGAACCCGGTGAACACCCAGACGATCATCGTCAAGGCCGGCTCCGGGATTCACAAGCCAGCCGACCTCAAGGGCAGGCGCATCGCCCTCACCCTCGGTACCTCCCTGCACGGTTATCTGCTCAACCAGCTCGCGTCCGCCGGTCTGAAGCAGAGCGACATCACCCCGGTGAACGTGCCCATCACGAGCCTCGGAGCGACACTCGCCTCCGGTCGGGTCGACGCCATCGTGTACGCCAAGCAGTACGTCGCCGCGGTCGGCCAGCAGGCTCCCGGTTCCTATGAGATCGAGACCAAGCCGCTCCCGGTCTTCTCGGTCGTGCTGGCATCGAAGAACACCCTCAAGGATCCGGCGAAGCGCACGGCGGTGCAGGACTTCCTGATCCGCCTGTCCCGGGCATCCGCCTGGCCGAAGGCCCATGAGGACGAGTGGATCAAGAAGTACTACGTGGGCCAGCTCAAGCAGAACCCGCAGGCGGCGAGGAAGTACTTCGACTCGCTGCCGCGGGCACTCTACAAGCCGGTCTCCGAAAGCTTCATCGAGAGCCAGCGCGTGCAGGCCCGACTGCTGATCGACGTCGACCAACTGCCGAAGACCCTGAACGTCAACGACGAGATCGACAAGGGTTTCAATGCCGAGCTGACCGCCGCGTTCACCAAGGCCTCGCTGGCCACCTGAACCTCAGGGCACCGGGACGTTCCATCCGAGGGGATGATAAACGTGAACGAACTCATCTTACCCGACGGCGTCATCGCTGACGGCCGGACCGAGGCCGGGCCGCGCNGCTCCGGCGGGCGCCGGTGGATTCCGCCGGAGGTCCGCCGGTTCACCGGTCCCGCGCTGTTGTTCGCCGCCTGGTGGACGGTCACGGGATTCGGCCTCGTCAGCGACCAGTCCTTGGCCTCCCCGGCCGCGGTGTTCGGCGCGGGACGGGAGCTGTGGAACAGCGGCGAGCTGCTGGACAGCCTCGGCATCTCGCTCTACCGGTGCGGGGTCGGCCTGATCCTCGGAGTCACCATCGGGCTGACTCTCGCGGTGATCGCCGGTTTCTTCCGCGCCGGCCAGGACGTCGTCGACTCCGCGATGAACTTCCTACGGACGATCCCCGTCATCGCGTTGCTGCCGCTCATCATCGTATGGATCGGCATCGGCGAGGAAGCAAAAATATTCCTGATTACCGTGGGGGTCTCCTTCCCCATCTATATGAACACCTACTCCGCCATCCGCGGGGTCGACATCAAACTGGTGGAGGCCGGCCAGACCTTCGGCCTCGGCCGGTTCGGGCTCATCCGGCGAGTCATCGTTCCCGGCGCGCTCCCGGGCTTCCTCGTCGGTCTGCGCTGGGCTCTGGGAGTCGCCTGGCTACTGCTGGTCTTCGCCGAGCAGGTCAACACCGACAAGGGCATCGGCTACCTGCTCAACAGCGCGCAGTCCTGGAATCGGACCGACATCATGGTCCTCTGCCTGGTCATCTACGGAATCCTGGGACTCGTCAGCGACGGAATGGTCCGCATCCTGGAAAGGACGCTGCTGTCATGGCGCCGCGGCTTCGACGGAACCTGAGCACCGACACCGACACCAACACCACGGCGGCGGCCACGGCCGTCGCCACCCTGGAGCGCCCGGCCACCGCCGACGCTCAGCACACCGCCGACGCTCAGCACACCGCCGACGCTCAGCACACCGCCGACGCTCAGCACACCGCCGACGCTCAGCACACCGCCGAAACCGCCGAAACCCGCGGTGCCGACGGCGCCGCCATCCGGATCCGCGGCCTGCGTCGCACCTTCGGGAATCACACGGTCCTCGACGGCCTCGACCTCACGGTCGCCTCCGGGGAGTTCGTCGCCCTGCTGGGCCGCAGCGGGTCAGGGAAGAGCACGCTGATCCGCATCCTCGGCGGCTTCGACGGCGGCATCTCCGGCGAGGTTCTGGCCACCCGGCAGCGTTCGGTCGTCTTCCAGGAGGCCCGGCTGCTTCCATGGACGCGGACCCTGGCCAACGTGACGATCGGTCTGTCCGGCCGCGACGTCGCCGAACGCGGACGGGTGGCGCTCGCAGAGGTCGGGCTGGCCGGGCGGGAACGGTCCTGGCCGGTGGCGCTGTCCGGTGGTGAGGCACAGCGGGTCGCGCTCGCCCGGGCGCTGGTTCGGGAGCCGGACCTTGTCATGCTCGACGAACCGTTCGGGGCCCTCGACGCCCTGACCCGGATCAGGATGCACGCCCTGCTCCAGCAGCTGTGCCGTCGCCACCGGCCGGCGGTACTGTTCGTCACGCACGACGTTGACGAGGCGATCCTGCTCGCGGAGCGGGTGCTTGTCCTCACCGAGGGACGGCTCTCCCTCGACGTTCCAGTCGATGTGGCGTCCCCTCGGCGACGGACCGACCCCGCCTTCGACCGGCTGCGTTCCACGCTGCTGGCCGAGCTCGGCGTCGACGAACTCGCCGAAGGCGATCATTGACCTGCCGCCGCCTCGCGGACGCGCAGCCCGTCCGCCGACGATGTGGGCACCCGTACCGGGGACGGCCTGCTCGGACTCCACCGCCTCCGCCTCGGCGGCTTCGGCATCCTCGGCCGCGTGCTCGGCTCGGATCGTCTCCCGCCGGGCACGTCTGGACGGATCAGTCATTGAGCCTTTCCGCGCAACGATCGATAGCTCTGCGTGAGCATCACGGACGGTAGGCGGTAGGGCGGTCCGAAGGGGGCGGTGCAAGAAGAAACGCGGGACCCCGGTAGAAGTCTGTTCCGACCAAAGACCAGCTTCAGGGAGTCCCGCGCGCGCCATGAGTGCGACATACACGGCCGTACTGCCGTTCCAGGACCACACGGTCGAGTTCGTCACCGGCCTGCTGGAAGCGGAACGTGTCCGCCGCGGCACCCGGAAGGGGACACGGAAGCTCACCAGTCGTGAGCAGGCGGTGCTCGTGCTGCGCTGGTTCGCCGACGCCACCCAGGTCGCCCAACTGATCGTCGACCATGGGATCAAGAAGTCGACCGGCTACGACTACCTCCACGAAGGGATCGCCGTGCTGGCCGAGCGCGCCCCGAAGCTGGAATCCGCCCTGCTCGCCGCGAAAGCCGCCGGTCACAGCCACGTCAGTGTCGATGGCACGCTGATCGAGACCGACCGGAACGCCACCCCGGGCCCGACCGCGGGAGTGGACCTGTGGTGGTCGGGCAAGCATGCCAATCACGGCGGGAACATCCAGGNCGTCACCNCGCCCNATGGCTGGCCGCTGTGGACTTCCGAGGTGCGCCCCGGCCGCGAACACGACACCACCGCGCTGCGCGCGCACCCGCAGATCTTGCCGGCGCTGGCGGTCTGGATCGCCGCAGGCCTGCCGGTCCTGGGCGATCTNGGCTACGAAGGCGAACGCGACACCGTGACCGTCGCGATCAAGAAGCCCAAGGGTGGCTGAAGCCCAAGGGTGGCTCGCTCACCGACGACCAGAAAGCATCCAACAAGGCGCACAACGCCCAACGGGCCGTCGGCGAACGCGGGAACTCGCTCTTGAAGATGACGTTCAAGGCGCTGCGCAACGTCAGCGTCTGCCCGTGGAAGATCGGGAAGATTGTCGCCGCCGCTCTCGTGCTCCTGCACATCGAGCATGATCGAACGACGTGATCACTAAACGTGACGATCGGTTACGCGGAAAGGCTCAATGGTCGTGTCGGCATCACACTGCCGGGCGAAACCGGCCGCGGCACCGTCCAACAGGCCGACGAAGGCCTCCCTCGCCCGCTCGAAATCGGTCCGCTCCCAGGCGTCCAGGGTTTCCCTGCCCATCGCGGTGAGCAACAGCAGCTGCGCGATCGCCGCGGGGTCGACGAACACCAACCGCTTCCACAGCTCGAACTGGAACGCCATCCTCGGGTCCGCGCTGATCCATCCGGCATGCGCCGTCAGGGACCGTACCCTGTCGGGTACAGCCCTGCGGTGGCCGTGGCCACGACGGCGCCGAGCGAGTGACCGACGAGGTGCAAGTGATCGATGCGGGCGTCCCGGGCCGCAGCGACGACTGGCCCTAGCCAAGGGGACATGCGGCAGGCTGTCACGATCAAGCGGAAGAAGGCCGGGCCTGGTGGGCATCACCGCGCTGGTGAGCACCACCACGCTGGTGGGCAGGGACAGCGTGCCGTCGAGAACCCCCGGCGGCCAGAAACTCTCGCTGAAGTATGGAAAGACGCGCGCCCCGTGCCCGACCGCGACCGACACCGCCATACTGAATGACAACACGTCCACGACGACGTGGATGTCGCTTGTTGGCGCAAGAACGGCAAGATCCTCAAGTCCCCAGCCAAAACGAAGGGAGAAGCGGCGCTGGCCCGCAAAGCCTGGTGCGTCAGAAGCCAACGGAATGCCTACTCAGCCGGTCATTCGTCGGTGTGCCTATTCGTCGTCCAGCTCCGCGGCGATCAGATCAGTGTGGACGAAGTCCTCACCCTTGAGCCGACGAGTGCCGACGAGTGCCGACGAGTCTACGATCACGCTGGCAACCCATGCTCATCGTAGAGATCCTCGATGCTCAGGCCGGGCGGGGGCACCGCGGCCGCTGTCTGACGACCCAGGGCAACGATGCGGGCCGCTCGCTGCTCACCTTCGTCGCGGTCGGCGCGCATCCGCTCCAGGCGTTCCCGGACAGCGACGAGCACGGCCGTCGTGACGGTCTCCCCCGTCAGCTCCGCAAGCTCGCGGCTCAGACGCTGGGCTTCCTCATTTTTGATGTTCAACACCGTCAAGGCTCCGTCCACCATGGAGGCGGGTCCTTCCACCAAGGTACCCGCCGTCCGTTGGGTCTTACCGGCTGAGACTCCGGCGCTCGGGATGCAACCGGCGATGTCGAGAACCCGCGACTGGCTCCGTCCCCGCGGTGAACGTGACCAAAATGGGTAGCACCAGCACCGAGGAGAAACACGATGGCTAAGTACTTGCTGCTCAAGCACTACCGCGGCGCTCCGGCTCCGGTCAACAACGTGCCCATGGACCAGTGGACCCCGGAGGAGATCTCGGCGCATATGCAGTACATGCACGACTTCGCGGCCCGGCTCGAGGGGACCGGCGAGTTCGTCGATGGCCAGGCGCTTGCCCCCGAGGGGACGTTCGTCCGGTACGACGGTGAGGGGCGCCCACCGGTCACCGACGGCCCGTTCGCCGAGACCAAGGATCTCATCGCCGGCTGGATGGTGATCGACGTCGACAGCTACGAGCGCGCCATCGAGCTGGCCGGGGACCTGTCGGCCGCCCCTGGGGCGGGCGGGAAGCCGATCCACGAGTGGCTCGAGGTGCGCCCGTTCCTGACCTCACCGCCCACCATCACAGAGTGACCTCTCAGATAAACGAGGCCCTGCTCCGGAGCCTCACCCCGAGCGTGCTAGGGATCCTCGTCCGCCGCGGAGCCGACTTCGCGGCGGCCGAGGACGCCATGCAGGACGCGCTGGTCGAGGCGGTCCGCGTCTGGCCGGCCGACCCGCCGCGGGACCCGAAGGGCTGGCTGGTCACCGTGGCCTGGCGCCGGTTCCTCGACGCGACCCGGGCGGACGCCGCCCGCCGCCGGCGTGAGGACCTCGTCAACGAGGAGCCGGCGCCCGGGCCCGCGCCCACGGTGGACGACACGCTCCAGCTCTACTTCCTGTGCGCCCACCCCTCGCTGACGCCGTCGTCCGCGGTCGCGCTCACGCTGCGCGCCGTCGGCGGGCTGACCACCCGCCAGATCGCCCAGGCCTACCTGGTGCCCGAGGCGACCATGGCGCAGCGCATCAGCCGTGCCAAGCGCACCATCTCCGGCGTGCGGTTCGGCCAGCCCGGCGACGTCGCCACCGTGCTGCGCGTCCTCTACTTGGTCTTCAACGAGGGCTACTCCGGCGACGTCGACCTTGCCGCCGAGTCCATCCGGCTCACCCGGCAGCTCGCGGCCGCGGTCGACCATCCCGAGGTGGCGGGGCTGCTCGCCCTCATGCTGCTCCACCACGCCCGGCGCGTCACCCGGACCGCGCCCAACGGCAGCCTGGTGCCGCTCGCCGAGCAGGACCGCAGCCGGTGGGACACTGAGCTGATCGCCGAGGGCGTCAAGATCCTGCAGGCGGCCCTCGCCCGCGACCGGCTGGGCGAGTTCCAGGCCCAGGCCGCCATCGCGGCACTCCACGCTGACGCGCCCACCGCCGAGGAGACTGACTGGGTCCAGATCGTCGAGTGGTACGACGAGCTCGCGCGTCTGACCGACAGCCCGGTCGTCCGGCTCAACCGCGCAGTGGCCGTCGGCGAGGCCGACGGACCGCGCGCCGGGCTGGCGGCGCTCGCGGCGCTGAACGACTCACTGCCCCGCCACGCCGCGGTGGCGGCGTACCTCCACGAGCGCGACGGCGACCTGGCGACGGCGGCACGGCTGTACGCCGAGGCGGCCCACAAGGCACCCAACCTCGCCGAGCGCGATTACCTGACGCGCCAGGCCGCCCGGCTCAACGCCCGCCGGTGTCGCTGACGGGTCGCGCTCGGATTTTCCCGCAGCACTTGGCGCGGCCCCGCGGCCAGGGCTGTCGCCTCACAGTGAGTTCGAATCTCATTACGGTGTGCGGTCGCCTGCATGCTGACGGACCGCGGCAGGATTCCTGTCGACAGCCTGCGCCACTTCGGCGCACTCGAAGTCGAATACGTNGCGCGGCACAAACACGGCCCGCTCGGTTGGCGGCCGCTACAGCGCCTCCGCCAGGCGTTCGGCGAGGAGGCGGGTGAATCGCGCGGGATCGCGCAGTTCTCCGCCTTCGGCGAGCAGCGCCATGCCGTACAGCAGCTCCGCGGTGTCGCCGAGGGCGGCGGAATCCGCGTCCCGTTCGTGTGCGGCGCGCAGGCCCATGACCAGCGCGTGCGTCGGGTTGAGTTCGAGGATGCGCTTGGGGCGTGGCATCTCGTGCCCCATCGCCCGGTACATCTTCTCCAGCGCGGGCGTCATGTCGAACGTGTCGCCGACGAGGCAGGCCGGCGACGTGGTGAGGCGGCTGGACAGCCGGACCTCCTTGACGTCGTCCTCAAGCTTGGCCGCCAGCCAGGGCAGTAGGGCGGCGAAGTCCTTGCGCAGCTGTTCCCGCTCGGCCTCGCTGCTCTTCTTCTCGTCGTCGGTGTCGAGGTCGACTTCGCCCTTCGCGATCGACTTCAGCGGCTTGCCGTCGAACTCCGCCACCCGTTCGACCCAGACCTCGTCAACCGGGTCGGTCAGGATCAGGACCTCGTAGCCCTTGGCCCGGAACGCCTCCATGTGCGGCGAGTTCTCGATCATTCCGCGCGAATNGCCGGTCAGGTAGTAGATCTCGTTCTGGGCGTCCTTCATACGCTCGATGTACTCGCGCAGCGTGGTCGGCCGATCGGCGTCGTGCGTCGAGTCCACCGAGACGAGGCCGAGGATCGCATCCTGGTTGTCGGCATCCTCGAGGAGGCCCTCCTTGAGGGCGGCGCCGAACTCCTTCCACAGCGTGCGGTAGCGCTCGGCGTCGTTCTCCTGAAGAGCCCTGATGGAGGCCAGTATCTTCTTGACCAGCCGGCGCCGCACAAGTTGGATCCGGCGGTCCTGCTGGAGGATCTCTCGGGAGATGTTGAGCGACAGGTCGTGCGTGTCGACGACGCCCCGGACGAAGCGCAGATAGTTCGGCAGGAGCTCCGCACAGTCATCCATGATGAACACGCGCTTCACATACAGCTGGACGCCGCGGCGTGCATCCCGGGTGAACAGGTCGAGCGGCGCTCGCGACGGGATGAACAACAGGGCCTCGTACTCGAACGTCCCCTCGCCCTTCATGTGGATGACCTCGAGCGGGCCGGTCCAGTCATGGCTGAGGTGCTGGTAGAACTGGTCGTACTCGGCCTTGTCGACCTCGCTCTGCGGCCGGGCCCACAGCGCCTTCATCGAGTTGAGCGGCCGGTCGCCGGCATTCTCGGCGCCGGCGCCGGACTCGGCTGTCCCGTCGTCGTTCGAGTCTCGGTCCTTCGCGGCGGGGGCCGACACCAGCCGGATGGGCCAGGCGATGAAGTCGGAGTACCGCTTGACGATCTCCCGGATCTTGTTCTCGTCGGTGTAGTCGTAGAGACGGTCCTCGCTGTCCTCGGGCTTCAGGTGGACCGTGACCGCGGTTCCCCGCGGCGCGTCGTCCACCGTCTCGATGACGTAGGTGCCCGCGCCGTCGGACTCCCACCGGGTGCCGCCGCTCTCACCGGCCTTCCCAGTCAGCAGGGTGACCTTGTCGGCCACCATGAAGGTGGAGTAGAAGCCGACGCCGAACTGCCCGATCAGATCGGATGACGCCGCGCCGTCCTCGGATTCCCGCAGCTTGCGCAGCAGCTCGGCCGTGCCGGACTTCGCGATGGTGCCGATGAGCCCGACGACCTCGTCGCGGGACATCCCGATGCCGTTGTCGCGGACGGTCAGAGTGCGAGCGTTGACGTCGGCCTCGATCTCGATGCGCAGGTCGGCGCTGTCGACCCGCGGGCCGTCCTTGACCAACGACGCGATGCGCAGCTTGTCCAGGGCATCGGACGCGTTAGAGATCAGCTCCCGCAGGAAGATGTCCTTGTTCGAGTAGATCGAATGGACCATCAGCTGCAGAAGCTGACGCGCCTCGGCCTGAAACTCCAGCGTCTCGACCCGGGTGCTCACGGGGCTCCTCCATGCGGACACGAGCAGACTGCACGACGGCTACCCGGTCCCGCGCGTGACGGCCAGCGCCCAGCGACGCCTCGGGCACGCAGCGGAACGGGCAGCCCGTATCATATCGGGCGTCCACGAACCTCCGCCGACGGACCAGCCGGTGGGCGGCCCGATGCTAGCCCTGCTGACGGCGCTTGAGGCGGAACGCAACCTGCAGTTCGGCGGGCAGCACCTCGGCCTCCCAGGGGTCGACCAGTTCCAAGCCCAGGCCGGTGAAGTCGCTGGTGTTGCGGGTAGCCAGGACGGCGTTGCGGGCTCGACAGATAGCCGCGATCTGGGCGTCGAAGCCGCTGATCGGAGTCCCGGCTTGTTCACGCTCGACCACGAGGCTGGCGTAGTGACGGGCCGCCGTGGCGCGAAGGGCAGGACTCTGTCCTGGAACGCCGAGAAGACATCGTCCGCGGCTGCCATCAGCAACTCANGGCGGCGACCGGATGGCAGTCGGACGAGGCTGTAACGGACCTCAGCCACGGTGATCGAGGTCGTGTTCAAGGCGTCACCGGGTCGGCTGGTTACCCACCTTACGACGCGGTCGGCTGGTGCTGCGCGCATGAGCTCGGAGATGACATTGGTATCGAGAACAATCATTCTGAGGGTGGCACCCGGTCACGCGAGCAGGTCCGCTGCCCGCGGTGCCTGTGCCCGCGCTGGCACAGGAGGGGCCGCTTGACCATGCTGGCCGCCAGGTCGAGGCGCCGGCGCATCCCGCCGGAGTACGTCTTCACCCGGCGGTCCCGGGCGTCGGCCAGGTCGAACTCGGCCAGCAGGTCGTCGACCCGGGACCGGACCACGCGCCTGGGCAGGTGGCGCAGCCGCGCCATCATCTCGAGGTTCTCCCGGCCGGTAAGCAGATCGTCGATCGCGGCGTACTGGCCAGTCAGGCTGATCGCGCCCTTGACGCCGACCGGGTCGCGAAGCAGATCACAGCCCGCGATCACGGCCGTCCCCGCGTCAGGGGCGACCAGGGTTGCCAGGATGCGCACCATCGTCGTCTTGCCCGCCCCGTTCGGACCGAGAAGCGCGAAGACGGAACCCTGCTCGATAGCCAGGTCGACGCCGTCGAGCACCGCCCGGCCATCGTAGGACTTGCGGATCCCGTCCGCGATTACTGTGTATGGCATACATGAAAGGTATGCGCCATATACAGTTGACGTCAAGCCGTATTCTCGCAGTCAAGGAGGGAGGTCGATGGTCAGCGAGAAGTCACCGCCGCTACCGCCGGGCCTCGACCTGCTCTGGGGCCGCCGCGAGCGTGGTCAGCGCGGGCCGCGGCCGGAGCTGTCGGTAGACGCGATCGTGGCGACGGCGACCCGGATCGCCGACGCCGAGGGCTTGGACGCGGTGTCGATGGCCCGCGTGGCGAAGGAGCTCGGCTACACGACGATGTCGCTCTACCGGCACTTGGCCACCAAGGACGAGCTGCTCCAGATGATGTGGAACGCCAGCGCCCAGGGCGCCGAAAGCCTCGTCATCGAGGGCGATGGTTGGCGGGCCCGGCTGCGAGCCTGGGTGATCGTCCAGCGCCAGATGATCGACCGCCATCCCTGGATCACCCAGATGCCGATGGCCGCGCCCCCGCTTGCGCCGAATTCGCTGACCTTCGTCGAAAAGGGGCTGGAGACCCTCGACGGCACCAGCCTGTCTGACGCCGACAAACTCCGCGTGATCGGCCTGCTCAGCTCGTACGCCCTCAGCGAGGCCCGAATGGCCCACAATGCCGCCCGGGCTGCCGCCCAGGCCCGGACGGCTGTGGCTCCTTGCGCTGGGGCTGGAGCTGACGCGGAGGCAGGGCCGGCTGGGGGCGACGCGCCGCCTGTCTGGGGCTTCGAGGCGTTGCTGCGCGAGCTCGTCGACGAGCGGACCTATCCGCGGCTGCACCGCATCGCCTGGGCGGGCGAGATCGGCGACGGCCCGGCGGGCTTCGAGGAGACCGAGGAGTTTCTCTTCGGCGTGGACCGGATCCTCGACGGCATCGCCGCTCTCATCGACCGAACCTCGGCAGCCGGCGGGACGTTGGGCATCGGCTCGAGCTGAGCGACCGCCGCGGTGATGACATCATCCCGCGCGGCGGCTACCCGGCCCTCTCCAAGCGACGGCGGAGGCCCAGGTCAAGGCGGACCTCAACGATCTCGCGATCAGCAGCCCGCATCGGCGAGCTCGTCGAGGTCCTCGGCGACCCCGGCCATCCGGAACACGACGAACGCCTGGAATGGCTGGGCCTGCGGGACGCAGACGAGTTCGACCCGGTCGAGTTCGACGCCGAAGACGTGAACAAGGCGCTGTCGACCATCCGATAACACCTCGGTCGGCAGGTTGACGCATCCCCGGCACCGGCGGCGCCGCGGCGTCGCCGGCCCACGTGACGCACAGACGCCTGGACGACACCTCGTTGCCAGACCCGTACCGTCGGTAGATTCTTGGTCACCTCACCGCCTCACCACCTCACCGCACCGCCTGGAATTCGGGGGAACTACATGCCACCGGACCCGACAGACGTCACTCATCCCGCCTTTCTCGCCAACTATCTTGCTAGCCTTCCCCGGCCGGAACACGTACATGGCGACCCGGCCCGCAGTGNCCGCGAGGACGACTTCGACGGTCACCACGTCGTCATCACGACCACCTACGAGATCACCGTCGACGGCCAACCATTGAACGTCCACATTGGGGNTTCCAACGACGGCACGGCACACTGCCACGGCCTGCCCAACTATCAGATCCCCTCGGTCGTCGACCTGGTACGCCTGATCATCACCGCCTTCCCCGAGGAGTTCTCCCCCGGGGCCTCTGGCGACGACCATGGCCCGCACGGCGATCCGGGCGAGCACCATCACCACGACGCCCACGACGAGCTCCCGGAAGGGGCATGACATGGCGGTCGTCCGGCGCGACATCCTTCTCGACGACGACGCGAGAAAGGCCTATATCCGCGGAATCAAGCTCCTCAAACACGAACCTACGACGCTGCGCACGAATCAGTTCGGCATCCCCGGTCCGAGCCGACCGGTACGGACCTACGACCTGTTCGTCATCTGGCATGTCATCGCGATGAACACCCCCGTCCCCCCGGGAGGGTCACCGAGCAACCGCAACGCCGCGCACGCCGGCCCCGTCTTCCTGCCCTGGCACCGGGTCATGCTTGGCTGGCTGGAAGTGCACCTCCAGCGCGTTCTCGGCGACCCGAACTTCGGGCTGCCCTACTGGGACTGGGCGCGCGACGGGACACCCTCCGCCCCCGCCACGGCGCCGAACCCCGCTGCTTCGGCACTGTGGCGGAACACCCCGGACGGTTTCGGGGGCCAGGGCACCCCGATCCCCGGCGGTGCGTTCTTCTTCGACCCCGCCGACCCGACCAGCTTCCGGGTACGGATCTCCACCAGCAGCAGCGGCGCGCTCCAGCAGGTCGCCGAACGCGGCGTGCGGCGTAGATTCGGCAGCGCCACGTTCGGATCGTCGATCCTGCCGAGCAACGCCGATATCACCGCAGCCTTCGACACCGTCGCCGATCCGACACTCGCGAGCTACGACGAGGCTCCCTTCAACGTGAGTTCGCGGGGGTTCCGCAACCGTCTCGAAGGCTTCATCGGCACCGGACTGCACAACCAGGTCCACCGCTGGGTTGGCGGGGGCAGGGACATGTCGCTGGCGTCGTCCCCCAACGACCCGGTCTTCTTCGTGCACCACTGCAACGTCGACCGTGTCTGGGAGGGTTGGATGCGGCGTCACGGCCGCGTGTACCAGCCGGACATGACCGCCCCGGCAAGCCTCCTCGGCCATCGGATCGACGACCCGCTGGTCTCCCCGTTCGCCCCGTCGAGCACGTCGAGCACGCCGAGCACCCCGGCGACCCCCCGCAGCGTGCTCGACATGACCGACACCTACACCTACGACGTCCTGCCCTGAAACATCTCCTGTTGGCTGACGAGCAGGTCCCGGGGATTCACCGAGGACGGCTTCGGTCCATCCGCATCCATTGCATCCGGCCGCATCCGGCTGCCCGCGGCCTTTCCGCGGGCAGCCGCGGATAAGGGCTGGGCCTACCCGACTGGCGGCAGCTGTCCAGCTGCCGCGCCCACCGCGGACACGGGAGCCGCGGCCGGCCTGGTGGCGATGACGACGGTGGCGTTCAGGTCGGCGGAACTGGCGACCGTGGGGATCAGACCGGCCTGGGCGCTGGCTTCGACGATCGATGCCGCCTGCCGCTCGCCGGTCTCGACCAGCAGGTGACCGCCCGGGGCCAGCCNCCGCGGCGCCTCGGCGGCCACCCGCCGCAGAACATCGAGCCCGTCCGCCCCGCCGTCGAGCGCCACCCGCGGCTCGTGCTCGCGAGCCTCCGGCGGCATCAGCTCGATCGCGTCGGTGGGTACATAGGGGGCGTTCGCGGCCAGCAGGTCCACGTGGCCCCGTAGGACGGCTGGCAGCGGCTCGTAAAGATCACCATCGTAGACCTGGCCACCGGCGGAGGCGAGGTTGCGGCGGGCGCACCGCACCGCGGCCGGTTCGATGTCGGCGGCGTGTACTTCGATCCCGGGCAGGGCTGCCACCAGCGCGACCCCCATCGCCCCCGAGCCACAGCACAGATCGACGACAGTGACCGGCCGGGACCGGCCGGCAACCCGTTCGACCGCCTGATCGACAAGGAACTCCGTGCGGCGGCGGGGCACGAAGACCCCGGGGTCCACGGCTATCCGCAGGCCGTGGAACTCCGCCCAGCCGAGCACGTGTTCCAGGGGCAGACCGGCGACGCGCCGCCGCACCATCGCGGCGAGTTCGCCCGGGGTCNGGGCCGCATTGACGAGCAGCCGTGCCTCGTCCTCGGCGAAGACGCAGCCGGCGGCCCGCAGCCGCGTGACGACGACGGACCGCGGCAGGGACGAAAACGGTGAGGAAGACGGACGAGAAGAGGAGGGAAAGGACGGACGAGAAGGGGAGAGAAAGGAAGGAGAAGGGCCGGATGTCGACACGGGAAGCCTTTCGGGATGCCGAAGGGCACCCTCCCGATCGCCTACCTCGAGCGAACCGCGCGACCGCGGGAGGAGAGCACCCACCCTGACACAGCGGAAATGGGTCTCACCCCCTCAAGACGATCACCTGTGGTGACGGCCATCTTACCCGAGCTATCTGATCCGGATCGCCGCGGGCCCAGGGCGCCGGCCAGCACGACCGAGGTGATGAACCAGANCNCCNCCCCCTTCGCCGCCTAGCGCGCGCCCGCCACGTCTCCGGGCCCGTTTCCGGCGAAGGTGAACAGGTCAGTCGGGCTGCGACGGACCGGGCAGGACGAGACGGAACGTCGCCCCGCCGCCCGGGGTCGGCCGGTACTCGACCCGCCCGCCGTGCGCGGTGGCGACGGCGTCGACGATGGACAGGCCCAGACCGGTCCCGCCGGCGTCCCGGGACCGCCCGGCATCGGCCCGGAAGAAGCGTTCGAAGAGGTGGGCCACGGCATCCTCGGGGACGCCCGGGCCGTGGTCGACCACCGAGACCACGATCCCGTCGGTGGGACCATCGCCCGTCGGCCCCGGGGAGCCGGCTTCGAGGGGGCCCACGGAGACGGAGATCCCGGCGTCGGGCGGGGTGTGGACGACGGCGTTGCGGACGAGGTTNCCGACGGCCTGCCGCAGCCGGCCCTCATCGCCGAGCACCTCGAGGATCGGCGGCACGTCGACCTCGATCGTCCGTCCCGGGCTCACCACACGGGCGTCGGTGACGATGTCACGGACCATCGCCGCGACGTCGACCGGCTGGCGCTCCAGCACCGGTCGCTGGTCCAGCCGGGCGAGCAGCAGCAGGTCATCCACCAGCTCGCTCATGCGCGCGGACTCCTCCTCGATGCGGCGCATGACCATCGCCAGGTCCTCGGGCCGCTCCGCGGCGCCGCGGTGGAACATCTCGGCGTACCCGCGGATCGATGTCAACGGGGTCCGCAGCTCGTGGCTCGCGTCCCCGACGAAGCGGCGCAGACGCCCTTCGGAGACCTCACGCGCCCGGAACGCCGCCTCGATCCGGGTGAGCATCGCGTTGAAGGCGAGCCCGAGCCGACCCACCTCGGTCCGGCGGTCCGCGTCGGCGACCCGCCTGGTCAGGTCGCCGTGGGCGATCAGGTCCGCGGTCTGCTCGATCCGGGTCAGGGGACGCAGCCCAAGCCGGATGATGACGTATGCCAGCACGGCCAGCGCGGCCGTGACCACCGAGGTCGCCACGACCTCGATCCTGGTGACCCGGTCAAGGGTGGCGTTCACCTCNGCGAAGGGCACGGCGACGATCAGCACATACCCGTTGTCGAAGCGCTCCGCGAGCATCCTGAACCGGCCGCCATGGTCCTCGGCGCCCACCGTGCACAGCGGGACGGTCGCGAGGTCCGGATGCAGCCGGGCGGTGGCGAGCAGGCGTGCCGACACCGCCGGACGCTGCGTCGGCGCCGCCGGGCCACCCGGACCACCCGGGCCACCCGGGCCGGGGCTGGCCTCGGCGAGCCGGCGGCCGGCGCCGTCGTACAACGCGCCGTAGGTGCCCACCAGGAACGTGGTGCCGAAACCTGGGTAGTGGTCATCCCCGTCCCCGTCCCCGCCGGCCCGCAGGAGCAACTGCTCCATCAGCGGATGGGCGTCCCGGACCTGCTGGTCCAGCCGGCCACGCAGGTAGGCCCCCAGAGCCCCTCGCGTGCCGACGGCGCCGAGAGCCATCCCGACGGCCAGCANGCCCACCAGGGCCAGCAGCAGCCGGGCCCGCAGGGACAGGACCGGCCGGCTCAACGCNGCAGGCGCAGCACGTAGCCGACGCCGCGCACCGTGTGGATCAGCGGGGGTGGCACGTCGTCGATCTTGCGCCGCAGATAGCTGACGTAGGTCTCCAGGACCCGCGCGTCACCGCCGAAGTCATGTCCCCAGACGTGGTCGAGGAGTTGGGCCCGGGTGAGCACCTTGCGGGCGTTCGCGAGCAGGTAGTGCAGCAGGCGATACTCGGTGGCGGTGAGGTCGACGTGCCGCCCGGCGCGCCGCACCTCGCGGGTCTCCGGGTCGAGCTCGAGATCGGCGAAACGCAGCGGCGTGGGCGCGCCGTCGGCGGCCCCGGCCCGGCGCAGGATCGCCCGGACCCGGGCGATCAGCTCGCTGACCGCGAACGGTTTCGTCACGTAGTCGTCCCCGCCGAGGGTCAGTCCGTGCACCTTGTCCTCGGTGGCGTCCCGGGCCGTCAGGAACAGGGTGGGCACGCCCTGCCCCGATCGCCGCAGCCGCTCGCAGACCGCGAACCCGTCGATGTCGGGGAGCATGACGTCCAGCACGAGCAGGTCCGGCGGGGACAGGGCGGCCTGTGTCAACGCCGCCTGCCCGGAGTGCGCGGCGCGTACGTCGAAGCCCTCGTAGCGCAGTGCCATGGTCACGAGGTCGGTGATCGCCTCCTCGTCGTCGACGACGAGGACCCTGATCGGACGGTCCACCCACCCAGTCTCGTCCTGCTCGCCGGGAAGACCGGTCATCGGGATCCGGCGGACGCGGAACGGGACCCGTCCGATGCGGGGGGTGATGCGGGGGGTGCGGACGCGGCGGCGGCCACCTGGCCGGGGAATCCCCCCGAATGGTCCAGCCGACCGACGGCGTCGACGATCAGCCAGGCCCATCCCTCCCGAGCAAGATCGACAAGCAGGGTCCACGCGTCCCGGCCGGCGGCGAGGGCGGCCGTGGCGTAGGCGTCCGCCAGGGTGAGGTCCGGTCCAACGAGGGTGACCGCGACGAGCTCGGTCGCCGGGATGCCGGTGCGCGGGTCGATCACGTGCGCGCCCCGCTCCAACACCCCCGAGGTGGCGACGGCCAGCTCGGTGCCCTCGACCACCGCGACGAGTCGGCTCCGGTCGAAGGGATCCGACNCCCCCNCCCGCCAGGGTCGCCCCGGCGCCGAGGCGACTCCCCTGGCCCGCAGGTCCCCCGCCGCATTGACGCAGTGGTCCGCGGCTCCGGCGTCAGTCAGCACCCGGGAGGCCGCCTCGGCCGCCCAGCCCTTGACCAGACCGGTGGGGTCCAGCGTGCCGTCGCCCCGCCACGCCGGGTCGAACCTGCCGCCGGTCCGCTCCCGGCAGGCGCGGGCCACCCGGTAGACCTCGCGGACGTGGTCGGGACAGGCACCGAGGTCGACCTCGCCGCGCCGGATTCGAGAGACCCAGGACCCGGGCAGGAACGTGCTGAAATCCTCGTCCGCCCGGTGCAGGACCGCAGCCGCCGCCTCGATCGCCGCCGCCAGATCCGCTGGGGCGAGCGGGGTGCGGACGTCGATGCTGACGACGGTGCCCATCACCGGTTCGGCGCGGACCCGTCCGGGCCGAACCGGCACCGGCCCGCCCGACACCGGCAGGCTAGGCACCGGCCTTGTCCAGGGCGGACTGGACGGACCACGCGTACCCGTTGCTGGTGTACGAGGCGCCGGAGACGGTGTCGATCCGGGCGTTCTGGGCGTCGAGCNCCTCCTGGCGCAGGATCGGCACGGCCCGTTCGTTGATCTCGATGTCCCGCCGCTCCCGGTCCGGCATCTGCAGGACAACCACATCGGTGATCTTCTTCCCGACCAGGACAAGCTGGACCTGCACCGGCCCGTAGCGGGTATCGATGGCGTCCCCGGTCACCGTCCGGGTGGTAACCGTTCCGGCGGAGCCCGAACCTGTGGACCCCGCGGTGGCGGAGAAGGACGGGGCCGGTGTGCCCGCCGACGCGGAGGGCTGAGCGGGCTGAGCGGAGGGCTGAGGGGTCGCCCCGGCGGAGGGCTGAGGGGTCGCCCCGGCGGCGGTCGGCGACGCGGCGAGTGCCACCAGCCGCTCCCCGTGTCCGGTCGCGGCCTTCGCACCGACCACGAGGATGGCGGCTCCCATCAGCGCCACGAAACCGAGCCTTCCCCGGTAGGGTTTTTCGGCGTTGTCGTTGTTGTCGTTGTTGTCGTTCAACGGAGATCGAACTCCTCGGTGTGAATCTGGTCACGGGAAACGCCGAGACCGCGAAGCGCCCGGACGACCGTGGTGGTCATCCCACGAGGGCCACAGACGAAGACGTCGCGGTCGGCGGCGTCCGGGATGGCGGCATCGAGGAAGCGGGCCTCCAGCGGGTCGTATCCGAGCTCACGCCGGGNACCGATCACCCGGTGGACGATCATTCGACTGCTCTCGGCGAGCGCCTCAAACTCCCGTCCCAGCGCGAGATCGCTCGGCCGGCTCACCCGGTGCACAACCACGACGTCGTCGCCACGACCGGCAAGATCCTCTGCCAGCGCCCGAACCGGTCCGATTCCGCTGCCCCCGCCGACGAGCAGCGCCCGGCCCCGGTGGGCCCGCGCGGCGGTGAAATGTCCGAAGGGACCTTCCGCCACGACCGGTGTGCCCGGTCGCAGCAGGGCGACCGCCCGGGAGTGGTCGCCGGCGGCCTTGACCGTGATACGCAGCTGATGCGCTGTCGGCGGGGCCGACAGCGAGTAGGGGNGCGCGGTCACGAGATGCCCGNGGGNGGCNAACCGCCACAGCAGGAACTGCCCCGGACGCGCACCGAGCCGGTGCAGGTCGTGACCGCGGATCCACACCGAGACGACGCCGGGTGCCTCCTCCACCACCCGATCGACCGTCATCCGGTGCCGGGCCACGGCCGCGATCGGCAGGATCAGGCGCCAGACGACGAGACAGGCGGCGACGGAGACGTACATCGCGGTCCACAGCAGCCGGTTAACCGGGTGACCGACGAAGTCCCCACCGGTCTCCGTCTGGTGGAAGAAGACCAGGAACACGGCGAGGTAGGTGGTGAGATGCAGCGCGTACCAGACTTCGTACGAGATGCGCGGCCGGGCCGCCCGGGCACTCGCGACCCCGACGGCCACGAACAGCAGGGTGCCGACGGTGGCCTTCCACATCTCCGGGTATGNCATGATCACCGTGACGAGCTCGGCGAGCGGCTGATGATGCCCGGCCAAGCCGTAACCCCACACCGTCAGCAGGATGTGGACGACGATGAGCAGGATGACGTTCGTGCCCAGGCCGCGGTGCCACGCGGCCAGCCGGTCGAGACCGACGGCGCGTTCGAAGGCCGGTATCCGTGCCATGAGCAGCAGTTGCACGAGCACCAGATAGGCCGCCAGCAGGCCGCAGACCCGACCGACCGCGGTCATGGCGGGCCCGGCGCCGTGGACGCTGGACGCGGAGGTGTCGAACCACCACAGGGCCACCACGGCGATCCCCCAGGCCACCAGGGCGAGACGCACCACGAGGTGGGGAGACCATCGGGCCGGGTGCCGCGTCGAACTCATGGGACGGACGATGTCCGGAGAGGCTGTGGACTACCTGAGAGAAGCCTCGGAACTTGCCGGGACTTCCCCGGAGCCGTCACGGGCCGGGGGCCACGCCAACCCGCAGGCGGGAGTCACCAGCAGCCACGAGTGGACCGGCTCAGGACGCCCGGGCGTGCTTACGAGCGTTAGCGGCATGCCGCAGGTCGCCACTCCCGCAGTATCCGTACTCGACCCGTCGCCGCCACACGGTCAGCCGGCAGCGGTCCGCCTCGATCGTCCAGGTACGGCGTTCGACCCGATCCTCGATCTGCACGGGCCGCGAGGTCACCGGCTCGTTCGCGCGCAGATGAGCCCAGTTGTGCGCCGCCTCCCATTCCGGGAAGGTGGCCACCAGTTCGCCATCGCCGTCATAAACCTGGAATTGGCGAGTCGTCATTGTCGCGCCTTTCGGTGATTGTCCGATAATGATGATCGTGGATCTGCCCGCCGGAGCCGCCGCGGAAGAAATCCCCTCCGCGCACAGCCGCGCGACGCACAGCCGCGCGACGGAGAGCCGCACGACGGAGAGCCGCGCGACGGGGACAGCGCGGCGGACAACGGCGAGATGGCCGGCTCCGGGCGAGGATCGTCATCCACTCAGCCGGAACCGGCGGTTGACGGTTGACGCCTGAGGGGTGACGCCTGACAGCCGCCGGCGTCGACACATGCGGGACCGGCGACGCGGCCGCCGGGCATGGAGGCACCACAGGTGCGGGGCGCCGTGTCTCGGCGCGGTCTCCCTACCGACATCCCGGACCCTGCGCGATGACCATCGACGTCTCCCCGCAACCAGCTCTGCCCCACACTCTCACCTTGAGGTGCATCATCGCTACTCAAGGTAAGCATGACCCCTGCACGCCTCTTCTGCAAGAGCTTCTGTAAGAGTTTCGCTACCCAGCGATGCGCGCCCTGGGTGAGGAGTGGCGAACAAGTGGCAGGATGCATCCATCACCCCGAAGAGCCCGAAGGACGAGCGATGGCCACGAGCGGCGGTCCGACCGTGCGGCGAAGGCGCCTGGGCGCCGAGTTACGACGACTTCGCGAGGGGGCGGGCATCTCCGTCGACGAGGTCTGCCAACTGCTGCGCTGTTCGGTTTCCAAGGTCAGTCGGATGGAGAACGGCCGCGTGCCGGTCCGCACCCGGGACGTGTCCGACCTGCTGGCTCTCTACGGCGTGACCGACGACGAACGCCGGGACGCGTTGCTGGCCCTGGCCCGCGAGTCCCGGCGCCACGGCTGGTGGCACACCTACCACGACGTGGTCCCCGCCTGGTTCGAGATCTATATCGGCCTGGAGGGCGACGCCGCCTCGATCTCGGTCTACGAATCGCAGCTCGTCCATGGGCTGCTGCAGACCAGCGACTACGCCCGGCCCGTCATCCGGGCCGACGATCCGGAGGTGAGCGAGGACGAGGTCGAACGCAAGATCGCGCTCAGGCTGGACCGGCAGCGCCGGCTCACCGCCGCCGATCATCCTCGCCTCTGGGTGATTCTGGACGAGGCGGTCCTACGCCGGACAATCGGCGGCAGAGCCGTCATGCGAAGCCAACTTGAGTTCCTCGCCAAACAGTCCGAGCTGCCGAACGTGACAATTCAGGTACTTCCCTTCTCCGTGGGCGCGCATGCCAGCCTGGGAAGCACATTCTCGATACTCGGATTCCCCGAGTCGGGAGACAACGAAGTGGTCTATATAGAGGAAGCGGCCGGAAGTCTCTATATTGAGCGCCCCTCCGAAGTCAGGCGCTATAGAGTGAAGCTGGATCATCTTCTGGCGGCAGCCCTGCGGCCGGAAGAGTCCATCCAGATGATACTCTCGGTCGCAGAGGAAATGAAATGATCAGATATATGAAGCCGATCACCGACAATGCCATCGAGGCGGCTTGGCGCAAGAGCAGCTACAGCAACGGCGCGGGCGGTATGTGTGTGGAGGTCGCGGCGCTCGGCGGGGGCGTCGCCGTCCGTGACTCGAAGAACCCGACCGGGCCGGTGCTCGCCTTCTCGGCGGCCGAGTGGGACGCGTTCCTGGCCGGCGCGCGGGACGGCGAGTTCGACCGGAGCCGGATCATCCCGGGCTGAACCACCACCCAGCCCTGATCCGGGGGAATGGGGTGGGATGTCCTGTTCCCACCGAAAAATCCCATCGGAAAAAGCGAGATCGCCGCTGGTCGGCCTCGGCCCGGTTCCGGTCGCTCCGGCACGTCGCGACCGGAACCGGGCCGTCCGCTTTCGGCTCTCCCCCACGGTTCGATGCGCATCGCTCCGGTGACCGTAACCCCGCCGATCACGCCGGTAACCGGGTGATCCTCGGTCAACCCCTACCCGGGCCGGGATGCCCGGGCCAGGATGCACCGCCCTGGTGTTTCAGGCCCTGGTGTTTCAGAGCGGGACCGGCGCCGGGCCGGACCCGCCATGCGGAGACGATTCGATCAACGGCATCGTTCCATCGGCCTGGGGGCCGAGATACCTGTTCAGGAAGTCTCGCCACGAGCCGGTTGGCTCTTGCGCAATGCCTCCCGGTCGCGCACTCTTGTAGATGTTCGGTCGAGCTTCGTTGCCTGGACGTTCGTCTTGTCGCGGTTGTTACATGATTGTAACGTGATGTGGATACGGCAGCGCGTCACTCGCCGCGAGGCGATCGGGTGACAAGGCTCCTGCGGTCTCCCGTCACAGCCCGGCAGGTCGGCGTCTGGCCACCTTGCACCCGACCGGAACAGGCCACGCGGGCGTCAAGCGCCCGCCCAACGCGGAGGAGGGCAGTCGTTGTGACCATATGTGATAATACGGCTACCCGCGTGCGGCGCCATAACGCACCTGCCCGGATCCTCGGTCAGCCGGGGCGGGCGGAGCGCAGAGTCGCCATCCCGTCGCCCTCCTAGCGAGGCGGCGCAGCGCAGCGTCCGCCCGCTCTCCGGGTCCATCTGCTCATCTCCGATCTCGGATCGACCTCGTGTCGAAAGGATCGGCCGAGGCATCGTCGCCTCGTTCCCCGCCTTCCGGTCCGGTGTGCCGNCCGAGGTCNCCCGCGAGTTGCAATNCCNTNTTNCCCTGCCACTGGGAGGTGATTGCCGTGGCCACCGCCACGACCAACCTGCTCAACACTCCGATCGAAGATCAGCGCGTCGAGCGTGTCCGCCGCGCGGCGCTGTCGGCCTACGTGGACGGAAAGATCTCCTTCGCGCAGGCGAACCTGCGGGTGCGCAAGGCCCTTCAGCGATTCGGGGTCTGACGAGCCAGCCGGGTCGTCGAGATGCGGCTGGCGGCGCCTCGACGACCCGGCCGGAGAGGAAACCCTGATCGCCCGGTCCGCGCCTGCTCTGCTCCGGGCCGGGCAGCAAACCTGGGCGGCGGGGATACGCGGGAAACGTGCGAGCGGGAAACGTGCGAGCGGGAAACGTGCGAGGCGGGCAAGCGGGAGACGGCCGGGCGCCCGGGCGATCGGGGGGTGAACCCGAGCGGCCGGCCACGACGACTATCTCACCGAAAGCACACGGCGCATCACTATAAGTTCTTCGACATGCCGCTGCGGTGAGCAACCGTGCCGGTACGAGCGTTAGAAGCCGCTTCGTCCCGGGCCCTTGCCGGCTGCCCCGGCTCCGCCTCCGATGGCTCGACCACCTCCGGCCGGCCGTCCAGGGGCGCGACGCCGTCCCCCAACCCGCGGTCGTCGGGGGTGGGTCGCAGCACGCTCTCAAGTTCGTCCACGGACCGGTCTGCCGCCATCCGATCACGGCCGAGAGCGGCGATTCCGGCCGCGACCAGGACCATCGCGACGATGAACGCCGCGCGGCGGACGCCGTCGGGCGCCGGCTCGCTGAACAGCGTCAGGCCCAGAGTCACCGGCAGGAAGGCGGAGACCCCGCTGGTCACCGGGAAGGCGATGACGGCGGCGCGCCCTTGCAGGCCACGCTGCTGAAGACCGAGCGCCAGCACGGAGAACAGCACGAGGACGTAGGGCGTCGGAGTGGTGAGCAGGTCCACCAGCGTGGACTGCCCCTCACGTCGTTCGTTCACCGCCAGGCCGATCTGGCGGGTCGCCAGCGTGGCGATGGCGTAGCTGACCCCGGCCGCGGCCCCGAATCCGAACGCGGCGCCCGCGACCATCTCCCGCACCGCGGCCAGGTTGGCGAGGGACGCGCAGAGCAGCGCGAAGACCAGACCGAGGACCAGGAAGGCCAGCAGGACATCGGTGCTGGCCGAGCTGCCGACCTCCGCTCGGCGCGTGAAGGCGAAGGCGAGCAGGCCGATACCGCCGACCATCGCGACCACGCCCAGCCAGCCGGTCAGGCTGATGTTCTCGCCGAGCACCCGCTGCGCCAGCAGGGTGAAGACGATCATGTCGAGGGCCATCACCGGGGCGACCATCGCCACCGGGGCCACGGACAGCGCATACACCTCCAGCAGGAACGAGCCCGCCTCCACGGCGAGGCCGATCAGCCACAGGGGGCGCAGCACCAGTCGGGCCAGCAGCGCAAGCCCCAGCCCCGAGCTCTCCTCCTCCCGGCGGGCAGCGCGGGCCTGGACGAGCGGCGCGATCCCGTAGAGAGCCGCCGAGACGACCGCGGTCGGCAGACCGATCACCAGGGCTCTGCTCATGTCCCGTCCAACATCGTGGCCCTCGGGATCCGTCCCGAACCGTGGGTTCGCCTCACCAGTCCGCGCCGAAACCGATCTGCGCCAGAGCCGCCCCGAATGCCCGCTCCCACGCGTGCGGGCCGATCGCCACCCGGTCCGACGGTGGCTTGACCCGGTCAAGGCACGCGAGCGCGGATCTGGTCAACGACACCGGGTCGGTGTTCGTCACCTCGGCATGACCTCGCTCGAGCTCCTTCTGAAGGTTATCCCGGCCATGCCCCGGCACCACGTCGATGAGCAGCAGGTCCCGGCCGATCACCCGAGCCTCGCTGCAGGTGTCCCCGGACGACGTGACGACCAGGTCGCTCGCCGCCATCAGCGCCGGGACGCGATCGGTGAAGCCGAACGGGATGACCTTGTGCTGCTGTTCCGACAGAGACGCCAACCGCGCGGCCAACCGCTGGTTGCGGCCGGCCACCGCAAGCACGTAGATGCCCGCCGCGGCCATGGCCGCGGCACCCTCTACCAACGGTCCCAGCCCCCAGGAGCCGGACATCAGCAGCACGCAGGGAGCGTCCGCGGGGATGCCGAGCGCGGCCCGCGCCTCCTCCTGGGTGGGCGGGTCGTAGAAGGGTTCCCGGACCGGGGTCGGGACCACCGAGATCAGCGCGTTCGGCGAGAACCGCCGCACGTACCGGGCGGCGGTCTGCGAGGTGACCAGGTAGAGGTCGGTGTTGTCGTGTACCCACAGCCGGTGCACGCAGCAGTCGGTGGAGAACACCGCCGTCACCAGGCCGGGGAACTCGGCCTTGACCCGGCTGGCCGCCGCGGCTCCGGTAGCGAAGATCGAGATCACGAGATCGGTCGGCTGGGCGGCCAGTTCCTCGCGCAATGCCGGGACGACGAACCGGCTCGAGGTCCTCTCGATGGCCTGGGCGAGCCGGCCACCGGTTCTCATCTGTGAGAAGTGCACGGCATCATACAGGCCCGGAACGGCGATCATGCCACGGAAGACCTTCTCCCCCCGGGAGCCGTTGCGCCCACCGAGCATGCGCAGGCTGTCGGCGGTCCGGGTGGTGAACCCGCGCCGGGTGAGCGACGCGCCGCACGCCTGTGCCATCACGTCGTGGCCCATCCCGAGCGAGCCCGACAGCAGCAGCGCGCCGCCGCGTCGCGTCGGCGTCCCGGCGGGCCGGACATCGACGCCGTGCGTGCGCGGATCGGCGGGGAGGGCGCCGGCGNCCGGNCCCCCCGCTGCGGCCGGCCCTGGCAGGACAGGTTCCGTGACCCCCGGTTCGCCGGCGGCTGGNGGGCCGCCGNCCCCCGCCTCAACATCATCTTCGGATGGTCCATTCACCGTGCTACCGCCGATCTGCGCCATGGTCACTCCGAGGAGGCCGCGGAGATATCGAGGTCGCCGACAGGCGGGAGCGCCTGAGCCGGAGGCCGTCGATTTGCCAGATACCACTCGATGTACTGCCGGACACCCTCCGAGAAGGGTGTGGTCGGTCGCCATCCGAGCACCTCCGCGGCCCGCTGCGCGGAGATCTCCCGACCGCGGAAGTCCCCGGGGCGCGCAGGCATGTGTTCGATGGCGGTGCCGGGGAAGTACTCCTGGACGGCCCGTGCCATCTCCAGCACACTGACCGATTCGCTGCCCTCGAGGGCGAGCGTAGTGTTGGCCGCGTCGGGGGTCAGAGCCAGCACGTGCGCCTCGGCCAGGTCCCGGACGAAAACGTAGTTGCGGAACTGCAGACCGTCGCCGGCCACCGTCAGCGACTCGCCGTTCAGAGCCTTGCGGACAAAGCGGGCCAGCACCAGCTCGTCACGCATTCCGGGGCCGTAGGGGATGCCGTAACGCAGGATCGTGAACGGCAGCCCGTAGGTCTGCTGATAGCTGTGCAGCAGCAGTTCGGCGGCCAGTTTCGTCGAGGTGTAGACATGCCCGGCGCGGCCCAGCGTGATCTCGGCGTCCTCCGTCAGCGGCGCCGAACCGGCCCGGTCACCGACCGCCCCGTACACCCAGACGGTGCTGGCGAACAGCACCCGGCGAACCCCGACCTGCCGCGCCGCCTCGCAGATGTTCCCGGTGCCCTCGACGTTGAGCCGCACGGTGCGCACCGGGTCGGCGAACGCGAAGTCCACATTGGACATCCCCGCGATGTGGAAGACGGCCTCGACGCCCCTCAGCGCGGCGGTGACCGCCGGCAGATCAAGCACGTCGAGGTGCTGGTAACTAGCCCGGGGGTCGACCGGCCGGTGTTCGACGTCCAGTGAGAGAACGTCGTGACCGGCGTCAAGCAGACGGTCGACCACATGGCTGCCGATGAAACCNGACCCTCCGGTTACCGCGATCTTCATCGTCATCCGTCCAGGCTCAGGCTCTGCAGCGCGGCGGCGAAGGACGCGACCACATGGTCGGCCTCCGCCTCGGTCATGTCCGAATGGATGGGCAGGCACACGTGCCGGGCGCAGATGTCCTCGGCGACCGGAAGGGACCGGAGCGCATAGTCGCCGAAGACCGGCTGCCGGTGCAGCGGCGACTCGTAAACCTCACCGCTCAGGGAGACGCCGTGGCGTTCCTTCAGCTCCTTCTTCAGCCGGCCGCGGTCGATTCCGGGGCGGGGCAGGACGATGTACTTGTAGTAGTTGCAGAGACCATCCGGCGGCACCTGCAGGCGGGNGNCGGNACCCNNGGNGTCCAGCGCGGCGTCGTACCGCGCGGCTACGGCGGCGCGGGNCGCCAGGAAGTCAGCGAGATGCCGCAGATGCACCCGGCCGGTGACCGCATGAATCTCGCTGAGCCGCCAGGCGTACCCCTGCTTGATATGGACGTTCCCGAGAAAACCGGCTTTGCCCTGGTCACGATAGATCCGAGCGGCTTCGTGAATGGCGGGATCGGACGTGAGGATCATTCCGCCCTCACCGCTCGTGATGACCTTGGTTGGATAGAACGAGAACGCTCCCGCGATCCCGAACGACCCAGCGTGGCCGTCGCCGTGGCGGCTGCCGTGGGCATGTGCCGCGTCCTCGACCAGCGCGATGCCTCGATCGTCACAGAAGGCCCGCAACTCGGCCACGTCCGGCGGGATCAGCCCACCGATATGGACCAGGACAACGGCGCGGGTCCGCGGCGTCACCGCGGCCTCGACACTGCGGGCGGTCAGGGCAAAGGTGTCCGAACTCACATCCGCGAAAACCGGCATGGCACCGGCCCGCAGCACCGCGAAAGCGGTCGCCGCAAACGTGTTCGTCGGCACGACGACATCCGCGCCTTCGACACCGTGACTGCGAAGGATGATCTCCAATGCGGCTGTTCCACTGCTCACGGCGACCGCGAACGGGGCCTCGTGAGCCGCGGCGAATGCCGCCTCGAATTCAGCGGTATGGACGCCCAAGGTCAGCGCACCGGTGGCCAGGATCTCGGTCGCGGCCGATGCGATCTCCGCGCGATCCTCCGGTGAGAAGACGATACGCGCCGCAGGGACATGCACCTGTTCACCCCTACCTTCCGAGTCATTCCCGTGCGAGCGAGCCGGCCAGCCCCCATAGCGGCTGCGCCGCGACGAAGGACCCGGTCGGGACGAGCCGCGGCCTTCGCGGCATCACCGACTCCGAATTCCGCCGGCCTCCCGCCAGCGACCTACCGCGCTCCCTCCGACCCCTACGGAGGCAACCATCGGCTTTGTCGGTACATGCCCAAAACAGGCTATCGATCCCGATCGCCGGCATGTCCGCAGCCCATGGCCACTCCCCACGAAACATCTCATATCTGTCCGAACGTAGCCAGACCTGTCAGCAAGGCGATATTCCCGCAAGAGGGGAAAGGCATCCGTCACTAAAAACCGCCAACCCGCAACACGTGGTGATCGACGGCGACGCCACTCACCGCGACGACCACGGGGCCGCCCACGGCGACCCAGACCTGCTCCTCCAGCACCGCAGCCGTCCGGACCTCGTCGTTACGGCACCGCCGTTACGACACCGCCGTTACGACACCGCCGTTACGACACCGCCGTTACGACACCGCCGTTACGACACCGGTCCCGACCAGCCGCTTCCCGGGCACGGCCAAGGCCGGGAGACCTGCATCGTCGCGCCTCCGATACCCAGCGCAACGCTCAATCACTCCGAGTAATACTCTCCCAGGTAGCCACGGAGGCAGCGGACGCCACCCCGCTGTCCGTTCCTGTCGATGAACCGCGACCTCGACCGAGGACGCAGGGCGGGAACGAGCAGACACTGCGGCAGACACTGATCGCCACGCGAACCACGCCCGTGGGCACGCGGACGACGATCAGTTGAAGACGGATGAACCGGATGGATGACGCGGCCGGCCGGGGCTGACCGGCTGTCGAGAAATCACCCGGTCGGAGTGGGCGACCAGGAAAAGATCCTCAACGGTCGAACCAGGGCCGTTCGCTCGGGAACGGTCTGGATGCAACCGGACACAAGTAGTCCCGACGAGACCATCTCACCCAACGTACGGGGGGAACGCAGGTATACGGCCTCGTCGGGACTTGGTGAAAGTGTACGACCCCCATCTGTCGGGCGCGACGGGACCAAGGTCCCTAACGGTTTCCGCACCCTCGACTCTTGCCAAAGAGCGCCGCAGTGTGCCTCGTGGGGCGAGAATGGTCACGATGCCGTCTCCCGGAAACCGATCTTGCACCGGCGTGTGCCGTAGGGCGGCCAGTGGGACGGCCGCCTCCACGCCAGCCCGATTTTGATCGCCAGGGTTCTGGCGACGTCCCCCGCACCTCCGGAGACGGACGACTCGGGCACCAGGGCCGGCGGGGTCGGCAACGGGGCGGGCGGCTCGCCCGGGCCGGACGGCAGTCCCCGAAAGGTCGAAATTTCGGGCTAGATTACCGGTTCTGTTGCACATGGGAAACATCAGAATGCTTCGCTGCACCCCGTGCGGCGAAGGGAGTGGCGGCGGTCACGGGAATATCCGCGGCGGNGGGATGCCCGTGGCACACGACGCGTATTCCCGGGAACGGGNGTGACGCCGCACGGGGCCGCCGGGCTCCGGTACCGGACCGGTCACCTCGCCGGACCGAGTGCACACGCGCTGTTCGCACCCGGCGGCGTCGGGCGTCCTGCGCATCGGCCGAGGCGGGTCGACCGCCGACGCATCTACGCAGGCCGGTCCAGCATTACATGATCGCCGCCCCGCGGTGGCCGTCTCATCGCCAATCCGACAACACGGCCGCGAACGGCCTGAACGCAGGCCTGGCGGTGTTGTATCAGGGGTGGGACACGTCGCCGCGGCCGGCGACGATGGAACCACCCGCCCGACGAACCGAACGGCAGAGACCTGGGATGGATGACGAAGCACCGGCCTGGTTCGAGGCCGCCCTTGACCACCGACCGGAGCGGCACGAGACCGAGGTGGCGGGCGCGACTATCAGTTACCGCTGCTGGGGCAGGGGCGGCCGGCCGGCGATCGTGCTGGTCCACGGTGGTGCCGCCCACGCGGGCTGGTGGGACCACATCGCGCCGATGATTCCGCGGGAGTACCGCGTCATCGCACTGGATCTGTCCGGCCACGGTGACAGCGACCGGCGCGAGGACTACTCGCTCAGTACCTGGGCGGCCGAGGTGATCGGTGTCATCGACCACGCCAAGGTCGCCTCGCCCCCGATCATCATCGGGCACAGCATGGGCGGCTGGGTGACGATCACCACCGCAGCCCAGTACCCGGACCGGGTCGCCGGCATCGTCGTCGTCGACTCCCCCGTGCAGGAGTTCACCCCGGAGGAACGGGCGGCCCGGGACCGGACGGCGTTCGGCCCGCTGCGGGTGTATCCGACAGCGACCGACGCGCTGGCCCGGTTCCGGGCGGTGCCGGAGCAGCCCTACGTGCTGCCGTTCATCATCGATCACGTCGCCCGGGGTTCGATCGGGTCGGTCCAGGGCGGCTGGACGTGGAAGTTCGACCCGAAGGTGTTCGGCAACCGGACCCCGTCGCCCGAGGTACTACGCAAGGTGCACTGCCGGGTCGCGCTCTTTCGGGCCGAGAAGGGCCTGCTCACCCCCGACATCGGTGTCCAGATGTACAACCTGCTCGGGCGGGTGGCACCGGTGATCGAGATCCCGCTCGCCGGCCATCACGTCATGCTCGATCAGCCGTTGCTACTGGTCACCGGGATCCGGACGATCCTCGCCGACTGGGAGCACTCCTCCCCGCAGGAACGGGTGGACTGACGACCGGGTGCGCCGGCCGCGGGCGCGGGAGCCCGGCGGAAAGCGGACGAGACGGTAATTCGTCCCAGGTGGCGCGACTGCCGGGGTTAAGCCGCCGATCCTAGGGAATCCGCAGATCGTACGTTGTTCCGCGGGTACGGCTACGCGGACGCCCCGCCAGGAGAAGCCGCAAGGAGAACCCATGAGGAGTGCGCACCGGCGGCAGTCGGGAACGATCGGTATTCCCTACCCGGACGATAGCGCCCCATACGTGGCTGGTGCACGGGTGCGGACCTCATCGGATGCCACCCAGGCTCTCCGGGCCGCGCCGGGCCCGCCGGCTGCCGGGAGCACGAGCGGGGACCGCGGATCGACCGGCAACCACGGATCGACCGGCAACCACGGATCGACCGGTGACCGCGAATCAACCGGCAACCACGAATCAACCGGGGAGCTGGTGTCCGACGTCGTCTCGGACATCTCCACACTGTTCCGCCAGGAGCTCGCCCTCGCCAAGGCCGAGATGCGCGAGGAGGTGGAGAAGGCCGGCAAGGGCGCCCGCATGTTCGCCGTAGCGGGCGGCGCCGGTTACTTCACCCTGCTTTTCGCCTTGTTGGCCGTCATGTTCGGCTTGGGGGAGGTGATGGCGCTGGGCTGGGCCGCCCTCATCATCACTGTCGTCCTCGGCGTCGTCGCGGCCGTGCTGGCCATGAGGGGTCGTTCCACCGTGCGCACGGTCCACCCCACTCCGGCGCAGACCGTGGAGACGCTGCGCGAGGACGTCCAGTGGGCGCAGGGCCGCCGCGGGTAGTTCGTCCCCCACCACCCTCGGGTTCGTCCACCCGCCCACCACCCCGTGTCGCCACTCCCGTGCCGCCCACCACCCCGTGTTTCCGCGGAACCACCGGCAGAAGCATCAGAAAGGTCAGGTTCGCAGTGACAAGCACGAGTCCGGATAAGATCCGGTCCGACATCGAGGCGACCCGGGCGCGGCTCGGCAGCGACCTCGACCAGCTCTCCGACCGGGTCAGCCCGCAGAAGGTCGCCGGTCGCACCGCACAGGACATCAAACGCCGGGTGACCACGGCGACCGAGGCGGTCCGCCCGAAGGTCGCGGCGACGACGGAGATCGCGGCCGAAAAGGCCCGGGACACGGCGGATCAGGCGAAGGCCACCGTACGCCGGCAGCTTGACGCCCACCCGCAGCTCGCCGTGACCGCACAGAAGGCCCGCGCGACGGCCGGCAGCGCCGCGGGTACGGCCACGCAGACCGTGCACAAGCAGCTCGAGGCGCACCCGCAGGTGGCGGCGAAGGCCGGCCAGGTGCGCGACACCGCGGGCAGCGCCCTCACGGCCGGCCGGCAGAAGGCCGCCGACAACCCGCGGGCGGCGGGGTCCGCCGCCGGGCTGGCGGCTCTGCTCGTGATTCTGCTGTTCATCCTCCGGCTCCGGCGGCATTGCGGGATCGACCCGGGGTAGCGGTCCCCGACGCTCTCGGCGGCGCTCGCCACACTCGGCCCGGCGGCGCGCGATCTGGCCGCTCTGGTGGGCGTCCACCTGCTCGCCGACTGTAACTCCAAGTAATCAACTGCGCCGCTCGGCGCCCGNCAAGCCGGGAAGCGCGACGGGCGAGGGCGACGGACTACGGGTCAGATGAGACGGTCAGGGGCACGCGAGCCTGGCGGCCCGCCCGTGGCGCCACGGGTTCCCTCCCGGACGAGCACGGCTGCCGGGAGGAACGCGGACTTCGGCCGAGAGCCGGCCGGAGCGAGGAAGGAGGAGCTGGTGGGACAGATCGAGGTCGTCGTCAGGCGGGTCGTGCCGGGCACCCCCGAGCAGGTTGTCGCGAAGCTCGCGGACTACCAGGGCGCCCGCGCCCGAGCCTGGCCAGAGAACGTCTCCGAGTACCGGGTGTTGGCGGGGGGCCACGGTGCCGGGACCCGCATCGCCTATCGGCTCCAGGCAACCCGCAAGCGGGTGCGTCAGATCGACGCGACCGTCTCCGTCCCCGATGCGAGCACTCTCGTCGAGGCGGACCAGAACTCCTCGCTGTGCACCCGCTGGCACATCGTCCACGGCTCCGGGCCGGACCAGAGCCTGGTCACGGCGACGACGACCTGGGACGGTGCGGGCGGTGTCGGCGGCTTCTTCGAGCGCGCGTTCGCCCCCATCGGCGTCCGCAAGCTGCACACCGCGGTCCTGGACAAGGTTGCCGGACAGTCCGGGGGCTAGGATCCGGCCGCCGAGCGGTGCAGGGTCGGCCATACTTCCCGCGTCGGCCCCGCCGCCATCAAACCTGCCCGGCCCATCAAACCTGCCCGGCCCACCGAACCCGGCCGGCGAGCCGGACCCGGCCGGGCTGGGGCGAAGCCCCGTTAGACGTACATGTACATCCGCACGGTCGTGCCAACCCGGGTCGACCGGAGCTGGACGAGATCGCACAGCTGGTTGACGAGCCACAGCCCGCGGCCGCCGCCCAGGGACAGGTCCGGGCGGCGGCGTCCGGCCAACCGGTCGTACAGCCGGCCGCCNTCGCGGACCTCGCAGATCAGGCAGGCGTCGTCCGTCCAGAGGCGGACCGCTCCGTGGCCCCCGCCGTGGTGCACGCTGTTCGTGGCGACCTCGTGCACGGCCAGCTCGAACTCGCCGGTCCGCTCGGCGCCCAGGCCCCAGGCCAGGGCGACCCGGATCACCTCGGCGCGGACGTGCCCCAAGTCGCGCGGGCCGAAGGCGAACTCGACGCGGGGAACGCCGAGGTCCGGCAGGGCCTCGGCCAGCGGGTCGGGGCCCGGACTCGCGACGGCGGACCCGGGCGGTCGATACCGGGAACTGATCCGGCCCAGCCCGCCCTCCACCACCGCGGGATGGGTGCGCCAGATCTCGTCAACGAGCGCCGGGCCGATCCGGCCCACGTCATAGAGGCACCGCAGCCGCCACGCCGGCGGCGCGGCGAACGCCTCGTTGAGCAACGCCTCGTGCAGCATGGATTCCCGCCGCTCCGGGCCGGACCGGGCCAGCCATGTCGGCTCGCCGATCCCCCGTACCAGCCGACCGCGCTCGACACCGAGATCCAGAAAATCCTGCCAGGCCGGAATAACCCGGGCCGGGTTACGACCAAGCTCGGCCATATCGAGAAAAGAGACGCGCTGCGCGGCCCGACCGAGGGCTGCGCGTAACTGGCGTATCCGCGGCTGTGTCACGGCTACCAGGACGGCCTCGTCGACCGCGAGTCCGGCGAGCACGAAATCGCGCGTTGCGCTGAGGAAACCGGCGTCGCCCTGATACAGGAAAGCCTCGTGCCGAATCCCGTCGGCCCCACTTCCACCGGTGACCGGGCCACAGATGGAGCCCAGGGTGCTCCCGTGGCTCACTTCACACCCCGGCGCGGCAAAACGCGGGTCGCCCCCGTGGGAACCCACCCGCCCACTCACCGCGACCTCAGCGGCGGAATGCCGAGAATACACGCGGCCCGCGCCGGCAGCCCCGTCCCCAGTGTGCACGGGCACATCGTAGGTCATGCCGAACCAATGGGATATACCCCGCAACGCAATCAGACCGCCCAGCTCGTCAGAGCTGGTAGCGGAAACGACCCGACCAGCCCGGAACCGGTTCTCCGGCCGGGCGGACCACGCCGGGCCGGGCCGGTCGCCGCCGTGACCGCGCCACGCGGGGACGATGCCCGAGACCAGGAGGCCGGCGCTCGAGACCAGGAGGCCGCGGGAACGCGGGAACGCGGGAACGCGCACCGGGACCGCCGCCCGCGGGCGGAAAACCTCGTGATCACCCGTAGTCTCGCAGTCAGGGCGTCGGCGCGGGTCTCACCGCGCGGCGCCCGAGCGACGACGCGGCCGACCCCGGCCCGGCGACCGAAGATCGACGAGAAGGCGGATCAGGGATTGTGACGACGACATCTGTCCCGCAGCGTTCCATCCATCAGCGGATCGCCGAGGAGCTCGGCGTGCGCCAGGGGCAGGTGACGGCGGCGGTCGACCTGCTCGACGGTGGTGCCACCGTGCCCTTCATCGCCCGCTACCGCAAGGAGGCGACCGGCACCCTCGACGACACGCAGCTGCGCACGCTGGAGGAACGGCTGCGTTACCTGCGGGAGCTGGAGGATCGGCGCGCCGCGATCCTCGAATCGATCCGGTCGCAGGGCAAGCTGGACGACGCCCTGGAGGCGCAGATCCTCGCCGCCGACTCCAAGGCCCGGTTGGAGGACATCTACCTGCCCTTCAAGCCGAAGCGGCGGACCAGGGCGCAGATCGCCCGGGAGGCCGGCCTCGAACCGCTGGCGGAGAGCCTGCTGGGCGACCCCTCGCTCGACCCGTACGCCACGGCGACGGCCTACGTCGATCCGGAGAAGGGTGTGGCCGACGCGGGTGCCGCGCTGGAGGGGGCGCGGGCGATCCTCGTCGAACGGTTCGCCGAGGACGCCGACCTGATCGGCACGCTGCGCGAGCGGATGTGGTCGCGTGGTGTCCTGGTATCCCGGGTCCGGGAGGGCAAGGAGGAGGCGGGGGCGAAGTTCTCGGACTACTTCGACTTCTCGGAGCCGTTCACCTCGTTGCCGTCGCACCGCATCCTCGCGGCGTTCCGGGGGGAAAAGGAGGAGATCCTCGACCTGACCCTCGAACCGGACGTGCCGGCGGAGCCGGACGCCGCCCCGCCGCCCGGGCCGACCGACTACGAGACGCGGATCGCCGAGGCGTTCGGGATCTCCGACGCGGGCCGACCGGCGGACCGGTGGCTCCTCGACACGGTCCGCTGGGCCTGGCGCACCCGCATCCTCGTGCACCTCGGCATCGATCTACGGATGCGGCTGTGGACGGCCGCCGAGGACACCGCCGTGCGGGTGTTCGCGGCGAACCTGCGTGACCTGCTGCTCGCGGCGCCGGCCGGAACCCGGGCGACCATGGGTCTCGACCCGGGGTACCGCACCGGAGTGAAGGTCGCCGTGGTCGACCCGACCGGCAAGGTGGTCGCCACCGACACCATTCATCCGCACGTCCCGGCGCGGCGGTGGGACGAGTCGATCGCCACCCTGGCCCGGCTCGCCCGGGAGCATCGCGTCGACCTGATCTCGATCGGGAACGGGACGGCCTCCCGGGAGACCGACAAGCTCGCCGAGGACCTCATCCGCCGGCACTCGGAGCTGTCGCTGACGAAGGTGACGGTCTCGGAGGCGGGGGCGTCGGTGTACTCGGCGTCCGCCTACGCCGCGGCGGAGCTTCCGGGGCTCGACGTCTCACTGCGCGGGGCCGTGTCGATCGCCCGGCGGCTGCAGGACCCGCTCGCGGAGCTGGTGAAGATCGACCCGAAATCGATCGGGGTTGGGCAGTACCAGCACGACCTGTCCGAGTCCCGGCTGTCGTCGTCCCTGGACGCGGTGGTCGAGGACTGCGTGAACGCGGTGGGGGTGGACGTCAACACCGCGTCCGCCCCGCTGCTGACCCGGGTGTCCGGAATCGGGGCGAGCCTCGCGGAGAGCGTGGTGCGCCACCGCGACACGCACGGGCCGTTCCAGACCAGGGCCGCCCTGAAGGACGTCCCCCGCCTCGGGCCGAAGGCGTTCGAGCAGTGCGCCGGCTTCCTGCGCATCCCCGACGGGGACGACCCGCTGGATGCCTCCAGCGTGCACCCCGAGTCCTACCCGGTGGTGCGGCGCATCCTCGCGGCGACCAGCGGCGACCTCGGCTCCCTCATCGGCAACGGGGCGGTCCTGCGAGCCCTGAAGCCGAGCGAGTTCGTCGACGACACCTTCGGCCTGCCGACCGTCACCGACATCCTCGCCGAGTTGGAGAAGCCCGGCCGTGACCCGCGGCCGGCCTTCAGGACGGCGGCATTCACCGAGGGGATCGAGNCGCTCGCGGACCTGGTCCCCGGCATGACCCTGGAGGGGACCGTCACGAACGTCGCCGCGTTCGGGGCCTTCGTCGACATCGGCGTTCACCAGGACGGCCTGGTGCACGTGTCGGCGATGTCGAAGAACTTCGTCAGCGATCCGCGCGAGGTCGTCAAGCCCGGCGACATCGTGACGGTGAAGGTTCTCGACGTCGACATCCCCCGCAAGCGGATCTCGCTGACGCTGCGGCTGGACGACGAGGCCGGTGCCGGGGGCCCGGGCCGCCGGGACGGCGAGGGTGACCGGCGGGGAGCCGCGGGGGCGGGCGCCGGACGCGGCGGAAGCCGTGATCATGGTGATCGGCGGAATGGCGGCCGGGGCACCGCGAGTGCGGGCGCCGGACGCGGCGGAAGCCGTGATCATGGTGATCGGCGGAATGGCGGCCGGGGCACCGCGAGTGGCGAACGCGGTGGTGCCGGCGGGCGCGGAGCCGGTGGTGCCGGCGGGCGCGGTGCCGGTGGTGCCGGCGGGCGCGGTGCCGGTGGCAGGAACGGTTCCGGTGGCCGCGGTGGATCCAGCGTGCCGGACGGCGCGATCGCCGAGGCGCTGCGCCGGGCCGGCATCGTCAACGGCGACCAGATCACTCTCGGTGAGTCCGGCCGCAAGCGCGGCTGACCCACTGACCAGGTGACGGGTGGGGCCGGTGGGTCGGGCCGGTGGGAATCACCGGCTCCGGTGCCGCCCACCGACCCCACCCACCTGGCCCCCAGGGTGCTTCGCGGATCGACGGTACGGATCCCCGAAGCACCCCGACGGCGGGCGAAGCCCGGTGCCGCCAGAAATACGGCATCGTCAGAAATACGGTGCCGTCAGAAAGAACCGATGATGATGCCGGTAATGGTGAGTCGATACTCGAAGGCGCTGAACAGCAGGGTGCGGCAGGCGGATATCACGCGACTTCGGTGAGCAGTCCGGTGGCAACATCGAAGATGAAGCCGCGGATGGCGTCGGTATGCGGGATGAACGGGCTCGCCTTGATCCGCGCAATCGACTGGCGTATGTCTTCGGCCAGGTCGGTAAACGACTCCACGGCCCATTCTGGTTTGATCCCGGTCTCGTCCTGGATCGAGCGTTTAAAATCGTCGTCGGTGAAGGTCAGCATGCCGCAGTCGGTGTGGTGGATCAGGATGATCTCGCGGGTGCCGAGCAGGCGCTGGCTGATCGCGAGGGAACGGATCTCGTCGTCGGTGACGACGCCGCCGGCGTTGCGGATGACGTGAGCCTCGCCGTCGCCCAGGCCAAGGATCGCGTAGACGTTGAGCCGTGCGTCCATGCAGGCGACGGCGGCGATGTGCTTGGACGGCGGCAGCGGAAGCGGCCCGGCGAAGGTCTTCGCGTAGGCGGCGTTGTTGGTCAGGTAGTCGTCGGTGACGGACATGGGTCCTTCCCGGGGGCGGATCGGTGGTGGAGGCCGGAGGTTCAGGCGGGATCCGCCGGTTCAGGCAGGATCCGCCGTGCCGGTCCAGGAGGCACGGAACGCCGCGGTGGTCGCGGCGACGGTGGTGGCGACCTCGGCCGGGCTGGCCGGGTTCGGGGCATTGTCGAACAGGGCCGCCAAGCCCGCGACGGCCTTCTCCGCGCGGGGGCGCCAGTTTTCTTCCCAGGCGGCGAGAACCGCGGCGTTGTCGGGGCGTCCGGCGATGGCGTGGCGGGCCAGGGCCGCGCTCCACGCCCGGCTGCGGGCGCCGTCGACGCCGGACTCGCGCAGCAGCTGGGCGGTCAGGCCGTCGCCGTTGGCGTCCGCGAGATCGGCGAGGGCGGTCTTGAGCAGGGTGTCGAGCGCCGGCTTGACGACGAGGTTCAGTGCCGTGAAGGCCTCCGCCCAGTCGTAGGCGACCAGCAACCGCTCCAGCGCCTCTCGGGCGGGTTGCCAGGCCGGGTCGTCTTCCCAGAACCGTCGGGTGACCCGGCTGTCGGCGAGGTCGGCGCCGTGGACCAACGACAGCGCCTTGGCCCGGTAGGCGATCCACTGCAGAGCGCGCAGTTCGTCGGCGGCCTGGAAGAACGCGGCGTTGCTGACGTAGGCGCTGGGTCCGAGTTGGCCGACGTACAGGCTGGTGATCTGCAGCACGTGGAACAGGTAGCGGGCGGGCAGGTAAAGCCGCGCGAGGACGCCCACCCAGACCGGGTCCAGGCCGGCATCCGCATCGAGGGCCTCGAAGTGGTCGACGACACCTTCGGCGTAGATCTCCCGGTCGTGCTGCAGGGCGATGTAGCGGCGGTAGTTGAGCTGGGCGGGGNCGCGGNACTCCTCCCAGTCCACGCCCCGCAGCGGCGAGCCCTCGCGGNAGCGCAGGNACCACCGGNTGATCGGACTGTTGGGATCAAGGTCGAACGGGGCCGGCTGCCGCCCGAAGTGGTAGTGGAAGTGGCCGGTGACGGTCTCGTACTCGTTGGGCTTGCGGCGGGCCCCGTCGAACACACTCCAGGNGCGCAGAGGCCTCGCCGTGGGGGNGGNGGNCATCCTCAGTCCTTCCGGTCCAGGTACCAGACGAGTTCGTCGTCGCTCACGTACCGCATCCGCCCGGCAAAGCCGGCGAGGGCGGGTTCGAGGGTGGCGAGCGGGACGGACCGGCCGGCGGCCTCCTCCAGGCTGGTGCGGGTGACCCGCAGGAAGCGGGGCGCGTTGATGCGCACGTAGCCGTTGCGGTCCTCCACGACCAGCGTCTGGTCGGGGTTGTCCTTCTCGATCGCGGCGTGCAGTGCCTCGACGACGTCCGGATCGAATCCGCGGACGATGGGGCCTACCAGGCGGCTGGAGTCGGCGGTCATGAAAATCGTCTCCCCGTCGGGGCCGCGGTCGCATCGCCACGGCAGCGGTGGTAGTGACGTCGGCCGTCGGGTGGGATCCCGACAATGATCCGCTCGCCGTCGGCGCGCACCGGGAAGCTGTACAGCCGGCAGTCGCTCGGGTTGAGGCTCTCGCCGGTCGCCAGGTCGAACTCCCAATGATGCGCGGCGCAGGTGAGCACCCCGTCCTCGACGGCGCCGTTGACCAGCGGGAACCGCGAGTGCGGGCACACCGCCTGGTACGCCCGTAGCGCCCCGCCGGGCAGGTGTGCCAGCAGCACCTGCTCGGCGCCCGCGGTCACCTCGAGCACATCGCCTTCCCACACCTCGTCCAGCGAGGCGACGTCGGTCCACGCCACTGTGGTGCCACCCGCCGACGCACCACCCGCCGACGCGCTACTCATCGAAGAAGGCTTCGACATGGTCGAGCGGGCCGACGCCGGCCTCGCCGATGCGCGCCTCGCGGGCGAGCACCTGACCGTTGTGGCGGATCCCCACCGGCGCGTCGCTGGCCGGCAGACGCCGGCCCACAACGTGGTGAGCGATCTTTTGGCCGACGACCTCGACGGTGTCGGCGTCGTCCACCGCCACCAGCAGCGACACGAAGTCGTGTTCGAAAACCGCGCTCAGCGGCAGCAGAGCCATCGGGCCCCCTCGGAGTGCTCGTGGACGTACTCGTGGACGTACTCGTGGACGTACTCGTGGCAGTGCTCCCGCGCTCCGGGGGTCACCTGTGCCCAAGACGTCATCGCCGTGCCGCCCTGGCGCCGGTTGCGCCCGCCGCCGCGGCCTGCGCCCAGGCGTAGCCGGTGGCATCCTGTCCCTGCTCGGCCGGCGACAGCCCCATGTAGGCGAGCACGCCGCCGAGGTCGGGCGGGCTGATCTCGCCGGCGAGGAACCGGTCCACCAGCGACCGGTGCCCGGCGAACCGCTCCGGACGCCGCGCGAAGATCCACTTGCAGGGTTCCGAGCAGAACAGGTAGTCACGGCCCCCGTGGGTGTGGCGCAGCGGAGCGGCCGAGGCCAGCGCGCCGGCCTCCACGCCGGCGGCCCGCACGATCGGCAGCTGGCACAGATTGCACACCAACGGCAGCGTCTCCGGGAAGGTGGCCTCGACCTTCCCCGCGCGGATGTTGTCGCCGATGGCATCCCAGTACTTGCCGAACGTGCGGTTCCAGCCCGGGTACTTCTCCTCCAGCCACACCCGCTCGTCCGCCGAGACGCCGGCGTCCGGGTTCCACCAGACCGTCGGCCGCCAGTTCCACACCCCGAGGTGAATCGCGTGGTGGTACCAGGTGAGTTCGTTGACGAACTCCTCCCAGTACCACGGATACTCCAGGCCAAAGTCCCGGAACTGGTCGGAGAACTGCTTGATCACCCACTCTTCGATGAATTCCTTGAACGACATCGTCCGATGCTCGAGCGGGGTGTAGTAGTCCATCGACNGGCCGGTCAGCAGCGCNAACNCCCGCCATGACCGCCAGAACATGTGATCGATGAGGAACTGGCCCCAGTCCTTGTGGCCGCCCTCGGCAAGGATCTTGATGGTCGGCTCGCCCTGCTGGGCATGGCGGGCCTCGTCCGTCTGGNTACTGGAGATCAGCGATCCGAACTCCAGGTCGCCCACCTTGATCGCGTCGGCCGCCATGCCGAGGAACTGCAGGTTCGTGAAACCGGTCTCAAGGGTGAAGGTGAGCTGCAGCGCGATCGACAGCGCGTCGTTGGCGACGAACATGTCGTCGAACAGCTGCCGGACCGCGAGCACGATCCAGTCGTTCGTGTGGAACGCCTTGAGCGCCCAGTCGGCCCGCGGCTCCTTCCCGATCAACCCATAGGGGAAGAACGCCTGGATCTGGCCGTGCCGGACCTCGTCGAGCGTGCCGAACGTCGCCGTATTGCGCCACGCCGCCGCCCGCCCGAACCGGCCCATCCGCGCCTCACCGATGGAGGCGAGGTACTCCGGCATCGTGATCGCGCCGTAGTGCGCCAGGATCACCGACTTCCATCCCGGGTCGAGCTTCTCGAACAGCGCCGAGCGGGCGATCGCGTTCTTGACCGAGTACGTCGTGGTGTCCTTCGTCACCTGGTTGTGCACGTACTCCCGATAAGTGATCTTGTATGGCTCGTCCCAGGCCAGCCACCCCTCGGCTGGGACCCGGCCCGTCCCCGACAGCTCCTCTGGGAAGACGTCCTGCTCGGACACATAGCCAAACGACCAGTTGGTGTCGCGGGCAAGGTCGTACCAGTCACTGCGGGCAAGCTTCGGCATGCTCGCCTCCTTGGTGTTCCCCCACGGACGCGGACCGAACCCGCCCGGTCCGGCGACGCTCCCGCGCCGCACGGCCCAACCCGGCATCGGCCGCTATCTCGACAATTTCAGTCGACAAGGAGAACTATGTGCGGGACGACCTTTGATGTCAAGGACTCCTAACGATCCGGTCCGGGCGGATCGGATTGCTAAGGTCCACTCGCGGGTTCCGACCTTCCCCGTTACGACCCTCGCGGCGGGTCGGCCGTCGCGAACCCGGGAAAGTCCCAACGGCAGGAGGCAGCGGTGCTGGCGATACACGCGGCGTTCGGACCGTGCGCGTGAGACCGCCCGGCACCCCCGAGGAACGCCACCCCGGACTCGACGCGAAGATCGTGGCCGCCCTCGACCGGATCGGCGAGGCCCTGCAGGTGCTCGCCCGCCGCCTGGCCGAGGCGCACGACCTGTCCCCCNCCCAGCTTCGGGTCCTCGCCCGCATCTATGCGGGACCNCCCCCGCCGGCCCGAACCAGCGCGCTGGCACGTGAACTCGACGTGGCCGACCCCACCGTCAGCGACGCCGTGGCGGCCCTGCGCCGCAAAGGGCTCGTAGGCCGCCAGCAGGACCCCGCCGACCGGCGTCACTACCGGCTACACCTCACCGCCGACGGCCAACGGACCGCGCACGCGGTCTCCCGGTGGACCGCCCCGGTCGAGGTAGCGACCTCCACGATCCCCCGCCCGGACGGCGAGCACCTGCTCGCAACCCTCCTGGACCTGCTGGAATGCCTGCACGCCGAACATCTGATCAGCGTGACGCGCGCGTGCACCNCCTGCCGGCACTTCNANCCCNCNCCCCGCCACGCCCGACCCGCCCGCCACGCCCAACCCACTGTTCACCGCTGCGCGTTCTTCGACTACCGCCTCGGACCGTCCGACATCCGGGTCGACTGCCCGGAACNCCTCNCCCAGGAGGAGTTCGCCCGCCGCGGCGCCGCGGGCGGCCGGTAACACCGAACGGGGCCAACCGGGTCATGCACGTCAACGTCCACAGCGCCGCGGTCGGCCTGCCCGACGGCACGCCTGCGGGGTCCGTTGTCGACAGCTCACCGATCAGCTGCGCGAGGAGGGGGCCTGCGGGCCCATCATCACGAGACACTAGTCGGGGTAGGGCACCTCGGCGCGTGCCTTCTGGAGTGCGGCGGCCCACCAGGCAAGCTGGTTGAACAACGTCTTGGCGTAGCCGGGAGCGTCGGGATCAGCTGGCCGGCCAGCATCCCAGTTCACGAAGTAGTTCGGGAATGCCAGCCCGTCGCGAATGGTCACCGCGTGCAGCTCGGTGAGGACGTTCTCCAGGTGCAGGACCGCGTGCCGACCACCCGCCGCGCCGCCGTAGCTGACAAAAGCGACCGGCTTCGCGGTCCACTGGGTGAAGTGCCAGTCGATGGCAGCCTTCAGTGACGCCGGGTAACTATGGTTGTATTCGGGGGTTACTAGGACGAACGCGTCCGCGGCGTCGAGTCGCGCGGTCAGGGGTGCCATGCCCGCCGGGCGCGGGTATGAGTCTCCGGCGTACTTCGGCGACGCGGCGGGCAGGGATAGGGGGATCTCAAAGTCGGCGAGGTCGACGACCTCTACGTCGAAGCTCCCATGCGCGGAGGCCTGTTCGGCGACCCATGAGGCCACGACCGGTCCGAACCTCGCCTCGCGCACGCTGCCGACGACGATGACAAGTTTGCTGGTTTCGCTCATGCGTCACATGTTCGGTCGCGCCGGCAGCGGCAGCCAGACCGAGCGCAGGCTGGCCCTGATAGGGCCAGCCTCGGACGGCGTACCGAGGCCGTGCCGGTCTTACAGTGAAGAGCGTGAGTACGCCGCTGGGTGACTTCCTCCGCGCCAGGCGCGATGCCACCCGGCCCGAGACGCTCGGCCTGCCGGCAGGCCCCCGGCGCCGCGTCCCGGGGCTACGGCGGTCGGAGCTGGCTTCGCTGGCAGGAATCAGCGTTGAGTATCTCGTCCGGATCGAGCAGGGGAGCGACCGCAACCCATCGGCCTCCGTCGTCAACGCGCTCGCCGACGCGCTGCGCCTCGACGTCTCCGAGCGGGAGCACCTGCGCTACCTGGCCAAGATCGCCGCTGGCGTGTGTATCGGCCCGCTCACCCAACCTCGGCTGGAGGTCAGGCAGACAGTGCTCAAGCTGCTCGACCAGCTCGAGCCAGGGATCGCACTGGTCACCAACCGCCTGGGTGACATCCTCGCGTACACCAGTGGCTTCGACCTGGTCGCCCGACCGTCGGGGCTGCTCGATACCGACAGGCCCAACCTCACGCGCTTCGTCTTCACCGACAGGCGCGCCCGCGAGGTCTTCCCGGAATGGGATCAGATCGCCGACGAACGAGCCTTCGACCTGTGGCACGGCCCGTCGGCCGAGCGCTCGGCCCAATTCAGGGCGGAACTCGCTCCGGTCGCCGGCGACGACTTCACCCAGCGACTGAACCGGCACGCGCTACCACGGCGCGGTCCGCTGCGGTGGACACACCCCGTGGTTGGTGAACTGCGGCTTGACCGCGAGGTCCTGGAGCTCCCACCCGCCGATGCTCAGCAGCTGGTGGTATTCCTTCCCGCCGACGACACGACCGCCGACACGTTGAACCGGTTGCGCAGGAGGGGCGGTACCAGCCTGCGTGCCGTCAACTGAGCAAATATGGCGGCACGCCGCCACTCTTATCGAAGTCAAGCAGGTCCAGGTGTCCCCGTGGAGCAGTACCCGCGGGGGCTCGGTGTTCNCCGGCATCTGANCGCCGCGATCGNCCGNCCTGCCAGCATGATCGATCCTGGGCTCGCCCGCCACATCCGCGACGACTGTCCGATACGACACTGACGTAACGGTATGGTTGGTTTTCGTGGTACCGGAGCGCCAGGAAGGACCGAGGGACCCGATGGAACGTGCAGCGTGACGGCCCGGCAGCGAGGTCGGGCCGGGTACCGGGCTCGCCCGGGCAGGCCGTTATGGATGCCGCTGACCGCACTGACGATGGTGATGGCTGTTGTGCTGGGCGTGGCGGCCTGCTCGGATCAGCCCGAGCGTCCCCGCGCTCCGCGGCCGTCACCAACCACCACGCCCCCCTCCGCCGTGGAGCCGGCACCGTCCGGGCTGGGCTGGGTATCCGGCGCCAATGGAAACTTCCCGGCAGACGTGACCGCGTGGGCGGCGTGGACCCGCCGTCCCGTCGACCTCGCGATCGTTTTCACGGACCGCGCCAACTGNCCGAGCATCACCACGGCGTCCTGGCCGGTCGGGGCGTTCACCCGGGCAGCCTTTCCCGGGGAGCTGTCGGTGGCGCAACCGCTGTACCCGCAGAACGGCAATGAACAGGCGTGCGCTCGCGGTGAGTACGACGGCTACTGGGCCCAGTTCGGGCAGACTCTGTCGAAGTACGGCCGCGGCGACGCCTACGTGCGCCTCGGCTGGGAGTTCAACGGGGACTGGTTCTGGTGGCACGTCCGGGATCCGCAGGCGTGGAAAAGCTGCTTCCAACACGCCGCCACCGCGATCCGGTCGACCGCTCCGCACGTGAAGATCGACTGGAACATGACCGCGCACCGCGACAGCCTGCCCGGCAGCGGCGCGGACGTCTGGTCCGCCTACCCCGGCGACGCCTACGTCGACGTCGTCAGCATCGACTCCTACGACTCCTATCCGGCGTCCACGACGGAGCAGGTCTGGACCCGGCAATGCCAGCAGCGTTCCGGGCTGTGCACCGTCGCCGCCTTCGCCCGCGCCCACGGCAAGCGGTTCGCCGTCCCCGAATGGGGACTGGTGCGCTCGACCGGCGGTGGCGGCGACAACCCGTTCTACATCGAGAAGATGCACGAGTTCTTCGCGGCGAACGCCGGACTCCTCGCCTACGAGGCCTACTACAACAACGCGGAAGCTGACAACGTGCAATCCTCCCTGCACAACCCGAACCTGAGCCCGAACAGCNCCCGCCGCTATCTCGGCCTGTTCGGAAAGGACTGACGGCGGCGCCGGCGCGGACGTGGCCGTCGGCGACGTGTCCGCCTGCCAGCAAGCCGAGGGTGATCCCCGGGGGCTCTGTTGCGTTACGGGGAAGCTGGGCNTGCCAGCGGGCCGGGGCGTCTGTCGGTCAGATAGCGGTAGCGAGTTCGGTGAACGCGGCGGCCAGCCTCAGCTGTGGGTTGCTGTCGATCCCGAGTTCGGAAGTGGCCGCGGCGGACGTTCTGGACTAAGGCGTGTCCGGCGCTGAGAGTTTGGACCGAGCGCAGCCATTTCAGCCCGCGCGGCGTCGTGCTTTGAGTCGGCCGTGGTCGGCTTCGATCCGGTTGTTCTCCCGGGCGGCGTCGACATGGCAGGCATCCCAGGCAGCAGCTCGTCGAGGAGCCTCGGGTAGACAGGTGCCTTATCGGTGGTGATCGCCACCGGCCGCCGACCATGCGTCAGCGCCCGAACGAACGAACCGTCAGGACCGCGACGGCGCCCGCCAACTGCTGGTCGACCACTACTTCACCGCCCCCAGCTGCCGGTTCCTGTTCGTGGACGACGTAGCTGAGGACAGCCTTGACCGGGGCATGCCGGGAAGGGCGGGAGCAGTCCTGACGTACGCGGGTCTTCGCGTCCGAGAGTCGTAGGCCCAACGCTACCGGCCACCGGACAGCCTGCTCACGTTCCTCGACAACCTCTGTCCTGTCTGGTGGCGGGCAGGTTCGTGGCCGGCCGAGGGCCGTGGAGCGGGACGGAGGTCTCGTAGTAGTCCGAGCATACGGCGGGTTCGCCGGCCGGNTCGTGACCTGGGCCGCCACCGTCATGAAGACCACCGTGGAGATCGTCCGGAAGAAGGAAGGACAGAAAGGCTTCCAGCCGCTTCCGAAGCGGTGGGTGGTGGAACCGCACCCTGGCCTGGATCGCCGGCCACCGCCGCCTCGCTCGGGACTACGAACGCGACCCGGCCAGCTCTGCCACCTTCGTCCACTGGGCCATGATCCGCACCATGGCCCGTCGTAAACATTCAGCTTCATTGTTGATGTTGCTGTGAGTGGTTGGCGCTCGTTCCGGGTCCGACTGTTGGCTGATGTGTGGCGCATCGGATCTGGTGCGTGTGGTGATGTGGTGGGGTGCCGCCGCCGGAGGAGATGTCGCGTGAGGAGCTGGTTGCTCTCGTGGTGGCGCGGGCGGGGCTGATCGAACAGCTGCGGGCCGGGATCGCCGAGCGGGAGGAGCGGCTGGCTGGGCAGGAACGTCGGGTCGAGGAGCTGGCGGCGGAGGTCGACCGGTTGAGGCGGGCGGGCTCGCGGAACTCGGGGAACCCGTCGTTGCCGCCGTCGTCGGACGGGGNGCTGCCGGGCCGGGNGGGGCCGAACCGGGCTGAGCGCCGTGCCGCCGGGGGCGGGAAGAAGAAACGTGGTAAGCAGCCGGGCAGGACGGGTGGACGCTGGCTTGGCGGGAGGACCCGGACCCCGGGTCGAGGCGCATTTTCCGGTCGGGGNGTGTGACTGCGGGGCGGCGCTGGCCGGGGCGAGGCCGGCGGGGGNCGCCCGTTCGCACCAGTCCCACGATCTCACCCCGGCCCGGGTCGACCGTGACCCAGCATGATCTCTACCGGGTCGTGTGCGGCTGCGGGCGCCGTCATGTGGCCGCCCGGCCCGGCGGGGTGACCGGGCTCGGCGTCGTAGCCCGCCGCCTCGACGATCTTGACCTGCTCCGCGAGGTCCTCGCCTACCTGGTGCTTCTCACGGAGCCGATCGACGGCCTGCCCGGCTGGTGGTGCCCCCACGGCCCCAGCCGCACGAAGGCCGGCCCGCCCGGTGGGCATGGCAACCACGGGATCGCCCACGGCATCACGGGCCCCGCCGCGCTTCTGGCCCTCGCCCTGCTCGACGGCGTCCGAGTCGACGGACAGGAACAGGCGCTCAGGACGATCTGCCAGTGGCTCGATACCTGGCGGCGGCCAGCCAGCGAANGATCGTGGTGGCCGGAGTTCGTCACGCTCGACGACCTCGACCGCGGCGAGCCCCGCCAACGCGGCCCGCTGCGGCCGTCGTGGTGCTACGGCGCTCCGGGTATCGCCCGCACCCAACAGCTCGCCGCCCGCGCCCTCGGCGACACCACCCGCGAGCACCTCGCTGAAACGGCGTTCGCCGCCTGCATCCGCGACCCGGCCCAACTGGCCCGGCTCACTGAACCCGGCCTCTGCCACGGGACCGCCGGGCTACTCGCCACCGCACGCCGGATCGCGGCCGACGCGCGAACCCCTATCGCCCTCGCACCGCTGCTGCGTCTGCACCAGGACACCGCCGCTGCGGCGGACGCATCCCCTGGCTTCCTCGACGGGTCGGCCGGGGCCGAGCTCGCCGTGGCCGGGACCACGACGTCTTGGGACGCCTGCCTCCTGCTTTGCTGACCGGAAGGCCCGACATGCACGAGACCCCATGGAAACAGCTGAACATCCGCTACCCCGGCCCGCAGCCCCGCGGGCGGGAAGACCAAGCCATCGGTCACCTGGCGCGCATCCTGCCCCGCGCCGAGGCGGACGGGCTCATCACCTCCTGGTTCTTCATCCGCGTTCTTCATCCGCAAGGGCGCCTGGCGCATCCGCTACCTGACCGCGCAGGACACGGACGGCCAGTACGACACGACCACCGACCGCCCCCACGCGCTGCTCACCGATGGAGTCCGCTGGACCGCCGACATCTACGAGCCAGAGGTCCACGCCTTCGGCGGCCCCGCCAGCATGAACGCCGCCCACGAGCTGTTCCACCACGACAGCAACCACCTGCTGTCGTTCCTCGCCACCAACCCGACCAACCGGCGCGAACACTCCCTCGTGCTGTGCACGGCGCTCATGCGCACCGCAGGACTCGACTTCAACGAGCAAGGAGATGTCTGGGCACGGATCGCAGAGCAGCGCTCGGTCTTCGCCAACCCGCCGTCGGACCCGCAGGTCTGGGCCTCCTTCACAGGCGACGTCCACCGTCTCCTCGTCGGCGAAGCCCGCGCAGACCTCCTCGGCAGCTGGCTCGACGCGTTCGAGGACGCGGGCGGAACGCTCCGGAAGCTCCGCGAAGAGGGCCAGCTTACCCGTTGGATACGTGCCATCATCGCACTACACGTGATCTTCCACTGGAACCGGCTCGGCCTCCCCGCCCGCGCACAGGCCATCCTCGCGACTGCCGCCCGGCAAGCCGTCCTCGGTCCCGCCCATCACCTTGATCGGCTACGCCCTGACCATCCCCGGCTCCTACGCTCAGGGTCCGCCCTGTGACACCTTCTAGCGTCGCCGTGCGCGCCGCCGTAGGGAGACTTCGTCGATGGGTCCCGGCGTCAGACCTCGCCAGCCTGCGGGGGCCCGAGATGGCCGGTCACTTCCACCCAGNCGGGCTCACGGTCCGTGCCACGGGCCACGACGACCATCAACCGCCGCCCGACGGCAACCTGGAGCCGATCGAAGTCGCGGCTGGCGGCGCCACGCTGCCGGCGGTAGGCGCCCAGCTGCGCGGGTTCCAGCGGCCGGTCGAGGACGCCGAGGAAAAGGCGCAGGTTGGAAGGGCCGACCAGATCCGCGGTCACCCACTCCCCGCGCACGGTCCGGCCGAAGGCACCATGTTCCCGGCCCCGCGTCGGTGGCGGCGCGGTCGCGAACAGCCGATCCTCAAGCGCCGCCGCCCTCGCCATGGCCCGGTTCCGATCCGGCGGGATCTGCCCTGCCCGAGCCGGCCCGCTGGGCGCATCAGGACTCGGCGCGTACGAAGCCGCGCTGGCCGGGGCCTGATATCGAACAGGTCGACATCGTCGGTGATGACTGCGTTACCGCCGTCCCGGACGAGCTGGTAGCCGTCGACGGCGGAGTCCGCGATGGACGGATCGAATCCGGCGCGGACCAGGTCAGTCCGCTGGCGACCAGCGCCTGTTCGCCGGCACGGTGCCTGGGCGAGGGCAGATTGTCGGCGTCATCGGCTTTCCCGCCGATGGCGGACAGCTTGACAACCTTCCGGACGCCGTAGGCACGGGCCGCCTGAATCATGGCCAGGTCATGCTCGGCGACCGAGCCGGTGGGGCTCGGAGCGGTCAGCAGGAAGACGCTGTCCACACCAGCGACCGCGCTGTGGAGCGAGTCAGCACGTTCGAAGTCGGCCTGCACGACATCGATCAGCGCGCCATCAGGAAGACGGAGACGGGCTGGTTCTCGCGTCATCGCCCGAATCCGAGCGCCCCGGCCGACTAGGAGGCGCAGCACCTCGCGACCGACGGTGCCGGTCGCACCAGTAATCAAGATCATGGGACCATCGTGGTGGCGACGGACCGCGGTTTCTAGGAAATTCCGGCACACCGGTACAGGAGTTGACCTACGAGAAGCCCCGTCCCCAACGACTACTGTGGTCACCGGCCTCACCCGGGCCGCCTACCACCCGAGCAAGGCCATCCCTCTGTGCATCCAGGTGCGGATCACCATCGGCTTCGTGCCGACGGTGCTCGGGATCGCCGCGGCCTGGGGGCCGGCAGCGACCTGGCCTGCCTGCCGGTCTTCGTGTTCTGCCTGCTCCTGCAGCGCCACATCGTCGGGGGCGTGGCGCGGCGAGGCTCACAGTCGGCTTGTCGACGTCCTGCTCGGCCATGCTCAGCGGGCGCGTCCGCAGCGGCACGATACGTCCCGCGCCCGAGTGGACCACTGCCCCTCGCGGTGCGGAGCTGCCCGCGATGATGAAATGACCGGCCGGCGAGCCGACGTCGACCATGTCTCTACTCTACCAATGACAGATACCCTGATCTCCCAATAGCAGCAGGCCGTCAGGTCTGCCAATCCGACCGCCAGCAGGGAGCACCGCACCACGCGGATCGCGATCGTGTTGGACGGCTTGCGCGTGGCGCGTGGCGCGTGGCGCGTGGCCGAGGGCCATCTCATGGCCTGGGCGACGGTACTCGGATCGCCGCGGGTAGGCACCGGCCGCCCATGATCCTGTTTACCCGACGGCACGGCGGATGCCGCCGATGACAAGACGCAGGCCGAAGTCGAAGTGCTCCTTCTGGTGCGGAGCAGGGAGATGGTCGAGCGCAGCGAACAGCTGCGGGTGACGTCGTGGACCGACCGGGCCAATGAGCCGTGCGGCGCTCGCGGACGGATCGGGCAGAGCGGCGGCGAGTTGTTCCTCAGTTGTTCCTCAGTGCTGTGACTGACCACGTAGTAAGTGATCGTGTCCGTCGACCACGCGGCATCTCGGCTGGACAGTCCCCCCACGCGGAGAGCGGAGACCAATTGTTCGCCGTACGCCAGCGCGTCGGGCAGGGGAAAGAAGACGCCCGCGAACAGCCGAGCACCGTCGCGGCGAGACAGCCGTGCCTCGTGCAGACGATGAGCGAGTTGGGCGACCTGGTCGTGCCAGGGCTGGCGCTCGTCGAGGTCTGACGTCACTCCGGCCAGCAGCGCGTCGACCATCGCCTCCAGCAGCAATGGCACCGGCAGCGAACCACCGCCGGAACGGCACGACAACACAAACCCCGGATTCACATCAATCAATCACCAGCATTCGACCCGACCGCCAACCGCGACGATGGGCCGGTGAACTCATAGCTGACGCACAGGTGCCGTAAAGGCCAGGTTCAGCTATCCCCGCGATGCTTGCCGCCGTGCAGAATCAGTTGCCATCCGCGAACGGCGGCTCATGATCTCTCCAGTCCGGCTGATCGCGCGCCACCGGTGGGTGGTCGCCACGGTCACGGCAGTCGTCGTCGCCGCGGCGGTCACGACCTACGTGTTCACCCGCGGCGGTTCGTCCGGGCCGGCCGCCTCCTCGTCGCGGACCGTCGCCGCCAGCATCGGGACCATCAAACAGTCGATCACGACGACCGGAACGATCGAACCAGCCACCGAGGCAGCCCTGAACTTCACGGCGGCGGGGAAGGTCACCAGCGTCCTGGTGGGCGAGGGCGACCCGGTGAACGCCGGCCAGCCGCTGGCGACCATCGACTCGGCGTCGTTGACCGCGAGTCTCGTCCAAGCCAAGCTAACGCTGGCGAACAGCCAGGCCAAGCTAGCCTCCGACCAGGACTCCGGGGCGTCCAGCACACAGCTCGCCGTCGATCAGGCCTCGGTGACGACCGCGACCGACGGGGTGTCGACCGCGCAGGCCGCGCTGGACGGCGCGACTCTCACCGCACCGGTCAAGGGTGTCGTGGCGAGCCTGTCCCTGGTGGTCGGCCAGCAGGTGGCGGCATCCTCCGGCGGGAGCGGATCAGGCCAGTCCGGCGGATCCGCGAGCTCGGCAGGCGGGTCCGGATCGGGCGGCGCCGCCTCGTCCGGCCTGGGGTCGGCCGCCGGGTCGGGGTCGGGGTCGGGGTCGGGCTCGGGGTCGGGCTCGTCCGGCTCGTCGTCCGGCGCACAGATCCTGGTGATCAGCACCGACTCGTGGATCGTAAACGCCACCGTGGACTCCAGCGGGGTCGGTCTGATCGCGAAGGGCGACCAGGCGACGATCGTGCCGGGCACGGGTGGCACCGGAGGCGTGCCGATCGGCCGGCTCCCCGGTGGCGGCGGTGGCGGTGGTGGCGGTGGAACTGGCGGTAGCGGCGGGCCGGGAGCCGGTTCCGGTCCCGCGAGCCAGGGCGGTGCGGGCACCTCCGACGCCGGCAGGAACACGGTCTACGGGACGGTGTCGTCGGTCGGCCTCATCGCGTCGAGCTCCGGAGGGACGGCAGCCTTCCCGGTTATGATCAAGGTGACCGGCAGCCCCGGCGGGATGCACGCGGGTGACACCGCGACAGTCTCGTTGACCTACAAGCAGCTCGGCGACGTTCTGGTCGTCCCGACAGCGGCGATCACTCAGGCCGACGGCAAGCCCACGGTCTACGTCCTGTCCAACGGCAGGAAGACCGCCACGACCGTGACGACCGGACCCACCGGAGGCGGCTTCACGCAGGTCGTCTCCGGGCTGTCGGAAGGCGACAAGGTCGTGGTCGACACCCCGCAGGTGGCCACCCGGAGCGGGTCCGGAACCGGCCCGGGCCGGGCCACGGGCCAGGGCGGTACGGGCAGGTTCGGGGGCGGTGCCGGGTTCGGCGGCGGAGGCGGTTTCCCCGGAGGCGGGGGTGGCGGCTCCGCTGGTCGGGGCGGCGGCTTCGGCGGGGGNGGCTGAGGNGGTCGGGACAACGGAAAACGAACTGGCCTGGACGCCGGAGGAACCGGCAGGACAAGAGCAGACAGGACAAGAGCAGGCAGGGCAAGAGCAGGCAGGGCAAGAGCAGGCAAGGTCGGGAGGGACGGCGGGTCCGGCGACGCCGCTCCCGCCGTATTCGGACAACGACACCCTCGTCGTCAACGCCCCTGTCATCGAGCTGGACCAGGTGACCAAGTCCTACCGGGCGGGATCGCTGGACGTCACGGCGCTGCGTGGTGTCTCGGCCCGGATCGGAACCGGCGAGTACGTCGCGATCGTCGGGCCGTCCGGGTCCGGGAAGTCGACGCTGATGCACATCATCGGCTGCCTCGACGTGCTCACCTCGGGCAGCTACCGGCTCTCTGGGGAGGACGTCGGCGGGATGAGCGAGGCCGACCTGGCCGAGATCCGCAACCGCCGGATCGGCTTCGTGTTCCAGCAGTTCAACCTGTTGCCGTCGCTGTCCGCGTGGCGCAACGTCGAGCTGCCCCTGACCTACCGGGGGATGCGCCGCGAGGTCCGCCGGGCGCGGGCCGTCGCGGCACTCGACCGGGTCGGCCTCGCCGACCGGGTTGAGCACCGGCCGGGCGAGCTGTCCGGCGGCCAGCAGCAACGCGTCGCGATGGCCCGGGCGCTGGTCGGCGACCCGTCGCTCATCCTGGCCGACGAGCCGACCGGAAACCTGGACTCCACCGCCACCGGTGACGTGCTGGACCTCCTCGACGAGCTGCACCAGCAGGGCCGGACGATCGTCCTGATCACTCATGAGCTGGACGTGGCGGCCCGGGCGCACCGGGTCGTGCGGATCCGGGACGGCCTGGTCGAGTCCGACACGGCGGCATCCTGATGGGCTGGCTGGAGACGCTGCGCACCGGGTGGGACGCGATCCGCACGCACCGGCTGCGCTCCGGGCTGACTGTGCTGGGCATCCTGATCGGGATCGCCGCGGTGGTGCTCACCGTGGGCCTCGGCGTCGGCACGCAGAACAAGGTCGGATCGCAGATCAGTGCCCTGGGCAGCAACCTGCTCATCGTCTCGCCAGGCAGCTCGACGAGCCCCACCACCGGCCTGCGCGGCGGGTTCGGCTCCGCCTCGACGCTGACCATGACGGACGCGGCCGCATTGTCGTCACCGGTCTCCACACCGGACATCGTCGGGGTCGCCCCGGTCAAGCAGGGCCAACTGACGCTGGTGAACGGGGCCACGAACTGGACGACGACGGTGGTCGGCACGACTGCGGCCTGGCGCCCGGTGCGCAACCGCACCCTCGCCGAGGGCCGTTTCCTCACCACCACGGACGACGCCCAGTCGGCGGCGGTGACCGTCCTCGCCTCGGACACCGCCGAGCAGTTGTTCGGCCGACGCGACCCGGTCGACCAGAGCGTGACGATCAACAACATTCCGTTCACGGTGGTCGGGGTGCTCGATCCGGCCGGTTCGAACACCACGAGCAACCTCGACGACCAGGCGGTCGTGCCGCTGTCCACCGCGGCGAGCCGACTGTTCGGCGGGACGACCCGCACCTCGGTCTCCTCGATCTACATCGAGGCACGTTCGTCGTCCACGCTCTCAGCGGCCTATCAGGAGGCGACCGACCTGCTGCTGAACCAGCACGGCATCGCCAACCCGGCCAGCGCCGACTTCACGATCACCAGCCAGCAGTCGCTGCTGGACACCGCGACCTCGGTGAGCAAGACCCTCACCGTGCTGCTGGCCGGCATCGCGGCACTGTCCCTGCTGGTCGGCGGGATCGGCGTGATGAACATCATGCTGGTCTCGGTGACCGAGCGCACCCGCGAGATCGGGCTGCGCAAGGCGTTGGGCGCACCACCGGCGGCGATCCGACGCCAGTTCCTGGCCGAGGCGTCCGTGCTCAGCTTCGCCGGCGGGGTGGTCGGCGCGCTGTTGGGCATCACCGGCGCCCTGGTGCTGCCGCACTTCATCGACAACCCGGTGGCGATCGTGTGGTGGGCGGTGCTCGGCGCGATCGCCGTGGCCGTCGCCATCGGTATCGCCTTCGGCGTCTACCCCGCTAGCCGGGCCGCCCGGCTGGCTCCCATCGACGCACTCCGCAGCGAGTAGCCATCCCAGGACGAGGATCGAGATCTTGACTGGTCAAGCACCGCTCACCAGGTCCCTGACCGGCGGCCGCCCGACGCGGCTCGCCCTCGCCGCCGCCACGACCATGCTGGTCGCGGCGCTCGCCGGCTGCGGTGGCTCTTCGACCGCGGCGTCGGCACAGGGCAGTCCGAGCACCGGCCAGCCGGGCGGCCCGCCCGGTCAGGGGGGCCGTGGATCCGGCGCCGGCGGCCCGGCCGCGTTCGGCACCATCGCCGAGGTCGACGCCGCCAGCGCCAGCTCCGGCAGCATCGAGGTCCAGAGCCAGCCGTCGGGGCAGGTGACGGTGAAGTTCACCGGGACGACCACGTTCACCCAGATCATCGCCGCGACCCTCGCCGACGTCAGGCCAGGGGTGTGCGTCTTCGCCGCCGACGTGCCGACCGGGAACGGGGCATCCGGTTCGCCGGCCGGCGGCGCGGGCGGCACCGGTGGCACGCCGGACTCGGCGGCGCCCAGCCCCAGGCCGAGGCCCACCTCGTTCACCGCCACGACGGTGCTGATCAGCCAGCCGGTCGGGGACGCCTGCACACAGCCGACCGCCGGGCGACGGCCGACCGGCCAGCCCCGGCCGAGCGGCAGCCCGCGTCCGCGCTCGCTGGGCACCCGAGGGCCGGGAGGCTTCCGAGACGAATTCGGCGCGCGCGCGGAGGGCAAGGTGGCCTCGGTGTCCGGCTCGACCGTCACCGTCACCGGCAGCGGCAGCGGCAGCGGCAGCGGCAGCGGGGCAGCCATCACCTACACTGCGCAGGTCAACGGGGACACCAGGTACACCCAGTCGGTCACCGCGACGGCCAAGGCACTGGCCGTCGGGCAGTGCGCGACCGCGAACGGCCAGACCGACGACACTGGCGCCGTCACGGCGACCCACATCACGCTGAGCCCGAAGACGAACGGCCGCTGCACCGCCGGCTTCGGCGGCGGCGGCTTCGGCGGCGGCGGCTTCGGCGGCGGCGGCTTCGGCGGCCAGGGGGGCGGCAGTGCGGGCTCCGGCGCCACCGGCTCCGGTCGCACCGGGTCCACAAATGCCTGAAGGGGCAGTGTCCGAGAAGGCAGCGCCTGAGGAGAAGCCGCGGCCGTCGCGCCGCCGGTTGGGTCGGCCCCGCAAGGTCGTGGTGGGCGGCACGGCAGCGGTGCTGTTGGCTGGTACCGGCGTCGGAACGGGGCTCGCGGTCACGGCGGGCCCGGGGCCCTCCTACCGGCTGGCCACCGCCAGCATGGCGTCGGTGACCCAGGCCCTCACCTCGGTCGGAACGGTGGCCACAGTCAACAAGGCGACACTGGCGTTTCCGGTCGCCGGAACGGTGACCGCCGTGCCGGTGGCGATCGGTGACCAGGTCACGGCCGGGCAGACGCTGGCCGGCCTGGACCCGGGGCCGCTGCGGCGAGCCCTGGACGCGGCGAACGCGACGCTGGCGAACGCGCGGCTGGCACTGACCGCGGACGAGTCGGGCCAGACCTCGTCGGCGACCGCTTCGGGGACGGGCCCGGGCACGTTCACAGCGGCGGGGGNCGTGGCCACCTCCCTGGCAGACGTGACGGGCAGCTCGTTCCGGGGCGGCTCGTCGTCCGCCGGCATCGAACTGATCAGTTCCTCGACCGGACGCTCCCCGGCGCCGACCCCGGCGGCGGCTCCAGCCGGGACGACGGACAACGGGACGACGGAGCCGGGCACCCTCCTGACGGCGGTCACCACAGCGCAGCAGGACGTCGAGAATGCCCAGTCGTCCCTCGACAGCGTGCTGGCCGGCCTCGGCGCCGATCTCGGGAAGCTGACGTCCCCCGGCGGAGGCTGCGTGGTGGTCGCCGGGCCGCCCCGCGCGCCGATCACGTACACGACGACGCCGGTCCTCGCCGCCCCGTCGGACGCCACCGGGAAGATCAGCGGGACCGCCGGCGCCGACGACGCGATCACTCTGCTCCGGGACGGCGCCGTGGTCGCCTCCGTGACCGGTTCCTATGCCTTCACCGGTCTAGACGCGGGCACGCCGTACACGGTGAAGATCGAGGATCCCGACCCGACCGGTTCCGTTGACGCCCTCCAGTGCCAGCACGCGATCGGTGCCCTCGTCGCCAGGTACAGCACATCGCCAGGGCCGTCACAGCCGTCGGACCTGGCCACGCTGGTGTCCCAACTCGCCGCCGCCAAACTGAACCTGGACGCTGCGGTCCGCGACCTCGGCACGGCCGGCGTTCCGACAGCCGGCGTTCCGACAGCCGGCGTTCCGACAGCCGGCGTTCCGACAGCCGACGCTCCGACAGCTCCGGCCGCCTCGGCCATCCCGACCGAACCAGCCCAACCAACCCAACCAACCCAACCAGCCACTTCGAGCGCCCGTCCGCTGAGCGCGCCGGCCCCGTGGGTGCCAGGTGCGACGGGTGGGCCGGCTCCCGCCCCCAGCCACGGTCCCGCCCCCAGCTCCTCCGGTGGAGGATCGACCGTCCGCTCCGGAAGCTCGGCGGGATCGTCCCGCAGCGTGGGCGGCGGTACGTCCAGCGGCGGTACGTCCAGCCGGGCGGCCAGGGTCGTCACCGCCGAGCAGCTCGCGGCCGACCAGGCCGCCATCGACGCGGCTGTCGCGCAGGTGGCGCTGGCCCAGCAGAACCTGGCGGAGACGACCCTGACCAGCCCCGTCACCGGGACGGTGGCCGCCGTCTCGATCTCACCCGGGATGACCGTCGGCGCGTTCTCCAGCACCAACGCCATCACCGTGCTCGGCGCCGGTGGCAAGCAGGTCGTCACCACGGTCCCGCTGTCCGCCGTGGACCTGGTGCGGCCCGGCGACCGGGCCGACGTCACCGTCGACGGCGTGTCGACGCCGCTGACCGGCACCGTCTCCTCGATCGGCGTCCTGAACAGCACAACCGGGTCGACCACGACCTACCCCGTCAAGATCGCACTGGCGGCGACGCGGACGAAGCTCTTCGACGGCACCGGCGCGACCGTGTCGATCGTGGTACGGGAGGTCCGGAACATGCTGACCGTGCCGACCTCGGCGGTGCACCGGGTCGGCGGGCTGAGCACGGTCTCGGTCCTGCGGAAGGGCAAGGCGGTGACCGTCCGGGTGACCACCGGGGCGGTGGGGGCCGACCGGACCGAGGTGACGTCCGGCCTCACCGCCGGTAACCAGGTCATCCTCGCCGACCTGCACGCGGCGCTGCCGTCGGCACGCACGAACTCATCGTCCACCAGAGGCGGAGCTCTGAGCGGCGGGGGCGGGCTGTTCGGCGCGGGTGGGGGCGGTGGGGGCGGTGGCGGTGCCGGGGGCCGGGGCGTCCAGCCCGCCCGGGGTGGCTGAGCCAGATCCAGATCCAGTTTTCGGAAACCGTTGACAAGACTCGTGCGTCGGAGCCGACCGCGCGACCGCAGGCATAGTCAGATATCAGGACTTCTCGGCTTGTTGATCTCCGACATAGCAGCACTGGCCCGCCATAGCGATCAAAATCATCTGGTACATCGCCGCGAGCCCGCCTCTCCCGGCGGCCGGGTTCGCCCGCGACGCAGCGCGACAAACGGAGATCGTTTAGCGGGTGACGACACAATGAGCACACATCGAGCACACGCGCGGCCCGACGGACCCGCGCCGGAGGGTCAATTTTTCGAACGATGCAGGCCAAACCAATATCGTTCAAGGTTCGCGGCAGCTGCAGGGCGGGAAACCCGCCGGTTAAAAGCCCGTAGGACAGCCTGCCGTCTAGTATCGCATAGTGCCGTCATGTGTGTGTTCGTGCAGGTCACGGGCACTCTGTGTGTCCCGGGGTGCCGGCGGCTGCCGGGTGCTGGTTCGTCGTCCGGGTTCACGAGGTGCACACCCGAGCGCCTGCGCCGCGTGACCGTGGATCTTGAGTAGCCATTACGCTGGCATGAGTCTCCTACCCACCCTGAGATGGTCCAAGCCAGCGCCCTGCCCCGTCACGGACCAACCACTCTCGGCCGGGCAAGGCGAGCTCGGCCTCGGGCTGAACATGACCGGNTCCGGTGGCGCCCCGCCGAGTACGCCCTTGCTCAGGCACGCATGATCGACGCAGCGCGCCCAGGGCTCGGTGGCCGGTCACGACGGGTGCTGGCGGATCCGGCGCGAGACCCGCGCCTATGGGCTCTGGAGCGCCGCTATACTGGCGCGGTGAGGGACCGGTTTCGGTAGGTCACGGTCTTCGGAGGCAGAGGGCCAGGATCCGGTGATCGGGTTTCTGTAGGCGGCGTTCGGTCATCTCGCGACGGCCATGCCGACGCTTTGGACGCCGTGACCCGACTGATGCCGGTGGCTCGGAGCAGGCCGATTTCCCGAGGGACGAAAGCGCCCCTGACCGGACATTCTGTCAGTCGGTCTCCTGTGACGTGGCGACCTCGTAGAAGGCGTCCGCGAGGGCAAGGATGACGCTGTTGATCCCAGGGCCGTCGCTGAAGAAGTAGTCGGCCATGGTGTTGTGGGCNTCCTGGTTGTCGAGGACGGCCTCGGTGACGACGGCCTTGAAGTCGTCGGAGTCCATGAACTGCTTCTTCGAGTTGACCTGGGTCTGCCTGACGAGGTCGGGGTAGGCGAGGAGTCGCTGGACCAGGCCGTCGACGAACTCGCGGATCTGGGACTCGGTGAAGGACTCGGCGCCGAAGAGGTCGTTCATCTTGTCGATCACGACCTGGAGCGCGACGTACCTGGGCTCCTTGCGGGCGCCGGTCCCGGCGGCGCTGATTCCCTTGAGCTCGCCGTCGCCGGTCAGCGAGATGTCGACGGCGATCCGCTTCTCGTGTCTGACCCCGACCAGGACGACGTCGGAGAGGTCGACCTCGGCGGCCCAGGAGGAGTCGGCGATGACCTTCTCCAGGAGGCGTAGGAAGATGGAGAGCATCTCCAGGTGCGGGTCGCCGTAGTCGACGATCTGGCTCATGAAGTCGTAGAGCCGGACGTAGGTGGAGACGTCCTGACGGAACAGGTCGAGGGTGCTGAGCGTGACCTTGTCGTCGGCCTCGATCGCGGCGGCGTAGCGGCTCGCGAACTCGTGCTTCGCCGGAGCGATCGCGGCCGAGAGCGCGNTGTTACCCTTCCGCTTCACCCACAACTCGGCGACGTTCCGTACCTGGTCGGCGGTGTAGATCCCCGTCTGGGCGAGCTTGGCGGCGAGGTGGGCGACGACGTACGGGTCGGTCTCGGTCTCCAGGGTCGCACCGGTGAAGTACGGCTCGAACGCGGCCCGGATGTCGTCGGGCGTGTTCACGAAGTCGAGGACGAACGTCGTGCGCTTGATCTCCCCGCCCGCGGTGCGGTGGGTGCGGTTGAGCCGGGAGAGCGTCTGCACGGCGGTGACCCCGGAGAGCTTCTTGTCGACGTACATCGCCGAGAGCAGCGGCTGGTCGAAGCCGGTCTGGAACTTGTTGGCCACCAGCATGATCGTGTAGGTCCCGCCCTTGAACGCCGCGGCCAGGTCCGCGCCGGCGCCGGGGTTGAGGTTGGTCTCGGTGAACTCGACGTCCTCCGCCGGCACCGGCCCCCACTCCGAGGTCCACACCTCGTTCTCGTCCATCGTCACCGACCCGGAGAAGGCGACCAGCGTGCGGTAGGTGTACGACGGATCCTCCGCGACCCGGCGAGCGATGTAGGCGTCGATCGCCTTCTTGTACTTCACCGCGGCCTTGCGCGAGTCGGTGACGACCATCGCCTTCGCCCTGCCCTCCAGCAGGTGGGCGACGTTGGCGTGGAAGTGCTCGACGATGATCTGGACTTTCTGGCTGATGTTGGTCGGGTGCAGCTTCACCCACCGCATCAGCCCCTTACGCGCGGCGCTTTCCTCGACTTCGCTGTCGGCGGTGGCCTTACCGGCGATCTTCAGCGCGGTGTCGTACGACTGATAGCCACGCAGAACGTCGAGGATGTACCCCTCCTCGATCGCCTGCCGCATCGAGTACAGGTGGAACTCGACCGGCTTCCCGTCCGGCCCCTTCCGCCCGAACATCTCCAGCGTCTTGGCCTTCGGGGTCGCGGTGAACGCGAAGTAGGAGATGTTCGGCGAGTCGGCCCGCTCGCTCATCCGCGCCGCCAGAAGCGATTCCAGGGCGACCTCGCCGCCGTCGGCGAGGTCCTTGATCTCCTCGGCGGTGAGCACGGCTTTCAGCTGGGAGGAGATCCTGCCGGACTGCGACGAGTGCGCCTCGTCGGCGATCACGGCGAACTTCCTGCCCGTCAGCCCCTTGTCCGCCTGGATCTCGTCCATCGCGAACGGGAACGTCTGCACCGTCACCGCGATGATCAGCTCGCCGTTCCGCAGCGCGGCGGCCAGCAGCCCGGACTTCGACGTCGCGCCAGCCTTGCGGACGTCCTCCGGGCTGATCGTGGCCACGATCCTGCCGGACCCGTCGATCTGCCGGATCGCCTCCTGAAGCTGCCCGTCAAGCACCGTCCGGTCCACGACCACGAGGACCGTGTCGAAGACCTTCTCGTCGTCCACGTGCAGCCGCGCCAGCCGGTGTGCGGTCCAGGCGATCGTGTTCGTCTTCCCCGACCCGGCCGAGTGCTCGATCAGGTACCGGTGGCCGACGCCCTCCTCGCGTACGGCGTCGACGATGGTCGTCACGGCCTCCCACTGGTGGAACCGCGGGAAGAGCATGCTGGTACGTCGCACCGACGTCCCCGTCGCGACGTCCCACTCCTCCCGGGTCTCCACGATCATCAGCCGCCCGACGATGGTGAGCCAGGCGTCCTTCTCCCAGACCCGCTCCCACAGGTACGCCGTCGCCGACCGCCCCTCGGCACCTGGCGGGTTCCCCGCCCCGCCGTCATGGCCGATGTTGAACGGCAAAAAGTGCGTCTTCTCCCCCTCCAACCTGGTGGTCATCGCCGCCAGGTCGTTGGAGACCGCGAAGTGCACCAGCGCCCGATGCCCGAACGACAACAACGGCTCCGCCCGACCGTTCGTAACCGGGCGCCGGTCCTTGCGGTACTGGCGGATCGCCTCGTCCAGCGACTGCGTGAAGTCCGTCTTCAGCTCCACCGTCGCCACCGGCAGCCCGTTGACGAAGAACACCAGGTCGATGCTGCGCTGATCGGCGGTCGAGAAGCGCACCTGCCGCATCACCCGCACCCGCATCGCCGCATACTGCGCAGTCGTCGTCGCGTTCAGGCTGGTCTCCGGCCGGAACTGCGCCAGCTTCAACCGGCCACCACCGATGTAGACGACCCCGTTACGCAGGATGTTCAACGTCCCGCCGCCGTGCTCCAGCGGCCTGTCGAGCGCCGTGGCCAGCACATCGAGGAACTTCGCCGCCGACCCGGCCGCCTTCAACGCCTTCCCGTACGCCGCCTGCTGAGTCTCCTCCAACCAGGCGAACACATCCGCGGGGAAGAGCGCCCGCTCACGGTCATACCCGGTGTCGTTCGCCGAGTACAGCCACCCGTGAGCCTCCAGGTACGCGCAGATCTCGGACTCGAAGACGACCTCGTTGTGGTCGGCCATCAGGCGGCCTCGCCAACGTCGAACTGTCCCGTCACGGCGGCGGTAATGAGCGCCGACCGGCGCTCTCGGGAGAGCTCGATGAATCGCGCGGTCTCCTCGATCAGGACATCGATCTTTATGGTCTGACGATCAAGTCTTGCGGCCACGAGCACTTGCTCCTGCGGATCCACGGAAGGAATGCGCATGGCGCGGAGCTTCTCGGCCGTCAGGTGCGGAATCGTCGACTTGTTGCATACGATGTCAATCACGCCGATGTCCCGGTAGGTCCGCAGGACATAACCCAGCCAAGCGGACGACCAATTACCGAGTGGACGGAGTCGGTTGACGGTCTTCTGGAAGGACCACCCAGGCATGTCCTCCCGAACCAACGCGTTCGTCCCGACGGCTCCGCCCTCAACTACGAGCAAGTCGCCCTTGAGTAGGTTGAGGTTCGCCGCCTCCGCCTCCGAGTAGGGCATCTCCTTCACGTCGTCGAGCTTCAGCCCGGCGTCCTGAATATTCCCAGCTCGGATGTAGGGGAGCAGCCGATCTTCGGCACGAACCGCCTTGCCAGCATCCAACATCTTCCCGAGGGTCACTGAGAAGTGGTGACCAATCGCGGTGAACGCTGCTTCAGCAGGTGGTGAGAAGGGGTTTGCCGATCCGAGGATCGCCGCTCGGATCAGATCCTGCCGCCGCTCGCGGAGCATCTCGATCAGGCGCTGCTGCTCCTCGATAAGCGTGTCGATGCGGGCGGTCTCGCGGTCGAGGTAGTCGGCGATGGCGCGCTGCTCCCCTAGCGGCGGGAGCAGGATCGGCATCAGCCGGAACTCGTCGTTGTCGATCTCGGCCTGACCGATGCGCACTCCGCGCGAGAGCAGTGCGTAGCCGTTGGTGTAGGTGGTCGAGCGAAGGAGCCAGTTGAGGTAGCGGGCGTCCTCACTATGGCGCGGCGCGAAGCAGATGTAGTGACCGGAAACGATCCCGCGGAGCGAGGAGATGCCAACCGAACCTTGCCATGCCTTCATCCGGTTGGCGACCAGCCAGCCTGGGTGGACGAGCTGGTAGATGCTGCGGTTCTCGGCAGTCTTGTTGATGTTGTCGCGCGAGTCCTTCGCCACGACGCCGTACTCGCGAAAGACGGACAGCATCTGCTCTTCCGGATGGTCCACATCCTTGATGCGTTCGAACATGGACCACAGTGGCTTTGTGGTCCAGTGCGGCGGGACCTTCCCGAGCCAGGACACACCGGAGTCGACGAGGTCGAGCCTCTCAGCGATCACCCTCGACCTCTCGCAGCAGGTCGAGGATCTTGGCGACCTGCTTCTCCAGGTCGGCGTCGATCTCGGCGAGGGGGCGGGGTGGGACGTACTTGTAGAAGTGGCGGGNGAAGGGGNTCTCGTAGCCGGNCTTNNCCTTNGCCCAGTCGATCCAGGCGTCGGGGACGTGCGGCTTCACCTCGGCGTCGAAGTAGGCGTTGATGACCTCGATCTTGCCGGCCCGGCCGGCGGTCGAGCCGCCGTAGGTGAAGGGGACGTTCTCGGTGTCGCGCTTCTTCGGGTCGGGCTTGCGCTGACCCTTGCGGTCGACGACCGGCTTGCCGTCCTCGCCAAGCAGGGGTCGCTCGACGGTGATGGTCCAGTAGCCGAACTCGTCGTTGCTCAGCACCTTGGAGTAGTCGGGGTCGGCGTCGAGGAAGTCGACGTACAGGCTGACGACCTTCTCGCGGTCGGTGTCGGAGATCTCACGGCCCTTGGAACCGAGGTTCTTGCGCATCTTGGTCCAGAACGAGGTGCCGTCGATGATCTGGACCAGGCCCCTGGCGTCGGGGTGCTTGGTGTTGTCGAGGATCCAGATGTACGTGGCGATGCCGGTGTTGAAGAACATGTTGGTCGGCAGCGCGACGATCGCCTCGACCAGGTCGTTCTCCAGCAGCCACCGGCGGATCTCGGAGGGGCCGGACCCGGCGGCGCCGTTGAAGAGCGGCGAGCCGTTCATGATGATCCCGACCCGGCCGCCGCCGTCCTTGGGCGCCCGCATCTTGTGGGCCAGGTGGAGCAGGAAGAGCATCTGCCCGTCCGAGGTCGCCGGCAGGCCGGGGGCGAACCGGCCGTACGGGCCCGCCTCGTCGCGCTCCTCGGTGACCTTCTTGGCGTACTGCTTCCAGTCGACGCCGTAGGGCGGGTTGGACATGCAGAAGTCGAACTTCCTGCCCTTGAAGGCGTCGTCGGTGAGCGTGTTACCGAAGGCGATGTTGGACGCGTCGTGGCCCTTGGCGAGCAGGTCGGACTTGCAGATCGCGTACGACTGCGGGTTGTACTCCTGGCCATACAGGCTCAGGTTCGCGTCCGGGTTCTGCGCGAGCAGGTGCTCCTCGGCCAGGGCGAGCATGCCGCCGGTGCCCGCGGTCGGGTCGTAGAGGGTACGCACGATGCCGGCCTCGGACAGGTCGGCCTCCTTCTCGGCGAAGAGCAGGTCGACCAGCAGCCGGATCGCGTCGCGTGGGGTGTAGTGGTCGCCGGAGGTCTCGTTCGCGGCCTCGTTGAACTTGCGGATGATGTACTCGAACGCATCGCCCATGTCGGCGTTCGACACCACATCGGGGTGCAGGTCGATCGCCTTGAACGAGGTGATGATCTCGCGCAGGAGCCCCGCCTTCTCCAGCGCGAGGATCTCCTTCTTGAAGTCGAAGTACTCGAACACGTCCACGTCCGTCGAGAACCGGTCGACGTAGTCGGCCAGGTTGTCCGCCAGCCCGTCGGCGTCGGCCAGGAGGTTGCTGAATCCGTAGTTGGAAGTGTTGTAGAACGGCCTGCCGGTCGCCTTCTTCACCTCGATCTTCAGCCGGTTCGGGTTGTCGAACGTCCGCGCGAGCTCGCGGACCGTGTCCCGGTCGGGCTCGAGGATGCAGTCGAGCCGGCGCAGGATCGTGAGCGGGAGGATCACGTTGCCGTACTGGTTGGGGCGGTAGGGACCCCGAAGCTGGTCGGCGATCGACCAGATGAAACTACCGAGGGTGCTCACAGGGCTCCTTGAGGGGATCTCACGCGAAGACGGGATGCCGGACGCCCGCGTCCGGGCCATGGGCTACCGACGCCGCCGTGCTCGGGGCCGAAGTTCCTGGCCAGCCCGTACCAGCAGCCGAGCGGTCTGGCGGAATCGTCGACTCTGATCTCAGCCGATCCCGATGTCACTCNCCCCGCCACGGCCAGGCCAGGCTGTCCACTGCCAGACCTCGGAGAACCTCTCGGTCCACCCCGGGTCGGCCTCCAGGTACGCCTTGATCAGCGGCTCGCACATGTCGCCCTCGTCCCGCTCCTCCGGCAACGCGGCACGAAGGTCGCCCGGCAACTCGCGAATCTGATCCCCACGGACGATAGTCTGCCGCACAGTTCTGACGATCATGCCAAGNCCCTCGTGACACGGTCCGCACCCGGCTACAGACCGCCCTACACTGCGGCGGCCAGGTCCGGAGCAAGGCCCCAGCGAATGGCCGGTTTCCAGCCGGGCCAGAGGCCGGCCAGCAACGCCTTGTCCTTCTCCACCTGGTGGCGGCGGGTTCCCAGCCACGTGGTGAGGCCTGCCGGCTGGTGATCGACCATGACGCCAACGCCGCGTTCGACCTGGGCGGTTCGTCCACCGCGAGTACGCCAGCGACGTCAATCCCGCCCGTGGGAGAGCGTCCGGCGCCGAGGCACAGCGAACATGACCCGACTGACAGTGTGGAGCGGTGCGTGAGGTTATGCCCCGTTGATCCGGTCAGCCCCCGCTGCAGGGCGCGGTCTGTGCGACAGCGATGAGCAGCAGGTGCTGGGCCGCAGCCCCGGTCCGCGTGTTGGCGGCTGCCGTCAGCTTGAGGCGGTCCAGGCGGGCTACTGAGTTTTAATCCGCGAAGTTGTGTGGAAGCACGATTATCCTTCACCTTATTGTGATCTCTGGGTGAGTGGTGCGCGTTCTGTTCGGGTAGCCGGCTGGTACGAGGTACGCGACGGGTGGCGGGCTGACCGCCACGGAACGGGATCGCCGGGAACCGGTCCGGAGGGACGCGGCCGAACGGTTCGCCCGGGACGAGCCGGTCGCACAGGTTGAAGCGGACCGGTGAAACACCGGGGCCGCCGCGACGAGCCGAAGTCGTTCTCCTGGCGGGACTATCCGGGATCTGGTCGTGGCCGTGCACAAGCGGCTGGGCCGGCCGGTCGTGCTGGTCTGGGACAACCTCAACCGGCACCTGTGCGCGGAGATGGCCGCTTTCATCGCTGCGAACACACTGTGGCTGACTGTGGTGGCGCTGCCCTCGTACGCGCCCGACCTGAACCCGGTGGAAGGGCTGTGGTCGGTACTCAAAGGCGGGCAGATCGCCAACCGGGCCTTCGACGACGTCGATCTGACCTTGAAACCATCATGATCCACGAAGTCATGATCCGACGACATCACGCATTAAAAATCAGTATTCCCGTCCACGCGGCCAGCGACCGACCACGCACTGCCGAAACCACACCGCCCGACTCTCAGCCCCGCGAGGGAGCTACCAGAGCCGCCACGCTTCGTAGTCGATCAATGATGATTTGCTACCTCGCCGCAGCCCTGGGCCCCGGCCCACCCGCGCCAGGGGTCGGCGCGGGGCCCGTCCGGACCGGCGCTACCCGCCGAATGCGGCGAGCGCCTCGTCGATAACCGCATGACGATGGTGCAGCCCCGGCTCGTTGCGTCCGAAGACAAGCTCGGGCCGCACCCCCGACGCCATGTTCTTCTGGATGTCGATCGCCATGCGGTAGTCCTCGTCGCGCACCGTGGCGTGCGCGTACTCGAAGATCTCGTCCGCGGCGGTTCGCGTCGCCTCGTCCGTGAGATCCATCGGCGACGCGTTCTGGTGATAGGTGATCGAATGACCCGGTCCGCTCCCGGGATAGACCCGGAACACCTCGCCGTTGGCGACAGTGACCGACAGGACGATGTTGGGGAACAGTGCGTAGATCACCACGAGGTTGTGCAGTGGTTCCCATTCTTCCTCGGGCTTGTCCGCGAGGTCCGTGATGTGCCGCATCGGGAAGACCAGCCGATGGTGCGGGCCGAAGGAGTCGAACAGCGCGCAGTTGCTCTTGGTGATCAGCGCGAACGTGTCCCGGNGCACCGTGGCAAAATGATAGTTCTCGGCGAACGTGTCGAGCGCGAACTTCCAGTTGATCGGGAAGTCGAGCACCTTCTCGCCCACCGAGGCCCAGCTACCGATGTCCCAGGACGCGAGTTCCGGACCGAGCTCTCCCAGGTGGGCATCGATGTCCAGGGGACCGCTGTCCGGCTGGAGACCGACCCACAGGAATCCGGAATGCTCCGCGGCGGGCAGTTGCGTGAGACGGGGCTTCCCGGCCATCGTCGAGGGGAAACCTTCACGGCCGGGTCCGCCGACGAAGTCACCCTGGGCGTCATACACCCAGGCGTGATACGGGCAGACGAACCGCTCTGCCGCGCCACAGCCCTCCGCGACTGGCGCCTGGCGATGGGCGCAGACGTTCTGGAAAGCCCTGACCGTGCCGTCCTCGCCCCGGGTCAGAAGCACGGGAACGCCCATGACGGTCTTCGTGCAGTAGCTTCCGGGGGCCGGCAACTCAGAGCGGTAGCCGACAAGCTGCGGAGAGCGCAGGACAAGCTCGCGCTCGCGCTCGAAGCGTCCCTGGCCCGTGTACGCCAAGGCCGGCTGGCGGCGCTCCGCGGGCACCATGTCGGTCGTCTTGTCCATCGCGATTTTGAGCGCCCGTCGAGTGAGATCGATGAGCTCGTGGCGGTCGATCTGAGGCCTCCTTGATACGGCAGTCCTGATGCGGCGGTTACGTCATGCCGAGAGCACCGAAGTATCGGCACAANATCGCATATGACGTGATAGCGGAATCGTATGTGCCTTCGGCCAAACGCCGTTGAGCCGGCATCGTCGAATTTCCAAAAGGAGCGACGGCGTCACTCTATGTGCAATATCTACAGTCATCCCGGAATGAATAGGCACCCTATGTCCTGGATATATCACCCTGCGTAGACGACGTCCGAGCGGGTGGTCAAGCCACGCGGGTGGTCAGGGCGTGCAGGTGCTGCCGGGCTGGCCGAAACCCGGCCGGGAGAGATCGAGGTCGATCCTGCTGTCCGGGCCGAGGACGCGCGGGCGTTCCAGGACGCATTCCCGATGCGTCGCGGTGTCGGTGACGGTGATGCGCTGCGGGCCGGCGTAGAGCGCTCCGCTGCTCCAGTCGGATGACCCGGTGCTGGTGCGGACGGCGAAGGAGGAGATCGGATAGCCGGTGGAGGAACGGGCGTGGCCGCCGAAGATGACGATCCGCACCCGGCCCGGTGCCGGCGGCCGGCCGCGGTCGGTCAGCTGCCCGCTGATCCGAGCGGTTCCGGGGTCGCCGAGGGCGGTGAGGGCGATGCGGCCGATGGCGACGGAGTACGTCCAGCCGTGTGTCCAATGGTCGAACCGGTCGATGTAGAAACGCGAATGGACGATCTCGGCGTCATGCGCCTGATCCGGGTAGAACTCGAACGACAGGCCGGCGGTGCGCGCTCCCCAGCCGGTCCGCAGCAGACCACCCCGGACCAGATCGGGCTGGCTGTTGCCCATGAAGTAGCCAGCCGGGAAAAGCAGGCCTCCGCCGGGAGGGAAGCGGGAGTAGGTGGTGTAACTTCCCCGTTCCTGGCAGGCGTTGACGAAGGCGTCGCCCGTACGGGCCCGCGGGTCGTAGTTCTGGCAGGGAAGGTACGGTCGGCTGGTCGACCCGAGCACCAGGTCCACACCGACCGCACCGCCGATCGATGTCGGGCCCCCGTTTCGATCCGTGAACCCCTCGAAGGGAACCGCGACGCCCTCGCCGCGGGTGGGACCGCCGGCCGCCCNGACCGGCGACGATGTCGCCATGGAAAGTAAAATGATTACGGCCGCGAGCAGGAAAGCTCTCCTCCCGTCACGTGTCCTCGCGCTCCGGACCCGGGTACGAGCCAGCCCGCGGATCATGTCGACGTCCTCTCACCTGGGGAGCCTCTGCCATCAAGCCGATGACACACGCAGGGAGGGGTCGCGCCGGCGGTGCTTTCCATAACCGACACGCAGTCGTTGCGAAACCGCAAGGAGANTGTCCGCTCGTGATCAGCCTCCTGGAGCCCCTCGATACCCTCTCCGGCACGCGATTACGGCACGCGATTACGGCACCTGGGGAGCCGATCAGATGACGCATATGGGATGAGAGGGATGAAATGACCGGTCGGATTCCGACGGCAGTGCGGCCGCCCAGGTCAGNGGCCGGCGGAGGTCTCCGCAAGCTCCGAGACGAACGGACGGCCCTCCCGCCACGCGGCCACCTGCTCCGGCCGGCCGAAGACCTTCAGGTAGTTCTCGACGTTGGTCTCGTCGATCTCGCCCAGGACAACGGGCTCGAACTCCGTGCCGTCCTCCCCGACGAAGGCCGGCAGCGGTTCCAGCACGGTGTCCAGACTCGGATGGTAGAAGATCCCGGTCGACTGCCGGGTCGCACTGCCGCCGGCCACGACCCGGTGGCGGACGGGCCGGAACAGACCGTTGGTCCAGCGGGTGAGGATTGTCCCCGAGAACACCTGCAACGCCCCGGGCACGACGGGCACCGGAATCCAGGTGCCGTCGGCCTGTTGCGCCTGGAGCCCGGAGTACTCGCCGTGCTGGTGCAGGATGGTCACCGCCGAGCCGTCCGTGTGCTCCAGCAGGAGAAGCTTCTCCTCCTCAGCGACCGTGTCCGGGTAGGTCCAGGTCGGGTAGTCGTTGACGATCATGTTGATGTGGTGCGGCTCGGCGTCCGGGAAGCTGCCTGCCGGTAGTCCGAGCAGCCGCTCGTACAGGCCGAGCACCCGCTGGGCCAGCACCACGGCCGCCTTGGCGTAGGCGAAGGTGACCCCGCGCAGGTCGGGGTCCTCCGGCGGCCAGACGTTGCCGTGTTTGTAGAGCCCGAGCCACCGTTCGGACACGCCTGCGGCGGCGGCATCGGCCGGGTTGTCGAACTGGCCCACGGAATACCGTTCGAGTTCGAGGCGGCCGAGGTCGTCGGGCCACTGCCGCCAGCCCCGGAAGGGGTGTCCGGTGGGGCTGGCCAACTTCGCCTTCTCCGGCCGCGGCAGACGCAGGACGCGCTCGACCCGACGCTCGAAANCCTCGATCAGCTCCAGCGGAACGCCGTGGTTGACCACCTGGATCAGGCCGATCCGCTCGGCCGCCTCGCGCACGCGCAGCAGCAGGTCCGCGGGCGCGTCCTCGGCCAGCGCCGCNTCCAGGTCGATGGCGGGAATCTCGTCGGTCATGGCAGGGGCGTCCTCTCCGGTTTCTCCGACATCAGACATTCTCCTTCTCCGCCATCACCCCGGTGCCCGCCGCCGGCAGTGGCGGGAGCACAGGCAGATCGGCGGCGTCCAGATGGCAGTGCACCGCGCGGCCGCCGGGGGAGTCGGCGACGGGGGCGAGCGGCGGCTCGGACGCATGGCACACCTCGTCGGCGAGCGCACACCGGTCGGCGAAGGTGCAGCCCACCGGCCGGTCGGTCGGCGGCGGCGGTTGCCCGGGCACCGCCGGCATCCTGCGTTCCCGCCTGCTCACCCCCACCCGCGGGACGGCGGCGACAAGGCCGGTGGTCGGCTCGTCCAGGACGAGCAGGCGGGGGCTGCCCGAGGGCCGCTGCGATGCCGACCCGCTGCTGCTGGCCCCCGGAGAGTTCGTGCGGCCAGCGTCGCGCGATCGTCGCGGGCGCTGGCAGCCGCACCGCGCCGAGCAGCTCGACGGCCCGGGACCGGGCCTCGGCCCGGGATAGCCCCGCCAGCCGGCAGGCCTCCGCCACCTGCGCGCCGACCCGCACGGTGGGGTCCAGGCTGCTGCTCGTGCCCTGGTGGACCATAGCGAAGGCGTCGGCCCGCCACCGCCTGCGCTCCCGGGCGGACAGGGCCCGCACGTCCATCCCGTCGAGCACGATGCGGCCGGCGTCGATGGCACCCCCGCCGGGCAGCACGTCCGCGAGCGCTGCGGCCAGCGTGCTCTTGCCGCACCCCGACTCTCCGACCAGGCCGTAGGTCTCGCCGGGTCGGACCCGCAGGCTGACGCCGTCGACCGCAACGGCCGGTCCGCCGGACGATGGGTAGCTCACCGTCAGTCCATCGACGACAAGCCCCCCGGCGGCCACGGCCTCGCCCACCACCGGGCCGCCCACCGCCTGGCCATTCATCGCCTGGCCATTCATCGCCGCGTCGCTCATCGCCGGGTCTCCTGTTCCCGCAGGGTGTCGGCGATCAGCGCGACACCGATGACGAGACTTCCGACGGCGAGCGCCGGGAACAGCACCGTCCACCAGCCCTGCTGGAGGAAGACCCGGTTGTCGGCCACGGAGGCCCCCCACTCCGGGGATCCCGGTGGCTGGCCGAGTCCGAGAAAGGACAGGGTCGAGGCGGCGAAGACCGCGTCGCCCAGCGACGACGGCGCCTCGACCAGCACGGTTCCGGTCNNGT
>NZ_JPHT01000009.1:122623-168423 GCF_000733325.1 Frankia sp. Allo2
ANNNNCNCCCGCCACAGCAGCGACCAGAACGGCTCGCCGCGCAGCCGGGCGGCCTCGACATAGGGCTTCTCCCACTCGACCAGCACGGCCGCCCGCACACTGCGGGTCACGATCGGGACGAAGAACGTTCCGATGACCAGGACGAGGGTGGTCGTCGAGCGGCCCACGAGCGCCACCACCACCACGGCCGCGACCAGATTCGGGAAGACCGCGAGCACGTCGACGACCGCGAACGACGGCCGGCGGACGAGCCGCCGCTGGTCTAGCGATCCGCGCCGTCGGCGGTGCGTCGGATCCGCCGCCGACCGGCCCGGCGCACCGCCGACCGCGGGGCCAGCCGCGACGCTCGCCGCGGAATCCACCGTGATGTCGTTCACCGCGCCCTCCCCACCCGCACGCGCGGATCGAGCGGCGCGTACACCAGGTCGGCGACGACGTAGATGCCCATTCCCACCGCGCCGAGCACGATCGCGCCGGCCTGCAGGGTCGGCACGTCCTTGCTGGTCGCCAACGACAGCAGCTGGTCGCCGACGACAGCAGCAGGTCGCCGACGACAGCAGCAGGTCGCCGATGCCCTGGTAACCGAACAGCAGCTCGACGGTCACCAGTCCCGCGAGCAGGAACTGCAGCTGCACGGCGAGCGCGCTCGTCGCCGGCACCAGCGAGTTGCGCAGCACGTGCCCTCGCACGAGCTGCGCCTCGGACATGCCACGCACCCGCATCGCCCGGATGAACGGGCTAGCGAGGACCGCGGCTGTACTCGCCCGCACGTGCCTGGCGACATAGCCGGTGCACAGCAGGACCAGGCAGACCGCGGGCAGCAGCAGATGCCGGATCGAGGTCAGCGGATCAGCCCCCGGCGGTGCCTGCGCCGACGAGGGCAGCCAGTGCAGCTTCACGCTGAAGACCACCAGCAGGACGAAGGCGAGCAGGGCAAGCGTCGCGCTGTCGAGCAGACGTTCGATCACCAGCGGGCGAACGTCGACCCCGAGCGTGTAGGAGCGCCCCCAGTCACCGGTGACGAACCCACCCAGCCAGTGCAGGTAGCGGGGCATCAGCGGCTCGTCGAGACGCAGCTGGTGGCGCAGCGCGTCCACCGACGCCTGGCTGGCCTCCCGACCCAGCACGACGCGCGCCACGTCGCCGGGGATCAGTTCGGTGGCGATGAACACCAGGAAGCTGACCGCCAGCATGGTGACGGGGATCGCCGCCAACCTCCGGGCCAGGAAACGCACCATGCCGGATCAGGCCCGGCTCACGGTTGTCAGGTCGAGGAAGGCCGACGGGTGGGCGCGTAGCCCCCTGACCCGGTCGGACCGGTAGGCCCGGACGGCCCCGGACCACACGGTGATGATGACCGGCACGTCCTCGTGAAGGGCCCGCGCGATGATCTCGGCCTGCTTCTTCCGCTCGGCGGGGTCGGTCGCGGCGTCGTAGGCGTCGGCCGCGGCGTCCAAGGCGGGGNTGGCGTATTTCGAACCGTTCCAGACCCCGTGGCTCTTCACCATCGGGATGATGAACTGGCTCGGCGTCGGGCGGCCCACCCAGCCGACGAGGTTCGCGGTGGTGAACNGCCAGGGGGTGTCGGTCTCCTGATTGCCGCCGTAGAACACGTCGGAGGTCTGCTGGTCGAGATCGACGGTGATCCCCACCTGCTTGAGCTGGTCCTGGATGACCAGCGCGTAGGCCTTGTTCGGGGCGTCGAAGCTGAGGGTGAACCGCAGATTCTCGACCCCGCGGCGGACAGCAGCGACCGGACCTTCGCCGCGTCCTTCGCGCGTTGCGCGAGGTCCTTCGGTGCGGCCGCGAACGCGGGCGCGAGAAGGTGGTCGTTGCCGATGACGCCGACCCCGTTGTAGACGGCGGTGAGGACACCCGGCCGGTCCAGCGCGTAGGAGATGGCCTGCCGGACCTCCTTCTTCGTGAACGGCGGCCTGTCGACGCGTAGGGTGAACGCGGTCAGGCTGGTACCGCTGGCCTTGTCGACGGCGATGGAGTTGCTTCCGGCGATCGGGACGACGAGGTCGGCCTCGGACAGGATCTGCGCGTCGATGGCGCCGCTCTGCAATGCCAGTAGGTCGGCCTGGGCGTCCTTGTGGAAGGTCACCTTGACTCCGTCGAGGTACGGCTTGCCGGCGTCCCGGTACTTCGGGTTGCGGCGCAGTGAGGCTCCCTGGCCGACGTCGTAGGAGTCGAGCCGGAACGGCCCGGTGCCGATCGCCTTCGTGGCGAACGTGCCGACCTTGTAGTCGCTCTTGAGCACGACCGCGTTGTAGTTGCCCGCGGAGACCAGGTAAGGGAAGTCGGAGAACGGCCGCTCGAGGTGGAAGACCACCGTGTCCGCCCCCGACACCGCCACGCCGCCGGCCTTGAGGACTGACGCGAAGGCGGACAAGGCGGCGGACTTGTTCGCCGGGTCCAGCAGCCGGTCGAACGACGCCTTCACGGTCGGCGCGTCCAGCGGGGTGCCGTCAGAGAAGAGCACGCCCTTGCGCAACGTGAACGACCAGGTGCGTCCNGCGGCGCCTGACGCGCCGGCCGCGCCCGTGTCCGCGCTGGATCCGGAGCTGCCGCAGGCCGCGAGGAACGCGGCGATACCGCCCGCGCCGGTAATAGCCGAGGGTCGGGCACAGTGCAATGACACGTACCCATACAACCTTGAGTACACGAGCGATATACGTTCCGTATGCCATGCTCGACCGATCGCTACGTCGCTACGCTAAGACCGCGGTGTGCGCACTACGATTGACCTACCTGACGATCTTCATCGGCAGGCGATGTCGATCGCGCGAGACACATCGCGGACCTTGAGCGAGACCGCCGCCGATCTCATGCGCCGCGGGCTGGGGCAGGGCCGGCCCACCCATGCCTACCTGCCCTTCGATCTGACCGTTCCCCCGGACACGCCACCGCGCAAGGTGCTCCAGGTCATCACCGCGTGCGGTGGACTGCTCAGCAGCGCGCTGGCCACCGCCGACCCCGCAACGCAGGCCTGGCATTGGGGGCCATGCGATCCCGAAGGCTTCGCGGCGATGGGCGTCGCCGAAATCCTCCTCCATACCTGGGACATCGCCGCGGGGCTGACGGTCCCCTGCCGGTTCCCAGCACCCCTGGGCATACGGGTGCTTCGCCGTCTGTTCCCCGATGCACCGGACGGAGACCCGGCTCAGGTGCTGCTGTGGTGCACCGGCCGGAGTGAGCTCGACGGCCGGCCTCGACGCACTTCTTGGAGGTGGGAGGCGACCACCAGCGCACGGCCGTTCCAGCAGCCCGCTCCACAGGTCTGACCCGGTTCAGCGTCCTGTGAGCGGTCCACCGGCCTGCCCGCGAGGTGGGCGGATCCGCTCCACTCGGCCAACGGTTTCCGGCGGCCGGGTCTGGTCGCTCGGCCGGCTGGCGGAGTTCCGTGCCATCGCCGACTCCGCCGGCGTGACGCTGCACTGCGACGGCGCGCGGCTGTGGAACGCCGCGGTCGCAAGCGCCGTCCCGCCGCGGCGCCTCGCGGCCGCTTTCACGACCCTGTCGGTGTGCCTGTCCAAGGGGCTGGGCGCGCCGGTCGGCTCTCTGGTCGTCTGTGATACCGGCCGCGTCGGCACCGTCCGGGAGTGGCGCCGCCGGCTCGGCGGCGGGATGCGCCAAGCCGGCGTGTTGGCCGCGGCCGGCCTGCACGCGCTGCACCACCATGTCGACCGGCTCGCGGAGGACCATCAACGCGCTGCCGAGCTCGCCGCGCTGCTGGCCGACGCCGCACCCGGCCGCGTCGACCCGAAGGCGGTGGAGAGCAACATGGTGCTGGTCCAGGTCACCGACGCCGGGGCCGACGGTAACGGGCCAGCCCTCGGTTCCCGCAACGACAGTGCCGTGCCCCAGGCACATCCGCGGCGGGAACCAGGCCGGGCGGGTCAGCTCGCGGCGGCGGGGGCGGGCTCAGACTTGGTCGGGCCGNCCAGCTTGAACACGGCGCCGGTTGGGTCGGCGGCGACCGCGAGGCGGCCGTAGGGGGTGTCCTCGGCGGGCAGCACCACCGACCCACCGAGTTCGGCGGTCTTCGCGAGCGCCGCGTCGGTGTCCCGCACGGCGAAGTACACCGACCAGTGCGCCGGGACGCCCTCGGCCAGGAAGCCCGCCGCGTCCATGATGCCGGCAAGCGCGCCCTCGTCCTTGCCGAAGGTCGCGTAGCGGAACTCCGGGGTGTCGCTGACGACGTGAACGTCCCAGCCGAACACGTCCCGGTAGAAGCCGACAGCCGCAGCGTAGTCGCGGGTGAGCAGTTCGAACCAGCCGGGGGCGCCCGGCTCGGCAAGCACCCCGAAACCACGGTGCAGCCCCGGCTGCCACATGCCGATCGCCGCGCCGGCAGCGTCGGTCACGACGGCCATGACGCCGAGCTCTCCGACGACCATCGCCGGGACGATCACCTGACCCCCGTGGTCCACGGCGGCGGCGACGGTCTTCTCGGCATCCGGCGTGGCCAGGTAGACCGACCAGCCATCCGGGACGGCCTCGTCCGGCTTGGGCATACAGCCGGCGACCTGGACACCGTCCTTCGTGAAGGTGAAGTACCCGCCGAACTCCTCAGCGGGATCCTCCGCCGTCCAGCCGAACAGCTCGCTGTAGAACGTCCGAGCCCGGGCCGGGTCGGAGGTCATCAGGTCGACCCAGCAGGGCGCTCCGGCCGGGGCGGTCTCTCGAGTGGGCATGATGTGCTCCTTCGTGTCGTGCGGACCCGTATCAGGCGGACCGTGCCACATCACCTTGGACCCCGGCACCGACAAAAATTCCTCGGCGGCCCGCGGCGCTTCTCCGAGCTCCAAGTGCTGCCGCGTGGCATCACGCCCAGGGTGCTCACCGAGTCCCTGCGCGGCCTGGGACGCGATGGCCTCCCCACCGGTCCACATATGTGGAGGTACCCCCGCTGTGGAGGTACCCCCGCGGATCGAGTACACACTGACCCCCCGCGGGCACTCGGTCGTCTTCGGCGGGTTCGCCCCCGCGCCCGGCGCCCGGCTCAGTGGTGGAACGATGACTCGCCGGGCCGGTCGCCCGCGGTGCGCCGGCCCGGATGGGCCAGCCGGTTCACCACCCGGCGCAGGTCGGCGATGAGCAGCCCGGCGAGGTCCCGGCTGAACTCGTGACGCACGACGACCCGCAACACCGCGAGATCGGTCAGCCCCGGCGGGAACCGGTAGGCGGGCACCAGCCAGCCACGGGTGCGCAGCAGCTCGGAGACGTCGAAGACGGTGTAGTCCGTGATGTCGTCACGGAGCTTGAACGCGAACGCCGGAATGCCGCTACCGTCGGAGACCAGTTCGAACGGCCCCATCGCCGCCACCTCGGCGGCCAGCCAGCGGGCGTTGTCCCGACACGCCTGGGCCACCCGGCGGTAGCCCTTATAGCCCAGTTGCAGCAGGGTGTAGTACTGCGCGACGACCTGTGCGCCCGGCCGGGAGAAGTTCAGCGCGAAGGTCGGCATCGTCCCGCCCAGATAGTCCACCTGGAAGACGAGTTCGGCCGGTAGATGCGCCCGGTCGCGCCACAGCACCCAGCCCACCCCCGGATAGACCAGGCCGTACTTGTGCCCGGAGGTGTTGATGGACACCACCCGGTCGAGCTGAAAGTCCCAGACCAGATCGGGGTCGCAGAACGGGGCGATGAACCCGCCGGACGCGGCATCCACGTGTACCGGAACATCGGGCCCTCCGGAGGCGGCGAGGTGGTCCAGCGCGGCCACGATCCCGGCGACCGGCTCGTAGCTGCCGTCGAACGTCGAGCCGAGGATCGCCACCACGCCGATGGTGTTCTCGTCGCAGTGCGCCACGGCCTCGTCGGCGGTCAGATGCGTGCGCCCCGGCGCCATCGGCACCAGCCGTGCCTCCACGTCCCAGTACCGGGCGAACTTCTCCCAGCACACCTGCACGTTGACACCCATGACGATGTTCGGCCGGTCGGCCGGGGCGCCGGCGGACCGGCGACGCGCCCGCCAGCGGCGGATCATGGCAAGCCCGGCGAGCATGCACGCCTCGGACGACCCCGTGGTCGAGCAGCCGACCGCGTGCTCGGCGTCGGGGGCGTGCCACAGGTCGGCGAGGATGTTGACGCAGCGTTCTTCCAGCGCCGCCGTCTGCGGATACTCATCCTTGTCGATCATGTTCTTCGGGGCGCACTCGGCCATCAGCCGGTCGGCGTACGAGTCCATCCAGGTGGTCACGAACGTGGCCATGTTCAGCCGCGCCTTGCCGTCGAGCATCAGCTCGTCGTGGACAATCTGGTAGGCCGTCTCCGGCGCAATCGACTCCTGCGGCATCCGGAACCGCGGGACTACGACCTCCTCGCCCAGCGGGGCCAGGTGCGGCCGTACGTCGACCGTCTCCTCCGCCCGATCACCACTCGCCTGACGATGTAGAGCCATCCTGGATAAACCTCCTAGCCGCGCCGCTGCGATACCGGTTTCAGGCCATGGCCCCCGAGCGGCGCAGCGAGCGGAGCACCTGCTCCTGCTGATGCGGGAGCAGCGTCGGATCGCGTGCGCCGAGCGCGCGCCGCAGCAGGTCGTCCGCTCGAGTGTCCTCGCCGGCGGCCGCGCCACATCAGCGGCACGCCACCGGACCGGACCACTATCCGGCCCGTCCGGCAAGGCGACCGTACCGGCCGCGACCGGCACAAAGTAGCTCGACGGGCACGCTCGATGTTGCCAGCGGTGGACCACTTTCGACTTCTCTCCGCTGCCGACCAATCCGAAGGTTCCCCACGGTGTGTTTCTCGTATGGATCACCTACACCGATGGGGCGGTGAATCTCAGCGGCGAACGCTGGATCAACCACCCGGACGGCTATGCCATGACGAATCTCTCCGTGCGGCCCCGCGCCGGCCATCCCGATCAACTGATGGGCCGGGTTCATCTGCAGGGATGCAGCGGTTACGCCGTCGACCCGATCTTAAAACCCGGCCGGTGACCGAACCACCGAACGCCAGGATGGGTGACTGCCGCGGGTTCAGCGCTCCAGGCCGTTACCTTCCGGCCCGGTGAACAGGCAGGATCGATCTGTGCGGACACGGCGGGCATCAGAGGAGGACTGGGGCGCGATCTGGCCGATCTGGCGGGCCGTTGTGGTCGAGGGCGAGACTTGCGCCTGGACACCGGACACCGACGAGGAGGTCGCGAAAAGCGCGTGGATGCTGCCCCCGCCGGCCGAGGTTCTGGTGATGGAGGAGGACGGCCCGGGCGACACCTCGATCGTCGCGACCGCGCTGCTCACACCGAGTCAGCCGGGTCTGGGAGATCATGTCGTCCAGGCGATGCTGCTCGTTGATCCTAAGCGGGTGGATCACGGGGCTCCGCGCGGCGGGGCCGGAATGTACCGGGGCTACGGGCCGTACGGGGGACGTAGCTACTACGGCGGCCGGGGAGCCGAAGGCGACCGCTGGGAGAGCGTCAGCCGGCAGGCCGCGGAGCAGATGATCGAGTACGCGGCCGATCTCGGCTACCGGGCGATGCAGCTCAACGCCGTCGTCGCAGCCAATCCACGGTTGGTCGCGCTGTGGCGCTCGCTGGCGTTCCGCCTCGTCGGGACCCTTCCGGCGGCCTTCCGCCATCCTTGGCTCGGCGACGTCGACCTCCACGTGATGTACCGCTTCCTGCCCCCCCGGGAACATTGATCTAGCGACAACTGCTACGAACACCGGCGTCTCCACGTAGGCGGGGCGATACCCCAGGTCCGCCAGCGACACACTCCCATACCCCTTCCGCACCTGGACGAACGATTCTACAGCAGGAGCATCGCCTCCAGTCCCACTTTCGTCGCCGTGAATGGGTGGCGGTCGCATTCTGGTCCGCGTCGAACTCGACGTGTTCCACCACGGCCGGCTCGGCGCCGAGCAGTTGACACCATATCTTGCAGACCCGCGTACCTTTCTTCCCTGCCAGGTAGCTATTTTCAACGAGACACAATCTGGCGACGGAGGACGGCGTGTTTCCGCGAAGGACCCGTTCGTGTCACGATCACACCTATGGCGACGCCGGTAGAACCACGTTTTTCTTGTCCGCACCACACGTCTATATTCGTGAACGAAGTCGGATGGGGACCCACCGCAATCGTCCGCCCCACCCTTCAGGCAGACGTGATTCGGATCACTTCATTGGATCTGAATGTNCCGGGCAGACCAACCCCATGCATGTGACTGCTACGCCCTCGCTGCGACTGCCATCGGAGCCCTGCGCTGGGCCCCGGCGCGGGGAACGGCAACCGGGCACNCTGTGACCCGGACCCGTATCCCAGGCCGACATCGAGCCTTTTCATCCCTGACCATGGCCCAGGACGAGGAGCCTGTCTGTGCGTCTGAGCGCCGCGCCCGATCTGTCCTTCTCCGACATGCAATCGACCGTCGCCGTCCTGACGATCCTGGGCGGTGCGGTCCTGCTGGCCCTGGCCGTCTCCGTATTGCTGCACCGCATGGCCAGACGGATCGGCCGCCATTCGGAGATCGTCGCCGATCTCGCACAGCGCGGTAAGCGGCCGACGCGACTCACGCTCGTGCTGGTGGCCCTGCTCGTCGGCCTCACCTCCACGGCTGAACAGACCTGGACCGGGGCAGCCCTGCGAGTGTCTAATGTCGCCCTTATCGCTGGAATCGCCTGGTGCGTCACGGTGCTCGCGTTCGCCTTCGAGGNCCTCGCGCTCGCCCGCTACCGAATGGATATCGTCGACAACCGGCATGCCCGCCGGGTGCGCACCCAGGTCACCCTGCTCCGACGGATCACGGTGGCCATCATCTCGATCATCGCGGGCGCCTCGATGCTCATGACGTTCCCGAGCGTCCGCGTCGCCGGCGCCAGCATCTTCGCCTCGGCCGGCGTGGTCGGCATCGTCGCGGGGTTGGCCGCCCAGACCTCACTGTCCAACGTCTTCGCCGGACTCCAACTGGCCTTCACCGACGCCATCCGGGTCGACGATGTGGTGGTGGTCGAGAAGGAGTGGGGCAGGATCGAGGAGATCACTCTCACCTACGTCGTCGTCCACATCTGGGATGACCGGCGGATGGTCCTTCCGTCGACCTACTTCACCACGACACCGTTCCAGAACTGGACCCGCAAGGAGTCCGCGGTCCTCGGTGCCGTCGAGCTGGACCTGGACTGGGCAATCCCGATCGACGAGATGCGGGCCGAGATGCACCGGGTCCTGGACGCCACGGACCTGTGGGACAAGCGAGTCTGCGTCCTGCAGGTCACCGACGCCATCGATGATCACATCCGCATCCGCGTCCTGGTCAGCGGCAAGGACGGACCGACCGTGTTCGACCTGCGCTGCCACATGCGCGAGGCACTCGTCCGATGGGTCCAGCACAACCATCCGACAGCTCTGCCCCGGACCCGCATCGAGTTCGACGCCTCCGCGCACCTGCTCGGTCTGCGCATCCCGGATCAGGGCCGGGCCGATGACCGCGACGGCCGCCACCCCGATCCGTCCGGCAACGGCCGGCACAACTATCTCCACGGCCGCGANCATCCCCACGGCGACCATCCCGATGGAGACCATCCCGACGGCAGGTCCGACCGGCTCCGCAAGACGAACGGCATCCGCCGCGGCGAAGAACCAGCGCGGGCGGTTCCCGTCCCAGTGCAAGGTCTCCTCTCCCCCACGATCATGGATGCCACGAACTCGGCCGCGGTTACCGCCGCCGGCAGCGCGAGCCGGGAGGCGGAGACCGGTACGGACGGCGGGACGAGCACCGCGCCCACGGGTGCGCCTGCCGACGCCGCCGAGGACGCCCGGCTGTTCTCCGGCGCGAGTGCCGACGCCGCGGAACGGGCGCGGAACTTCAGCGAGACCAGCGAGACCAGCGAGCATGACAGCTCCGCTTCTTCTCCACCGCCCCGCGACGACGACGACGATGACGACGCGGCGCAGCCAGGGGAATCGACCCGACGCCAAACGACACCGCAGGCGCCAAACGACACCACAGGCGCATAACGACACCACCGAAGGCTCCGGCCCAGCTCCTCCGCAGGTGGAGGACCCAGGCCGAAGCAGGCGTCGGGTCAGAGCAGGTGCTCTGTGTGCTGCTGACCGGATCGCGGTCACCCGGTCGCCGGCGGGTATCGCGATTACCGGCGGGCGTAACGACGGCTGCGGGTCGACCCCGACCGGCCGCCGTGGCCCCCCACGTTCCGCCACACCAGGAGAACCAGGATGGCACCGATGATGGACCCGAGAATGCCGGACGGCTGCAGAGCGCCTTCGCCGACATCCTTATTGAACAGGACGTAGCCGAGGAATCCTCCGACGAAAGATCCGATGATTCCCACCACAATGGTGCCGAGAATCCCGATGGGATCCCGGCCGGGCAGCAACACGCGTGCGACGGCCCCGGCGACAAGTCCGAGCAGAATCATGACGACGATGAAGGTGATCATTAGTTTTCTCCCTACGAGGTGGTTGGATTACTCATCCCCGGCGCCGCCGTCCCCGCCGGACCACCAGCAGCAGCACCACCGTGCCGGCCAGGACCCCACCCGTGGCCTTCGGGTTGCTCCGCATCCGCTGCCCGACGGACCGCGCGGCTTTCCCGCTGGTGGCGAGGGTCTTCTCGGCCGCCCCCTTCGTCTTCTCGGTGGCGACCGACACATGGGGAGCAAGGGTCTGGACGGCCTCGTTGACCTTCTGGCGCACCTCGGCGGCTCCGCCGGCCACTCTGGCCCTGGCGCCCGGGGTGGTCATGTCCGGGCCGGCCAGGTCCGGGCCGCTGACGTTTCCCGGCTCCCTGACGTTTCCCGGCTCCCTGACGTTTCCCGGGCCGGTGACGTTTCCCGGGCCGGTGACACGTGAGGCGGAGGTGGTCGCGGCGATGACGTCGGGGCTCGGCGCCGGGGAAGCGTGACCGTTCAGGCCGGGTGCCGGGCCGGCACCTACCCTCTCGGTACCGGTCGGGACCGGGGGGACCGGAGGGCACGCGAACGGAGCCGTGGTCGTGTCGTCGGCGGGAAGCGACGCGGTCCGTGCGGGCTCCGGCATCACTGAACTCGGGTCCATTGGCATCGTTCGGTTCCTCCCTGGAAGGTGTCGGTGTCTGACCTGGAGACCGGGTCCGATCTGGAATCAACGGCTGAGCTGGTCAACGGCTGAGCTGGTCAACGGCTGAGCTGGTCAACGGCTGAGCTGGCATCACGCTCGGCCCGTCCGACCGGGACCGACGCGGACCACCTCGCCGAGCCACATCTGCGATCAGGCCACATCTGCGATCAGACCTGCCGCCGGCTCCCCGTGACTCGCGGAGAAAGCCGACCGGGCGGGATGTTCACTAGCCGTACTTCTCATCGTCATACCCGGAATCAATGCGGATAACCCGATGTAGACGCCCTGACAGGACACGGGGCCGCGTCACCGATGCCCAACACTATCCACAAACACATAAATGCCACATAACGGCTAATATATCGATCATGGCTCATCTCTCCCCAACCTGCCCACAGCAGGGGACAATGGGAGGTATCAGGCGATCGACGGTGCGGACGACCCGGCGTCGGCTACGGTTCGGACAGCAGCCATGAGCGTCAGGGGGTGGCTGATGTCGGATGTGCCCACAATGCCCTCCGCAGCCGACCGGAACGGTCCGCTCGAAGGCATCCGCACACTGGCCGCACGCCTCGCCTCCGGCGAGATGACGTCCCGCGAGCTCGTCGAAGCCGCGTTGGCCCGGACAGCGGCGACCCAGGCCACCCTTAACGCCTTCCGCTGGGTACGGGCCGAGGCGGCCCTGACAGAGGCCGAGGCGGCGGACGTCGCGCTCGCCGCCCGCCGCGGCCGTCCCGGCCGGGACGGCCGCGGCGGCTGGTGGAGCACGCCGGGATGGCGACCGCTACTCGGCGTGCCCATTGCGATCAAGGATGACACCGACCTGACCGGTACCCCCACGGCCTTCGGCGCCATGGGGGAGTTCCCCCCCGCGGTCCGGGACAGCGAGATGGTGCGACGGCTGAAGGCGGCCGGTGCCATCATCATCGGCAAGACCAACACCCCCGAGTTCGGGCAGTGGCCGTTCACCGAGGGCCAGGCGTTCGGGGTGACCCGCAACCCGTGGGATCTCGACTACTCTCCCGGCGGTTCCTCCGGAGGCGCGGCGGCCGCGGTGGCCGCGGGGCTGGTACCGGCTGCGATCGGTTCGGACGGGGCGGGCTCCGTGCGCATCCCCGCCGCCTGGACCCACCTGGTCGGGATCAAACCGCAGCGGGGGCGCATCTCGAGCGCCCCGGTCCGCGAGCAGTTCAACGGGCTCACTGTCTACGGCCCGCTAACCCGAACCGTCGCCGACGGGGCCCTGCTGCTCGACGTCCTGTCCGGCAGCCTNCCCATCGNCCGCGCTCGNCCGCCGGCGCCGGCCGAGCCGTTCCTCACCGCCGCCGGCCATCCCCCTCCCCGCCTGCGGATCGGGCTCTCCCTGCACCACCCGTACAGCGGGATGCCGGTGGCCCTCGATCCGGCCGTCCGGGCCGCCGTGGAACGGATGGCCGAGATCCTGGCCCGCTGCGGGCATGACATCGTGCCGGTGGAGCCGCCCTACGGCCTGCTTGGCACGATTTTCCTGCCGCGGTCCATGGACGGCATCCGCGACTGGGCCGGGCGGGTGCCCGATCCCACCCTGCTTGACCCGCGGACCATGGCCAACGCGCGGACCGGACGGATGCTGCGCCCGTTCCTCCCGCTGACACGCGCCGCGGAACCACTGGCCCGGCTCAACATCGGCCGCGTCTTCCGGNGGGTGGACGTCATNCNCNCCCCGACGACCGCCACTCCGCCGCCCCGGGTGGGCGAGCTCAACCGGGAGAGCAACTGGGCCACCGACCAGGCGATCGTGGCGGCGTGTCCCTACACCTGGCCGTGGAACGTCCTCGGTTGGCCGGCCGTCAACGTACCGGCCGGACGCACCGCGGCGGGACTGCCCGTCGGCGCCCAGTTGATGGGGCCGGCGAACAGCGAGACCCTGCTGATCTCCCTCGCGGCGCAGGTGGAGGACAGCGAGCGCTGGCACCTCCATCAGCCGGGAGAACGCTCGGCCCACGCGATCTGACGATCTGACCCGACGGGCACCCGATCCGACCTGGTCCACGGCCCGACCTGGTCCACGGCCCGATCTGACCTTACGGGTAGCGGGATGTTACCGAATAGCCGAAATGCGAGGCCCTCTCACGGGATCCCGATCCGGCCGGGACAATGACCCATGCGAAGACGTCGTTCAGGCGCTGGCGGACTCGGCGGACTCGGCGGACTCGGCAGGGTGGAGGGGCCCGGCGGATTAGAGGGGCTCGGCGGGGNGGAGGACGTCCGTCCCCTCATAGCCGGAACGCTCGTCCTCGTCACGGTCGTCATCCTCGACGCGACGCCCGGGCTGATCCTGGTCGGGTACTTCGGTCTCGGGCCACTGATCATCGCGGCGGCCAGTCCACCCCGGGTCACCGCCGCGGTCGGAGCGCTGGCAGTGATCGCGGCGCTCCTCTCCGGCTTCTGGGATCATTGGTTCGGGACCGGTCCGCATCTCGCCGCAACCACGCTGGTCGCCCTCCAGTCCGTGATCGCGGTCTGCATCTGCGTGTGCCGGGAACGGCAACGCTCACAACTGCACCAGGTCAAAGCGGTCGCCGAGGTCGCGCAGCGGGCACTGCTACCGGCGGTCCCGAGCCGGCTCAACGGGGCCGGTTTCGCGGCTCGGTACCTCTCCGCCGCCCAGGAGGCGTCGGNGGGNGGCGATCTCTACGAGGTCGTCTCCACCTCGCAGAGCATCCGGATGATCATCGGCGATGTCCGCGGCAAGGGCCTGCCCGCGGTCCGGCTGGCCTCGATAGTGCTCGGTGCCTTCCGCGAGGCGGCAGTGACCTGGCTCGACCCGGAACAGGTGGCCGCCGCCTGCGCCCGCGCGGTGGGTCGGGAGGCCGAACCCGAGGACTTCGTGACGGCGCTCATCGTCGACANCCNCCCGGACGGTCGGCTGGGCCTGTGCTCGGCCGGGCATCACCCGCCACGACTGGTCTCGGCGGACGAGTGCACCACGCTGGAACTGAAGTCGCCGAGTCCGCCGCTCGGGCTGGCCGAGCGTTTCTCCGTCACGATGGCGAGCTGGGCGGTCGGCGATCGGATGCTGCTGTTCACCGACGGTCTCACCGAGGCCCGGGACGGCCGGGGGCGGTTCTTCCCTCTGGACGATCATCTGGACCTGCTGCGGGGCGGCAGCCAGGACGACGCGCTCGACCGTCTCGCCGGGGCTCTGCGCGCCCACGTGGATGGCAGGCTGCAGGACGACCTCGCGGTGCTGCTGGCCGAGCGGGAGGCGGGACCGAGTGGCGGGATGGGNGCCGGGNCAGGAGCCGGGACAGGAGNCGGCGTCCTGAGCTCTTNAGCCCGGCGGGACCCGGCGGCCCCTCGACCCGAGATCCGACTCCCATCCGGCGTGCCGCTGTCCCTTGGAGCCCGTCGCGATCCGCTACGGTCACCCAATGCGGAGGGATTCCGTGGCCGCCGCCCGATACCGACGCCTACAGTTGTGCTCACGGGTATTCACTCCAGGTATCGATATACCGGACGGTCGGAGACGGTCGTGAGCGTTCCGGTGGATTCCGGTGACCGTCGCACCGTGCGGCTGCTCTTGGCCCTACTCGTCGTCGTGAGCGCCGTGGCCGCGTTCGCCGTCGGCGGTCTGATCGCGACGTCCGGGTTACGGGTGAGCTGGGGACGCGCCGAGGGCGCCGCGGCAGCGGCCGACCTCGCCATCGCCAAGGACGGCTCGCTGCCAGCGGCGATCGGCAGGCTGGGCATCGGCGGCGGCTCGGATCCCTCGTCACTCACGGATCCCTCGTCACTGACGGCGGGCCCCTCCCTGAAGAGCGGGCCTTCGTCGGCCACCGCGTCACCGACGCCGACGGAGGTGGGCGGGGCGAAACACCCGGTGCCAAGCCCGGTGCCGAGTGGCGAGTATCCGCCTACACCCACGGCACCGAGCCCGCGACACAGCTGCACGGCCCCGGCCACCTCCGCACCCGGGGGGTCGGGCGCCCCCATCCTCATCTACCCATTGTGCTGATATCCGTTGTGTCGATATCCCTTGTGCTCTTGTGCTGATATCCGTCGTGCCGAGCTATCCGCCGGATCCGGGCCGCCAGTCGGGCGAGCGGCCGGTGAGGGCCAGCAACCTCGTCCACTCGTCGGCGTCATCCGGGACCGGCACCGGGCGGGCGAAGATGCCGGCCGCCCGCCAGGCGTCGATCTGCGACGCCAGCTGCTCGTGGACCCGGTGCACGAGGTCCCGGTCAGAGCCGACACCCGCCACCGACGAGGTGTCACCGGCCCGCCGGCCGTGCATGTCGATCGCCCGCGCCAGATCCCAGCCGTGGATCAGTAGATCGGCGGTCAACTGGAAGGCGTACTCGCTCGCCGGCGTGGGGCCGAAGGAGAGGACCGGCACCGACGCCCAGGCTCCCGGGCGGTTCCAGGAGTCCCGTGCCCCACGGGCCGCCGCCGTCCAGCTCGCCACGGGATGCGCCCCTGGCGCGGACGCTCGTCACGATCGCAGGTCTCATTAGCGCCACATCGTGAGGCTGCAATCATCTCCCTTCATGAAGGGTCACCCCCTGCCGTCGCATCCCGTCAACCGGGACGCCACACGCCCGATGCCGCTCGTTCAGCCCTGTCGCCGGCCGGACGACGCGTGAGGGAACTTCCCCTCCCGCCGGGCCCCACCGATGATCCGAACGCGCCGATCCGCCCTGCGAGGAGCGGACCGGCCTCAGGTACCGATCCTGCCGGGGCCGGTACCGCCGGGGCCGGTACCGCCGGGGCCGGTACCGGCCTGGTCGACGTGCCAAGCATGCTGGTGGTCGCCGACAAGTTCCCCCCGGTGCTCGGCGGCATCCAGACGTTCGCCTACCATCTCGCGGCCGGGCTTCCGGCTGACCGGGTGGTGGTCGTGGCGCCGGCAGCCCCCAGCGCCGCCGCCTTCGACCGGACGCTGCCCTTCCCGGTGATCCGCATGGACGAGAGGATCCTCACCTCCCCCGGATCCCGGCGCCTCCTGCGATCGGTCGTGCGGTCCGAGCACTGCGAGGCGGCCTGGTTTCCCACCGCGGCGCCGCTCGGCCTGCTCGCCCCGACGCTGCGAACGGCCGGGATCTCCCGGGTGGTGTCGTCGAGCCACGGGCACGAGGTCGCCTGGTCCCGGCTGCCCGGCGGGTGGTCGCTCGTCCGAGCGGTCGCCGCCCGGGCCGACGTCCTGACCTATCTGACGGCGTTCACCCGGCGCCGGCTGCTCGCCGTCGCCCCGCCGGGCACGACACTCGCGCGGCTGACCGGCGGGGTGGATACCGGACGGTTCCGGCCGCGGGTCGGGGGCGAGGAGATCCGCCGGCAACACGGCTGGTCGGACCGACCGGTCGTGATCTGCGTGGCCCGCCTGGTGGCGCGCAAGGGGCAGGACATGCTCATCCGAGGCTGGCCGGTGGTCCTGCGACGTCATCCCGCCGCACGGCTGCTGCTGGTCGGGCAGGGTCCCGCCGCGGACCGGTTGCGACGGCTCGCCACCCAGGTGGGCGTCGCCGACGCGGTGCATTTCGCCGGCGCGGTCACGGAGCAGGATCTTCCGGCCTATCTCGACGCCGCCGACGTCTTCGCAATGCCGTCCCGCNCCCGCCTGCTCGGCCTGGACCTCGAAGGTCTCGGACTGTCCGCCCTGGAAGCGGCGGCGAGCGGCCTGCCGGTCGTCACCGGTGCCCAGGGCGGGGCACCCGACGTCGTCCTGCCCGGTCGCACCGGCGTCGTCGTGGACGGCCGCGACCGGCACGCCGTGGCGACGGCCGTCGCCGACCTGCTCGACGACCCCGAGAGATCCGCCCGGATGGGCCTCGCCGGACGGGACTGGATGTGCCGGAACTGGAACTGGGGTGAGTTGAGCCGGCGGCTCGCCGGACTGCTCGCGGGCGGGCCAGATTCCGATCTTGAGGGTGTCGCGGGACACTCTTTCGGATCCTCGGCGGCGCATCGGGAGGTCCCGGATGGCGTCGTCTCGAGCAACATCGGGCCCAGCGGCATGATTTCGGACGACATCGTTCCAGACCGGATCGATGTGAGCCAAGGCGGTTGAATTCCATGGCGAGACGGCGGATGGGATACATCCGGGCGAAGGGGGTTGCAGCCGTGGCCGCGCCGCTGCTGGCGGTGGTCTGGCTCGCGCGTTCGTGGACAACGGTCGAGAGCGGTGTCGACGCGTTGACGCGCGCCCACCCGTCCTGGCTGGTGGGCGCGGTCGCTGTCGCCCAGTTGACCTGGATCGCGGGAGCGGCCTGCCAGCAGGGCACGGTGGCCCGGCCCCTGCCAGTGGGTCCGCTGCTCGCGGTCCAGGTCGCCGGCAGCGTCGCCAACCACGTGCTGCCGGCGGGCTTCGGGGTCGGCGCGGTGAAGCTTCGTTTCCTGCATCGTGCGGGGCTGACCCTGCGGGAGGCGGTGACGGCGGTGGGCCTCGACACCGCCGCCGGTGTCACCACGCACCTGGCCGTGCTGATCATGCTCCTGGCGGGGGGATTCCTGCCGGNGGACGTGGCACGCCTACCCCGCGGCGAGCCGGTGGCCATGGTGGTCCCGGCGGTGCTCGCCGGGCTCGCTCTGCTCGGCCTGCTCGGCTGGCTGATCGCCCCGGTCCGCCGGGCGGCCCGCCGGGCATGGGCGGGCGTCGTCGACCACCTACGGTCGATGAAGACCACCCTGCAGTCGCCGAGCCGGGCGGCCCTGCTGTGGGGCGGCTCGGCCGCCATCCCGATGCTGCACGCCGCGACCCTGTGGGCGATCATGCGTGCGCTGCACCTTCCGCTCGGGGTCGGCGCGGTATTCGCGATCTACTTCGCGGCGAGCGCGGCCTCGGCCCTGGTGCCCTCGCCGGGCGGCTTCGGCTCGCTCGACGCGGCCCTGACAGCAGCGATCATGGCTGCCGGCCAGTCCGCCGCCATCGCGCTCGCGGCGGTCCTCGGCTACCGGATGATCACGGTATGGCTGCCGATGGCCCCGTCGGCCTGCGTCCTGGCCCTGCTGGTCCGCCGCGGCCACCTCTGACCCGCGCACTCACCCCCGCACCTCTGACCCGCGCCACTCACCCCCGTCGGGGGATGGTCCCGCACCACGTCAGGCCCACTCGTCCCGTCCGGGTGGACCCGCGGGCACCGAACCCAATGGTGATTACTCTTCGAATCAATGGGAATGCACAACGTCAGGATGCACAACGTACAGCTAGTTCTCGTGCGTGCACCGTCATCTACCCATGCCATCCACCCGTCGGTCAGGGCCGCACCCGCGGTCCTCAGAGGGGGGAGACTTCATGAACTGGTCCCGTACATCACGTCGGTGCGCCTCGCGCGCCTTCGTCCTGACCGCCACGCTGGCAGCAGCCCTGGCCGCGCCGGGGCTGCTCAGCTCGGTGGCCGAGGCGGCAGCACCGACCGGCAGCCCGACGAGCAGATGCCCGTCGCTGCCCCAGATCGCCGGCCCACTGCAAAGCTGGGAGACGGTTACCGCCCTGCCGACTCCCCGTGTCCATCTCGCGGCCACCACGGGATGTGACGGACGAATCTATGCGATCGGCGGCCAGGCCGCCGAGACGGGCGCCGGCGGCGGCGCCCCGGGATCGCCTACGGGGACGCCCGGCCCGACCGCGTCACCGACTACACCCACTTCACCAACCACCACACCCACTTCGCCAACCGCACCCGCATCACCGACGCAGTCGCCGGCCCCCACCGGGACGCCCGGAAGTTCCGCGACGACGACATCGACGGTGGGTCCGGCGAGCCTGACCCGGAAGCCACTGGCCGGTCCGCTCGGCCCGTCAACCGATGACCCGACCACCAGCCCGACCACCGACCTGCCCACCGCGACGTTGACCGGATCACCCGGCGCGAGTCCGACCGGTTCACCGACCACGCCCGGGACACCGACGGGCACCGGCTCACCCACGTCACCGCCGGGCGTCGCACCCCTGACGCCGGTGGGGACGGTCCAGGTCTACGACCCGCGGAAGAACGCCTGGACGGACGCGCCCGATCTGCCGACCGCGCGTACCCACCTCGCCGCCGCGACCGACCTCGATGGCCGGATCTACGCGATCGGCGGCCGGTCCGGCAGCTCGAACCAGCCCACGGACATCGTCGAGGTGTACACCCCGTCCAGCGGAAGCTGGTCGACGGGGAAGCCCCTGCCGAGCGCCATGGGTGACCCGAGCGCGGCCCGCGGCACCGACGGCAGGATCTACGTTCTCGACGCGAAGACCCTGGCGATCTACGACCCCGGCTCGGACAGCTGGTCGACGGCCGGGGCGCCGCCATCCGGGAACAGGGCTCCGGTCCTGACGGCCCTGCCGGACGGCCGGATCCTGGCCGCCGGCGGCATCGGGGCTGGCGGCGGCTCCGCAGCGCGGGCAGCCACCGACGTCTTCGCCTATACACCGGGTTCGAAAGCGGCCGAGAAGGGTTCGTGGGCCCAGATGTCCGACCTGCCGGACGGCGTCGCGGGTGCCGCCGGGGCGACCGGCCCCGACGGCCGGGTCTACATCATCGGCGGGCGGGACAGCGCCGGGAACGTCACCGGGGCGGNGCAGGNATACACCCCNAAGGACGACCGGTGGGCCGCCGGACCGACCAGCTCCCCCTCGACCCGGGCCGGGCATGCCGCGGCGACCGGTGGTGACGGCCGGGTGTACGTGCTGGGTGGAACGTCCAGCTCCGGCAAGACGCTGAACACCGTCGCCGCACTAAGCAAATAGCGAATAGCGAATAGCGAATAGCGAATAGCGAAACAAGTAACGAACAACGCCGTCAGCCGGGCGCCGGCCGTCCTGTCCCATGAGGCCGGCCCCGGCTGCTGGCCGCGTTTACTGAGGTCAGTCCCGCTTGAATGCCTCCCGGCGCAACATCTGAAATAGCGTCGGGGCGCCTTCGCGGGTCGTCACGGCGACCGCCTTGTGTACGAACCGTACCTCGATCGCCTGTTCGAGCAGGCTCGCGGCCAGGTCCGCGCGGCTGGTGAAGATACCCGGCGCCTGGTCCTCGTGAAGCTCGTAGCTCGTCACGGCGGGCGCGTCGAACAGACCCGAGGGACGCATGATCGTCCAATCTAGGTTGCTATCGCGCAGAAGTTCCTCCATGCGGCGCATATCGCGGTAGGTCGTCTTGCCGATCGTCGCGGTGATCAGCGGCTGGAGGACCCGATTGAGCAGGAAACCGCCATCGGCATGATGATGCGGCTCGGTGGCACTCGAGCTCACCACGACCACTCGCTTGACCCCGTGCCGGAACATCGCCGCAGTGATGTTCCGGATTCCGTCGCTGTAGATGTTGATCGGTTCGCGCGTAAACGGCACGCCAAGCGTCGACAGCACCACGTCGGCTCCTTCGACGGCCCGATCGACGGCCTGGGCGTCGTGCACGTCGGCCCCCACGACGTCGAGCCGTTCGTGCGTGATCGGGAATTCCGCCGGGCGCCTGGTCACCGCGACGACGTCGTAACCGGCGGCCAGCGCCTGCTCGGTCAGCAGCCGGCCAGTCGGCCCGTTCGCTCCGAACACGACAATCCTCATTGCTGCGCTCCTCCTGACCCGCGGGTACGCGGATCACCTGCCTGTCGGATGTCCGTCGGATGTCTGTCGGANCCCGCCGGACAGATGTGACCGCCGTGCCCACCGGCCACCGGCCACCAGCCACCAGCCGTCCCCCGGACCCGGACGGGTGGCGTCGTCACATCGGCGGTGCCGCGTTCGTCAACTGCTCAGGAGAGGCTGGTTCGGCGGGGTGCAAGCGAGAGGTGCAGGCAATGGAGGATGCGACGTGGCAGGCCGAGCAGTTCGAGCGCCAGCGCCCGCGGCTGCAGGCGGTCGCGTACCGCATGCTCGGTTCGCTCAGCGAGGCCGAGGACGCCGTCCAGGAGGCATGGCTGCGGCTGAGCCGCTCCGGCGACGAGGCGATCAACAACCTCGGCGGTTGGCTGACGACGGTCGTGGGTCGGGTATGCATCGACATGCTGCGTGCCCGCCAGGCGCGCCGGGAGGACTTCGTGGGCACCTGGCTGCCCGAGCCGATCGTCAGCGCCGAGGACGGTGACGGCCCGGAGCAGCAGACCGTGCTCGCCGACTCCGTCGGCCTGGCGCTGCTCGTCGTGCTCGAGACGCTCACCCCGTCCGAGCGGCTCGCGTTCGTCCTGCACGACATGTTCGCCGTGCCGTTCGAGGAGATCGCCCCGATAGTCGACCGGACCCCCGCCGCGGCCCGCCAGCTCGCCAGCCGCGCCCGACGGCGGGTGCGAGGCGCCCCGACGGTCCCGGACCCCGACCTCGCCGCACAGCGCAAGGTCGTCGCCGCGTTCCTGGCCGCAGCCCGGGCCGGCGACTTCGACGCCCTCGTCGCGGTGCTCGATCCCGACGTCGTGTTCCGCGTCGACACCGGCTCACGCACCCGGCTCATGCCCACGCTGCTCACCGGCTCCGCGGACGTCGCACAGCACACCGCCATCCAAGGCCCCCGCTTCGCGCGGCACTGCCAGCCAGCCCTGGTCAACGGCACCGCCGGGATCGTCGCGCGCACATCGACCGGTGTCATCGCCGTCGCCGGCCTCACCGTGCGCGACGGCCGGATCGCCACCATCGACCTGATCCTCGACCCTGACAAACTCCACCGCCTGGTTCTCGCCGACTAGGGGTGTTTTTGACCGGGGTGTTTTTGACCGACCCGGAGACAGTCTCGGATGTGTCAGTCTCGGATGTGTCAACCTCGAATGATGTCAACCTCGAATGATGTCAACGGCCGGTGGGAAGATAGGCGGCGGTGATCGCGGTGGCCAGCGCANGCTGCCCCTGGCCGTTGGGGTGGAACGCGGCGGAGAACGGCGTTCCGAGGAGGTCGACGTCGGGAGGGCTGCCTGTACTGCTGCAGAACTCGTGCCCGGCGAAGGCGTTTTCGGTGTCCACGTAGGTCACGCCGGCCGCCCTCGCGGCGGCGCGGATCGTGTTGTCGAGGTCGTGGACGGTCTGGTTGAACCAGGCCGCGTCGGCCGGCTGGATGCGTACCCCCAGCTTCCCGAGGACGCTGACCGGGCAGGGTGCGTCCAGAGCGTCGGGGAACAGCCGGGGATAGCCCAGGACGAGGATCCGTGCCCCGGGGGCGAGGCTGCGGGCCCGTCGGACAGCCCGGTAGGTCGCGGTGAGTTGTGGCTGCAGGGTGTTCAGAGCGGCCCCCACGGCCGGTGCGGAGTGGTCCCGACAGGACGGGAGAAGTGTGGTCACGTGCAGTGCCGCACAGTAGACCGCGATGTCGGCGAAACCGATGTCGTTGCCGCCGACGGTGAGGGTGACCAGTCCGACGGTGTCGGCCGACCCGTCCAGATAGGTGTCCTGTGGTGGGGTGCCAGGCCCCTGCGACGTGGAGAAGTCCCGAGTGCGTGCGCCCGCGCAGGCCCCGAAGGTGAACAGTGGATCAGACGTCGCGGACGGCGGCGGGTCCTTGGTGGCCNGGGCGGCGTGGACGAGAGCCGGGTAGGCATCGGTCGAGCGTCGGCAGCCACCGAATGGCCGGTAGCTGCCCGGGAGGTAGTCGGCGACGGGGCCGGCTCCGTCCCCGGAGGAATACGAGTCACCCAGCGCGACGTAGCGCAGCGCGGTCAGCCTGGTCCGCGAGGATCGTGAACGGCCGGACCGGTCGGTCGCGGTCAGCTGGAACACGTAGTTGCCCGGAGCCGGGAGGGTCACCGTCGTGTCCGGCGCGTCACCGGCGAATCGGGCCGGGGCCGGTCCCGACAGCATCGTCCACGCTGTGGATGCCGCGGGCCCGGTGACCCTGCCGTGCAGGGCCACCGCGCTCAGCCCGACGACTGTGCGCGAGCGTCCCGCCTGCACGGTCACCATCGCCTGCCGCGAACGTGTCACCGTCGTCACAGAAGGTTGCGATGTCGCTGCCGCGACGTTCTGCCGGCTACGGGATACCTCCGCTGCGCCCGTGTCACGGCAACCCGCGACCACCACGGCCGCCACCAGACCCACCACGAGCATGCTCCACCGGCATCGCCCGAGATCGCTACCCGTCATACCGTCATGATGACAGGCCGTGGAGTGGAGTCCACGGATGTGATGCACGTGGAGTAGCAGTCCTGCGCCACCCCAGAACAGTCCTGCGCCACCCCAGAACAGTCCTGCGCCACTCCGCGACGGTCCTACGACACCCCAGAGTGGCGGTCTGTAAAGGGGACGGCCACCGCATGATCCCTTCGAGAAACATACGAAGCAACTCGACAAGGAAGAACCGCGATTACACGCACCGATGGTAAAGCGTAATCATATGTCCGTTAATGTCGGTCTATGGATCGACGGATGCTCCTTTCCCTACTGGGCATCGGCGCCGCGCAGGCGCTGATCGGATGCTCGGCCGGCACGGCGCCCGCCAAGCCCGACACCCACGCCACCGACACCGTGCGCGGCCCTGGCCCCGTCCCAGCGGTCGCACCCGTACCCACGCCCGGGAATTCCGTAGCCACGCCCGGGGATGGAGTGGTCACAGGTCCGTCGCCCTCGTTTCCGCCGATGCCCCCGCCGCATCCAGGCCGACCCACCGTGACCTTCCAGGCACCCGCCCGGACCCAGCAGATCGCCCTGACGATCGACGACGGCTACGATGCCGCGACGGTCGCCGGCTACGTGGCGTTCGCCCAGCGATCGAAGATCCCCATCACGTTCTCGCCGAACGGCGCCTACCGGGCGATCTGGGACCGCCACGCCGACGTCCTGCGTCCGCTGGTGGAGTCCGGCCAGGTGCAGATCGGCAACCACACCTGGACCCACAAGAACCTGCTGCACGAGACGGACACCGCGATCCGGGCCGATATAGAGCGGAACGAGCAGTGGATTCAGCGAACCTTCGGGATCACCAGCCGGCCCTGGTTCCGTCCGCCCTACGGCGCCCACAACCCCCACGTCGACGGGCTCGTGGGCGAGCTCGGCTACACCCGGGTCCTGCTGTGGAACGGCAGCTTCGGCGACTCGACCACACTCACCCCGCAGCAGCTCATCGGGCTTGCCGAGCAGTACCTCAAGCCAGGCACGATAATGCTCGGCCACGCCAACCACCAGACCATCCTCGGCCTGTTCGACAAGGTCCAACAACTGATCGAGCAGCGCAACCTTCAGCCGGTCACCCTGGATACCATGTTCGGCACCTCCCGCGCCGTCGGCTGACAACGGCAACATTTCCGCGGAAGCGACGATCTCGTCCTGGTCGGAAGGGCCCGAGGAATGCCCGGTCAAGAAACTCCCGGTCAAGAAATGCCCGGCCAAGGAGCCAAGGAGTTTCACCCGGGCCGGCCCTTCCGAGGTCAGGTGAGCAGGTCGTGGACCGGTACCGGGGTGAGGCCGGCCGTGCGCAGGTTCGCGACGATCCGGGGGAACGCGCTGACGGTGCCCGGGTAGCCGAAATGCATGCTCACGATGGAGCCTGGCCGGGTGCCGGCCCGCACCCGCGCGACGACGGTGTCGGCTCCGGGGGAGGTGTAGTCGAGCGGGTCGACGTCGAAGTCCACAACCGTGCGGTACCCGGCGGCGCCGGCCTCGGTGAGGATCAGCGGGGTGGCGGTGCTCGTGCCGGAGGGCCGGAAGTAGCGGCCCTGCGTCGGGGCCAGTCGGGCCAGGACGTCCCGGCAGCCGGTGATCTCCGCGGTCACCCGATCGGCTGGAAGCGTCGTCAGCGCCGGGTGGGTGTAGGTGTGGTTCGCCAGTTCGTTGCCGGCCGCGAGGATGACGGGGACGAGGTCGCGGTGCCGGTCGAGCCATTGCCCGACCGCAAACACGGTGATCGGTGCCGAGAGCCTGGCGGCGTCGGTGAGGAGCTGATGGGCCAGGGACAGATCCTGACCCGCCTCGTGCGGGCCGAGATGGAAGGTGAGCGCGACCCGGGACCGGTCACGCGGTCCGTGGGTGACCGCCGCCGCCGCGCCTCCCGGCACCAGCTCCGGGCCGCCGGCCGCGCCGGCAGCGGAAGAGGCCGCCGCGGTCTCACCCGATGTGCCGCCAAGGGCAGGGGCGAAGGGTGACGGCGTTGCTCCTGAGGACGCTGGTGGCGCCGAGGGGGTCGAGCCACCGGTACCGCAGCCCGCCAGCCCCGTAGCCGCCGCCGTACCGGCCACAGCCAGGAACTGACGACGAGAGGTACCACGACCGGCCGGCTGAGACATGACGCTGAGGGTATCTCGGCTACGGGGATATCCCGGCCACTGGAGGCGCCCGATGGGCACCCAGGATCACCAGCCGGGTACCGTGAGGCCACGGGCGGCCAGACCCCGACACGAGCCTTCTTGTCGACGATAGATCACAACCAGGCAAGCGATCAGTAAAACCAGGCAAGCGATCAGTAAAACGCCTTTCTACCATATTCGATTATGCGACCGTCCGACGGGGTCGAAGGGCCCCGCGTGAAAAGACGGTACTAGCGTGTCGGCATGCCAACCAGGGCGAAATCGCATCAACCCCGGCCCGGGAAGCGGCCCCGGCCGTACGGCCCGATCCTGCTGGCCGGCCTGGTGGTCCTTGTCGTCGCCCTGCTGGCGGGCTGGGCCCTCCGTGACCCGGGCAACCAGGCTGCGAACGCTGGANCCCNCCCGCAACCGCCTGCGTCCCCGGGCGCGTCCCCGGGCGCGTCCCCGGCCGCGTCCCCGGCCAGGGCGGGAGCAAGCCCCACCGCCGCCGTTGCTGGTGGTACCACCGTTGCTGGTGCTACCACCACTGCTGTGGATGTGTACGCCCACGCCCATGCCGGGATGCTGAGCCCGGTCGTGCGCGACGNTCCGCAGCTCGTCTATGTCCCGAACCTGTCCGACGGCACGGTCAGCGTCATCGACCAGCACACGCTGCGGGTAGTGGCCACCTACCCCACGGGGCGCGGCCCGCAGCATGTGGTCCCGTCCTGGGACCTGCGGACACTGTGGGTCAACAACAACGTCGGGAACAGTCTGTCACCGATCGACCCGCGGACCGGGCGCCTCGCCGGCCGGGCCATACCGGTCACCGACCCNTACAACCTGTACTTCACCCTCGACGGAAAGAGCGCGATGGTCATCGCCGAGGCGAACCACAGCGTCGACTTCCGCGACCCGCACACCTTCGCCCTGCGCCACAGCCTCGACGTGGGCAGCCGGTGCGCGGGCGTCAACCACGTCGACTTCTCCCCGGACGGCACCTATGCGATCGCCACCTGCGAGTTCGCCGGCCAACTGGTCAAGATCGACCTGGCGCACGAGCGGGTCCTCGGCTACCTCGATCTCGGACGCACCGCGGCCCCCCAGGACATCAAGATCGATCCTGCGGGCCGGGTCTGGTACGTCGCCGACATGAACGCCGGCGGCGTCCACCTCATCGACGGGGACACCCTCACCAAAACCGGCTTTGTCCAGACCGGCCCGGAGGCCCACGGCCTGTACCCCAGCCGCGACGGCCGCTATCTCTACGTCGTCAACCGGGGCGGCATGATGACCTCCGACATGGTCCCGTTCCCGCATACCGGTGATCGGGGCTCCGTGTCGGTCATCTCCTTCACCACCAGGAAGATCGTCGCAAACTGGGCCATCCCCAGCGGCGGGACCCCCGATATGGGCAACGTCAACGCCGACGGGACCCGGCTGTGGCTGTCCGGCCGGCGCAGCAACGTCGTGTACGTGTTCGATACCGGCGGGAACGGCGGGTCGGACCCGACGACCGGCCGGCTGTTGACCGAGATCCCGGTGGGCCACGAGCCGCACGGGCTCGCTGTCTGGCCGCAGCCCGGGCGCTACTCCCTCGGCCACACCGGAATCATGCGATAAGCCCTCGCGTGTTCGATACTCCTGTCCATCGGCTGTCCACCGGCTGTCCACCGGCTGTCCACCGGCGCACCGCCAGCACGATCACCTCCGGGGGAAAACCGGAGCCCCCCTACCTGCCAAGATGAGACGAGACAGGCAGTACGTTCCATCTGGGCTGGCTTGGGCGGGGCTGGGATAGGTAGATCGGGTGATCCTCGCGGCGCTGTCCCGGCTGTTACCCCGGGCCCGCTGGGACGTCTTCTTCGTCACCCCGGCCACCGTGCTGCGGTGGCCGGGGTGACCTCCTCCGGCAACTTTCTTACCGGCGGCACGTTGCCTTGACGCCGGCGACAAGGTTTAGCGTCTTGCCCCGGGCGGGTGAAGGAGGTCGGATGCTGATCGGCGAACTGGCGGAACGGGCCGGCACGAGCACCCGCACGCTGCGCTACTACGAGTCACACGGGTTGGTACGGCCACGGCGCTCCGCCAACGGCTACCGCGTCTACGACGAGACAGAGCTGCGAGTCGTCCACGAAATTCGGGCCCTGCTCGCTGTGGGCTTCGACCTCAACGACATCCGCCCGTTCGTCGCCTGTTTGCGGGCCGGCAACACGTCGGGACACGTTTGCCCGGACTCTGTGCTGGTGCTGCGACGCAAACTCGCCGAAGTCGATGTCTGTATCAAGCGGCTCGACGCGGTACGGCAGCAGTTGCAGAGCCAGCTCGCTCAAACGATCGCGATGCGGCCGTAGTAGCCGTCGCTGACCGACGAACAGTCATCGAGCTCAACGTCCCTGTCCGCCCGGCCAACGGCGGGCGGGGNGCAATGGGGNATCAGCAGATCGGAAGAATGAGATGAAGTTCGCAATCGGCTACAGCACGCCCTACTACGGTGTCGACCCGGACCGGATCACTGCCTACGCCCAGCATGCGGAGGAATGCGGCTTCGAGGCACTGTATCTGCCGGAGCACATCGTGCTGTACCCCGGGGCGATGGTCGGGTCCATCGAGATCCCGCCGTCGCTGCCCTACGCCGATCCCCTCGATTGCCTGAGCCTCGTCGCCGCGGCCACGAACCGGATGCTGCTCGGCACGGGCGTGCTGCTGCTTCCCTACCACCATCCAGTGGTCCTCGCCAAGCGACTGGCCACCATTGATGTGCTGTCCAAGGGGCGGATGCGGCTATTGACCGTGGGGCTGGGAACCTTGCCGGGCGAGGCCCAGGCGGTGGGGGTGGATTTCAGCACCCGTGGTCGCCGCGCCGACGAGGCGATCGACGTGATGCGACTGCTCTGGGCCGGGGGCGAGGACGGGGTCAGCTTCCGCGGGGAGTTCTTCGACTTCGACAACCTGTGCAGCTTCCCGAAGCCCTACGGCGTTACCCAGCTGCCCATCCACGTTGGTGGATCAAGTCGGGCGGCTGCACGCCGGGCCGGGCTGCGAGGCGACGGCTACTTTCCCGGCGGTGCGCTCGGTCCTGATGAGCGTAGCCTCCAACTAGACCTCGCCCGGTCGACCGCCTTCGAGGCTGGCCGTAATCCGGATGCTCTGGAGTACACGCGATGGGGGTCGATCGACATGACACCGGAACGGGTGGAGGCGTTCGCCGCGCAGGGTGTGACCCGCATCGTCGTGGGCGCCACGGCCATCGATCCAGTTCAGCAGCGCGACGAGATATCCGCGTTCGCCCAGCGGTTCGGCCTCCTCGACCGCCTATCGACCTGACGGTTCGGCCAGACCAGGTCGGCGGCGCGTATGTTCTCGACGTCCGCCAGTAGGCGGAGTTCACCTCCGCCTACTGGCCGGGTGCGACCTCATGTCGAGCTCGGCGACTTGCCCGCCCACCTCGCCGACGTCGCAGCCGGGCTACCGGCCAGCGGCACAGGTCCGGGTCGGTGTGGGCATCCCACCTGCACGCCGGCGCTTGATCCCACCCGCCGCCGGCTCCTGCCCCAGGACCGACCCACCCCCTTCTGCAGGGAGTCTCCGCCTTGACCAGCGACAACCACGGCATCATCGAAGCCGGCCGTGCCATCCGCCCCTACCTCGCCGACTGGTTCGCCCCCCAGGACGCCGCAGCCTTCGACCAAGGGATCGCCGCCCTGCTCACCACTGCCAACCCGGCCGACGCAGGAACCCAGGCTGGTCAGCTGCGCGCCCTCCTCGAAGGCCACCCTCACACCGGCCGGTTCCTGCGCGATGTTCTCGCCGACGCCCCGCACTACAGGCCGCCCGACCAGCAGCCCCGCTACCAGCGCACCCCCCGCCCCAGCCCCCTCGGCGACCCAGGTCCAGTCGCCGCCGACCGGTACAACTGCCCGCGCGGCGACTACACCTGGTACCGGCCCGACCTAGGCAGCGCCATCCCCACCTGCCCCACCCACCAGGTCACCCTCGTACGAGGCTGACAGGCATGCTCGAGGAGTTCTGGAAAACAGTCGGCGAGAAAGTCGCCGACCGATGGGCATCGATCGCCGCCCCCGCCCTGGTGTACTGGCTCGCCCTCCTCGCCGTTTGGACCTACCACCACGGCGGCCTTCACACCCTCAGCAACCACACCAGCTGGCTCGACCGGCAGACCCCCGCAATCCAAACCCTCGCCATCCTCACCGCCCTACTCGGCATCGCAGCCACCGCGGTCCTGGTCAGCAGCGCTGCCACTCCGCTGCTCCGACTGCTTGAGGGCTACTGGCCGGCCATCGCCGACCCCCTCCGCCACCGCCTCGCCGCCCGCGCTGCGGCACGCGCCGCCGCAGACGACCTCGCCTGGCAGACAGCACACACTGCCGTGCANCCCCCGAACNCCCCCACAANCCGGCAGCTCGTCGTCTACACCCGCCTCGAACGGCGTCGCCGACAGCATCCATCCCCAGGCGCCCCCGGCTTCTTCCTAGCCACCCGCACGGGCAACATCCTGCGCGCCGCCGAACGACGCCCCACTGACAAATACGGCTTGGACACCATCATCTGCTGGCCCCGTCTCTGGCCTCTGCTCCCTGACACCCACCGGACCGACCTCGCCGCCGCCCGCACCGCCCTCGACACTGCCGCCACCATTACCCTGTGGGCGCTGCTCTTCGCCGCCACCGGTGGCCTCTACACCCTGCTTGCCATCCCTGCGGGTCTCGCCGTCGCCACCATCACCGTCACCGTNGTCATCCCCGCCCGTGCGCAGGCGTTCGGCGAACTGATCGAAGTCGCCTTCGACACTCACCGCACCCAGCTCTACACCCACCTTCGTTGGCCGCTCCCCCACACCCCCGCAGAAGAAAAACCCGCGGGGCAAGCCCTCACCGCCTACCTCTGGCGCGGTTCCGACAACAACACCCCTAACTTCACACAGCCCACCCCGTGATCTCCCTCTGATCTCGCTACAACAACATTGCCAACACCGTCACGCGTCCTTTTCCTCAAACGTCGAGGTTCTCAAACGTCGAGGTTCTGGACAGACACTGCGGACAAAGGGGAGACTCTGCCACATTCGAAACCAGCAAATTCGGCAGGTATGGGTCCGGCCCGGAAGGCCGGACGTTGAGGAAGCCTCGTCACAGAGGAGAGGGGAACGAGTCGATGCGGGACGATCTTCTTGCCAGGGTCCAGGAGCGACTGGAGCTGTTCGCCGCCGAAAGCTCCCCCGAGATCGTGTTGGCCAACGATGCGGTGTTGGAGGTGATGGGTCTCTTGAACGCCGTCCCGGATCCGTCCATCGACACGGATGTTCTGCTCGCGGCCGGTCTTCTGTACTGGTGTCGTTATCTTGTGCTGGGAGGTGACGATGGCCGGCCGGACCTGGCGCGGGCACGGGAACTGCTGGCATCGGTCCACCGGTCGAATCCGACCCTTCTACCCAGCGAGATCCGTGACGCCCTTGACGAGGCTGACATGAACCCGAGCAGCCGGGAAAGGNTGGCACTTCGCGCCGAACACCTGTACGGCCAGTCGACGAAAACCGGTGACGTCGACGGTCTCAGCGAGGCGATCGCCCTGTTCCGACGCGCGTCTGCTGTTACGCCCGTGAGTCATCCGCTTCACGTCGGGCTCCTTTCCAATCTCGCGACGGCGTTACAGACGCGGTTCGCCTGGACGGGTTCGGACTCCGACATCGACGAGGCGGTCGACCTCGGCCGGCTGGCCGCCACCCGGGCACCGGAGAACCACCCTTCCCGCTTCCTGGTGCTGTCGGGTCTCAGTGGTTCGCTATGGGCGCGATGTGTGCACCGGAAGTCGCCGGCGGACCTGGAGGAATCCCTGCAGGCAATCCGGCAGGCGGTCGCGGTCATCCCGCCACAAGATCCTAATAGCGGCCGTTATCTGTCAAACCTAAGTAACATTCTGCGTTCCCGGTTCGAGTGGACGGGCGCGCGAGCCGATCTCGACGAGGCAGTGGAACAGGGTCGACGCGCCGTCGATGTGACGCCGGCCCACCATCCTCAGTACGCGACGATGCTCACCAATCTGGCCGTCGCGCTGCAGACGCGTTTCGTGCAGGCCGGGGTCTCGACGGATCTAACGGCCGCCATCGATATCTTTGGCCGCGCGGCCACAGTAACGCCTCCCAGCCATCCGCACTTTCCGGTCGTCTTGGGAAACTTGAGTGCTGCGCTGCTGGTCCGGGCGCTGCACACCGGGACGGACTCCGACCTCACCACGGCGGTGGAGACGGCCCGGCGGGCAGTGGCTGTGACTCCTCCCGGCAGCCCGGACCGTGCCCGGCGTCTCTCCAATCTGGGCAACATTCTCCGGGCACGTTTTGATCGGGTCGGGCTGCTGGTTGACCTGGATGAGGCTGTGGAGGTCTGCCGGCAGGCGGTAGTGGCGACGCCGGCCAGCCACGCGGAACGGGCCGTGATACTGACCAATCTTGGGGCCGTGGTGGGTCTGCGCGCGGATCGAATCGGGCGCGCGGCCGACCTGGACGAGGCAGTCACCGTCGGCCGGCAGGCGGCGGCTGCCACCTCGACGGAGCACACGGCTTGGGTCCCCGTCATGGTGAACCTCTGCAGGGCGCTGTCACGACGCGCCCGGCTGGCTGGTACCTCCGCAGATCTGGACGAGGCGGTGGAAACTGCCCGCGCGGCGCTCGCCGCCGCCGAGGCCAAAGAGAACAGAGCCTTTGTCGCGGCCGCGGCGTCGAATCTCGGCGAGACCCTCCATCTCCGCTTTGACCGGACAGAAGACATGCCCGACCTGGACGGTTCCGTGGCGGCGTACCGGATGGCGGTCGATGCTCGCGGCGATGACCCGGATGCTGCCACTTCCCTGTCCGGCCTCGGTCTTAGTTTGTGGAACCGTTTCGAACACACTGGGAGGCCGGCGGATCGGGATGTCAGTATCGCCGTGTTTCGACGTGCCGCCGCGCTGGCAACGGCAGCACCCAGCATCCGAGCGAAGGCGGCGGGAGCATGGGCGAGCCTGGCGGCCACCGCGGGCGACTGGCAGCAGGCTGTCGCCGGCTACAGCACCGCTGTGGACCTGCTGGGACAGGTCGCGCCGCGCAGCCTTGACCGCGAAGACCAGGAGTATCGTCTCGTCACCCTGTCCCGGCTGGGATCGCAGGCCGCCGCAGCGTGTTTACAGGTCGGCAAGGTCGAACGCGCCCTGGAACTCTGGGAGCAAGGACGCGGAGTCATCCTCGGCCAGATTCTCGACGCCCGTACGGACCTCGCCCTCCTTGCCGCAAGAGACCCGGAGAAGGCCGCGCTGTTCAGGCGGCTTCAGGATGAGTTCGACGCTCCTCCCGCCTTCGACGGATCCGACATACCGCTGGCGGAGCAGGCATCCCCGCCATTCGTCGGAAACGACGCGACGGGCACGGCACGACGCGGTGCCGACCGGCGGCATGCCCGCGCGGCGCGGTTCGCAAGCCTCGTCTCCGAGATCCGCAGCCTGCCGGACTTCGAGCGTTTTCTTCTGCCACCAACCATCGACGATCTTCGGCACGCCGCGAGCCAGGGGCCGATCGTGGCCGTCAACGTCAGCGAGATCCGTTGCGATGCCCTGATCCTGACCACGGCCGGCGTGCAGCTCCTACCCCTGCCGGACCTCACTGAAGAAGCCGTTGGTGACCAGGTCCTCGCTTTCCTGACGGCTGTCGAACGCGGCGACGAGAAGGGGCTCTCGAACGTCTTCGGCTGGCTGTGGGACGTCCTCGCCGGACCGGTGTTGGAACGCCTGGACATCCACGGACCACCGGCAACGGGCACCTCGTGGCCGCGGATGTGGTGGTGCCTGTCGGGGCTGTTGTCGTTCCTTCCCGTGCACGCGGCAGGCCATCACCAGGCTCGATTCGATCCGGCGCCGGACACGCTGATCGATAGAGTGATCTGTTCGTACACTCCAACGATCCGCGCCTTGGGCCATGCTCGGCGCACCGCGCCCGACGCGGCGACGCTTGTCGGCCTTCCGTCAGCGAACGACGAGGGCAGGCGCGCTGGTCGTGGTGATGCCCCACACCCCCGACGCCGGCGACCTGCCCGGCGCACACCTCGAAGCCGCCATCCTCACGCGGATTCTGCACGAACGGGTGAGCACGCTGGTCCAGGACAAAGCGACCCGCGCTGCGGTGCTGGCCGCCCTGCCGCAGGCACGCTGGGTGCACTTCGCCTGCCATGGCGAGGCAGCCATCTCCGCCCCATCGACCAGCCGTCTGCTACTACACGACCAGCCCCTCNCCGTTCTGGACGTCAACCGCCTCAGGCTCACCGACGCCGAACTTGCATACCTGTCCGCGTGCGAAACCGCCCGCCCGGGCGGCGAGCTTTCCGACGAGGCGATGCACCTCGCCTCCGCCTTCCAGCTCGCCGGCTATCGGCATGTCATCGCCACGCTGTGGCCCATCAACGACCAGATCGCCGTCGACCTCGCGGAAAATATCTACAGGTTCCTAGCCGACGGTAGCGACGTGGCCGCGGCCGTTCACAACGCCACCCGTGCCCAGCGCAACTACGCGCCGCGATCCCCGTCACAGTGGGCGTCCCACATCCACGTCGGCGCCTGACGCCGCCACGCCCACACCGTAGCAGCCCACCAAGCTGCTACGTGAGGTTCTTGACAAGCCGTCGCGGCGACAGGAGGTGCACAGAGCGCCCGGGCGGGGGTTCCGAATCCGGTCACCGGCAGGCCTGCGCCGGGAGCGAAAGTAACTGGCGGTGGTTTGTTGTGATCGGTAATGGGAGCGGGAACAGGGAATAAGGAGAAGTGATCGCCTGCGGTCATGGGGGTGAGCAGTGATGACAGCGCGGCTGCCGTGCCCGCCGGCACCGGCGCCGTGGAGGCGTACGCGTCCCGGTTCGATGACCTGTTCGCGTCGCGGGCGCAGCGGCAGGGGTTCCGGGACTGTCTGGTTGGTCTGGCTGGCGCCGCGGGACCGGAACAAGACACTGACCTGCCTGGCCGGGGCGGAGCCGGTGGTCGGCGCCCAGCACCGGCAGGCCCAGCGGCTGCAGTGGTTCGTCTCGGAGTCCTCCTGGGACCACCAGAAGATCAACAGTAGGCGGGTTGAGCTGCTCGCCAGAGCGCCAGGCACAGCCCCGCAGCCGGGCGGGGCCCTGGTCATCGACGACTCCGGGGACCGCAAGAGCGGGCACGCCNCCGNGGGAGTCTCCCGCCAGTACCTCGGTTCCCGCGGGGCCATCGAGCGTGGCGTCGTCGCGGTGACCACGGCATGGGCCGACGAGCGGGCCTACCACCCGCTGCACACCCGGCTCTACCTGCCGGCCCCCTGCCTACCCGAGGGGCGCAACGACCCGTCGTTCCAGACCAAGGGGCAGATCGCCGCCGGCCTGGTCACCGACGCCCGCACAGCCGGGATCCCGTTCCGCGCGGTGATCGCCGACTGCTTCTACGGCCCGTCCGAAAGCCCCGGCCTCGTCCTCGAAGACGATCCAGGACCCTGTGGCCGCAACGATTTTTTTGCCCGCGGCCACGTCTCCCGCGGCCACGTCTCCCGCCGCCACACCCCCACCGCACCGTCGTCGCGTTCAACCGCCCGCCGGGCGGGCCGCTGGCACGACCAGCCCCGCTGCCGCAGCCGCTCACATCGCAGAGCTGGGCAGGAACCTGCTACTCAACGTCTTGGGCCTCCCTGCCTTCACCGTGGCCGCGCTGGAGGTAGTACCGAAGCAGTCGATCTTTCAGCCGGGATCGCTGGCGATCGCTGGTAGGGCGCCGGATTGGGAGCAATACAAGCCCCCGGCTCCTGGTCGGGCCAGCCGGCTGGTGGGCGGGTCGGGTCGATACCAGCGGGAGTTCGACGCGGCCCGAAGCACGTGGGAAGCCGACACGGCCGAGTTCCAGCGGGTCGAGACCGACCGGCTACGACAACTCACTGCGGCTCGAACCAGACACGACCAGCAGGTGGCTGCGGCCCTCGACCGTGCCGCGGCGCACAACGCCCGCATCGCGGCACAGTGGGCGGCGTGTCTGGACGGTGACCCGGAAGCGGTCGAGTGGTTCGTCGGCCAAGCGCTCGCGGCCACGTCCTATCCCGACGGCTTCCCCGTAGCACGCAAAATCGCCTACCGGCCCCAGGAACACGACATCGTCATCGAGATCGAATTCCCACAACGATCCGTGATCCCCGAAATCAGGGAATACAAGCTATTCAAGACCGCACCCGAGGTCAGGCCGGTAAAGTGGAAAGAGCCTGAAGCCAAGAAGCTATATGCGCAGCTCGTTGCCTGGATGACGTTGCGGATAGTGCACGAAGTCTTCGAGGCCACGAAGACGCTTGACCTCATCGATGTTGTTGTCTTCAACGGAACCGTCATCGATGTAGCACCCACGACCGGCAAAGACACTCTCTACCATCTGGTAAGTCTCGAACCCGAACGATCCCTGTTCGAGGCGAGCCTTGAACTCGACCGAGTCACCGATCCGATCGGATGCCTGCGCGAGCTGGGCGCGGAAGTCTCACCCAACCCTTACGATCTAGAAGCCGTGAAACCCGTTGTCACGTTCGACCTCCGTCGATTCAGACGTACGTAGTCGGAATTCCCGTGGGTGCATGGTCGCGGGCGGCGTGACGGTCGGTCACGCCGCTGGGTGTTGCGAGGAGTTCGCTGGTCAGCTGGGTGGCTGTTTCCACGCCTCAAGGTCGTCGGGGCTGGCGGCCCAGGGCAGGAACCGTTCGAGGTCGGTGCCGGTGAGCGCTGTGTCGTCGGTCTGGCCGCAGGCGTCGAGGTAGCTTTCCAGGTAGGTCAGCAGGTTCAGTCCGTGCAGCGTCGTGGTCGCGGTGACCGTGAAGATCGTGGCGGCGTNGCGGGCGGNGTCCTCGGTGCGGGAGCCGCCGGCGTTGCGCCGGGTCACGACTGGCCCCCTGATCGCTCTCTCGGCCGGGTTGTTGTCCAGACCGATCATGGGATAGCCGCGGTGGGCGGTCAGGCCGTCCCATTCCCGGTCCATCGTGGCCAGGGCCTTCTTCGCGGGTTCCTGCAGGCCCGGGGAGGTCATCTGTTCCTGTCGGACGGTGTCGATCATGCCGATCGCGGTGTCCCAGCCGGCGTAGGCGGCGGCCAGGGCGCGCTCGGCGCGCGGGGACGGGGCCGTGGCGGCGGTGTGCCAGGCCGCGGCGAGCGCGTCGTGCGCGGTGTAGAGATCGCGGATCCGGTCGACCCGCTGGCGGGCCCAGATCCCGAGCTGGGCGGGGTTCGCGTCCCCGGCTCGTACGAAGTGCCGCCGGGCGTGCGCCCAGCAGTACAGGTTGACCAGGCCGTCAGCCCGCCGGCCGGCGGAGGCGTACACGGTGTAGAAGTCCGACGACAGCACGAGCCGGCGCGGCGCGCCGCCCGGGGGTGTCGCTGAGCTGGCCGGTGTCCGGGTCGAGGCCGACATGGTCGGCGAGGACCGCACTCGAACGGGTCGCGTCCATCACGAAGCACACCGAGTCCTCACCGAGGAAGACCCACAGCCAGAAGCGGGCCGGCCCGCCGCCGGGGAAATCGCAGTCGACCTCGTCACGGGTGAGATGGTCATAGTTCCGCCGGCCCATCAGTGGTCCGCGCTGGTGACCGCATGGTTGATGTTGGAACATGCTCCGACCAGCCGGGAGATCCGCGGAGACAAGGAACTGGCCCCGCCGCTGCCCCTGGCCTCGGCCGCCGGTGGGCTACGACGCGCCATGCTGTGCGCGGCGCGCGGTGGGCTGTCGTTGCGGGTGGCCGGCGAGCACGTCGACTGGTTCTTCCCGCTGCATCTATACGGGCCAGGCGAGCTGCGGGACAAGGCGGCCGCCGCGATACGGGAGTTGGAATATCTGGTCAAGGATGTGGCTCGCCTCCACGGGAAGATCCGGGTGCGGGGAATGCGCTCGTGCGTCGTGGCCGAAGAGGCCTTGATCAGCGAGATTCTGCATACCCGGTCATTGGCGAAGCTGTCCTTGGCGCGGGTGGCGCCGACGGTGCTGTCCAGCTCGCACGAGCCGCACGAGGTGCTGGCACGGCTGCGTGCGGCCGGGCTGTCCCCGGTCGCCGAGGACGCGACGGGCACAGTGATCGTCGAGAAGCAGCAGGAGCACCGCGCGGCTGCGCCCCGGTCGCCGACGCGGGCCGCGTCCCGGGNCCGGCCCCGGATGGACGCGGAGAAGCTGGCCGCACGGCTGCTCGCGGACCCGGATGGCACGGACAGCGGCGGGTCGGATATCTCGGAGACGTCCGCGCGGCTGGCGCAGCTGAACCCTGGCCTGACCGATACCGAGATCATCCTGCTTGCCGACGCGATCGAGGCCCAGCGCGACGTGTTGATCAGCTACCGGAACAAGGCAGGAAACCGGACTGCCCGGGAGATCCAGCCGCACCAGCTGTACGGCCGATGGCTCGAGGCGTGGTGTCACCTGCGGGACGCACAACGGGACTTCACCGTGGCCAACATCGAGTCGGTCGCCCCGGTCGGCTGACCCCGTCGGTGGCCCTCACCGACTGCCTGTGCCCGCGCCCGACATCAGGCGACCAGGCCACTCACGCTCCAGCCCTCGGTGGGTTCAGGTGCCTTCGCGTACAGCTGCGAGGACTCGACGCAGGTCGACAGAGAACTGGGGTAGTTGCTCTCTGGCCGCGGTGTGCAGTATCTCGAGGTCGACGGACCAGTAGCCGTGGACGATCCGGTTGCGTAGCCGGACGGGCTGCTTCCAGGCGATGTCGGGATAGCTCTTGGTGATCTCTTCGGAGAGCTAANTGGCGGCTTCGCCGAGCACGGTGAAGTTCCACAGGAGTGCGTCGCGGCGCTGCCGGTCCGCTTCCAGGGCGCTGACGGTGATTCCGTCGGTGAGTTTCTGTGCCTGGTCGGCCGCTTCGATCATCTCGCTGAGAAGGAGGACGTCACGCCGCATAGACGGGCCGTGCCTCAGCCAGGACGGACGAGCGGAGCAGCGGGTGGAGCCCGCGGGCGGAGACCAAATCGACGGGCCGTCCGAACAGGCCGGTGAGGTCATCGGCGAGCTGCTCAATGTCCCAGCCCAGACGCCGGCCCGGCGCAAGGGTGTACAGGATGTCGATGTCGCTGTCAGCGGTCGCGGTGCCGCGCGCCTGCGAGCCGAACACCTGGAGTTCCGCGATCCCGTAACGAGCGCAGATCGCGGCCAGGCGTGCCCTGTCGATCTCTACTCCGGCGATGGACCCCACAGGTCAAGGGTAGCCGCAGGAAGCTCAAGGTCCAGGGCGCACCGTTCCAACGCGCATCGCCGCTGATCATGACTGCCCGTTGACCAGCCGCACGGGCAAACCGCGACTCACTGGCATCACGCCCGCCCCGGCGACTCGGACCGAGGCCAGCGGCACCCCGAGGCGGTTAAGGGGTTAACTCAACACCGGCAAACGAGCTCTGGACCACAGCGCCCGCCGGGCGAATCAGGCGACGGTTCGGATTGTGCGAATTTTGCACCAAGAAAAAAGTTCAACAAAATGCCAGGTCACACCAAGACGACGGCGCCCGCGAATGGAACGCCCGCGACGGCCGTGTCACCGATCTCGGGCTGCACTGCACCGTCGCCCCCGCGGCCGGTAACGAGATCACGATCGCGATTCGGGCATCCGCAGGCAGCGAGAACACGACCGGGTGACAGACGCCGGGTATTCGTGGTTCACAGATCCACCGGCCGTGCCCTCCACGACCCGGTGGACCTGACTCCCGCCACGGCGTGGCCATGGCTACTGAGAGCCTGTCCTGGATCTTGAGTGATGTTAACGCTCTGTAGTATCGCGGGGTTGCCAGCGTGGGACGGGATTCCCGCGAACGAGACGGCGGACCATGGTGCGGATCATCGCCCAGTGGATGAACNATGCGGAGGTGGCGGGGTGGCGTTCGTAGTCGNGGGCAAGCCGCCGGTGGGCGGTGAGCCAGGCAAGGGTACGTTCGACCACCCATCGTTTCGGCAGGGCCTCGAAGGTTTTCTGACCGGGTTTCTTCCGAACGATCTCGACGGTGGTCCTCATGATGGTCCGCGCCCATGCAACAAGCTGGCCAGCGAAACCGCCGTCGGCGAACAGATGACGGCAGCGATGATGGGTGAAGTAGTGGTCTATCAGGAGGCGCCGGCCGCCGTCGCGGTCCTGGACGTTGGCAGGGACGACGAGGACGGTCAGCAGGAGACCCAGCGTGTCGACGATCACGAACCGCTTGCGGCCGTTGACCTTCTTGCCGGCATCGTAGCCGCCGGAGTCGGCGCCGACCGTCTGGGCGCCCTTGACCGACTGGGAGTCCACCACCCCCGCGGTCGGCTCCGCGCGAGCCGGACCCTGCCCCGCAGCGCGTCATGGATCCCGGCGGTCACGCCTTTTTTCTTCCACCGGTCAAAGAAGCCGTAGACCGTCTGCCACGGCGGGAAGCCCGCCGGCAGCGCGCGCCACACGATCCCGTTGTGTGTCACGTACAGGATGGCGTCCACGATGTCCCGGCGAGAGTGCGCCTCGGGCCGGCCGTCCTTCGATACCGGCGGCAACACAGCTTCGACAAGCGCCCACTCGGCGTCGGTCAGATCCGATGGATACCGGTGTGTACGTACCATGACCAGCCCCTGCCGCCATCACCCCCGTCCAAACCCCACCAGCAACATCCACACCAACTTTCCGTCACGCTCCGCATATGCAAAAAGATCCAAAACAGGCTCTTGGAGCCTTGCCGGTCGACAGCGCAACGGACATACATCCACCTCTCCCGTGGTCTTCGGCGTGAGTGGCTCGTCACCCTGCAATTCTCCGCGACAGCGCTGAAGTTTCGGACGACTGGGCATCGCGCTCACCGCGCGCTGAAGAGATAGCGCTCGAGTACCCGATCGACGAATATCCGGCCGACACCAGGGCCGCCGGCCTCTGCCTGGGGGTCGGCGTCGGCGTCGACCTCGGTCTCGGCGTCGGCCGCGCGTCGGTACCGGTCCGGGTCGGCGAACAGGCCGTCCGTCACCTCATGCTCGACCAGCTCCGCGACAGCGTGCGCGGAACCGCCGAGGGCACGCAGTGCCCCGCGCAGCGTCTCCCACTCGACGTGCCGGTCGTTGTCGTTCCACAGCTCGGCTGCCAGGTCGTGGACGAGGGAGACGACCAGCACGGGCGTCCGGATGGCCGAGGAGATCACCATGACGTCGACCGCCGCAGCCGAGTGGCGTGCCGCGGCTGCGTCCCTCACGCCAGCCGGTTCGGGGCGTGCGGGAGCCCAGCGCCGCATCCCGGCGGACACCGTGGCCGCCGTGGACGTGACGAAGACGGCGAAAGCCATCAGATCGAGCAGAATGGTACGAGGCCCACGCCATGGCAGTGACGGCTCGGACAGGCCCGCTTCGGCAGCGAACACCGCGGCCAGGGCCCCGTCGATCGGGCCCGGTACCTCTTCCCGCGCCGCCGCGAGCGGCGCCGGTACCTGGAGGGTCAGGATCCCCTCGAACGGGGCGGGCAGGCCGTCGGCGACGAGGCGGGCCAGGCGGTCACGGGCGTCGAGGACGTCGTTGAGCCAACCGGCGGCGACCGTCGGAAGACTGCGCGCCGCCCGGCCCGGTGCACCGGCCCCGTCCACGGCCGACCCGCCCGGCCGCCGTCGGTCGACCAGTTCGGCGAGTCCCGCGGCCACCCGCTGCAGATCGGCGTCGGCGAGGGCGAGGACATGGGTCGCTACGACCAGCGACGCGGCTGCAACGACATCCGCATCGGTGAGATGGCGGTGCACATGCTCGGCGGCGGCGGGGTGGATGCGCCGCGTGGTCTCGGTCAGGGTCGCCACCAGCCCACCCACCGGACTCGCGGACCACTGCCCGCCGGTGGCGAGCCGCTCGACGTCCGCGGAGCATTCCGCGACGGCCTTGTCGATCGCGGCGACGCAGGCGGCAGGCACCAGACCCAGCCGGCCCTCCGCACGCACGACGGCCGCCTCCACGTCCAGCATCGCCCGCAGCCACGCCGCACCGCTCGTCGCCGTATCGATGAGAGTTCCGGCCCAGGACGCCGCCCGCCCGTCACCGTGTCGTAGGTCGTCCATCGTGCCGCTTCCTCTCGCAGACGGAGGTCCGGTCGCGGTCACGGCCGAGTGCGGGGCGGACCGGTCCGGGCGATGTGCACTCGCCGCCTCCGCCGCCCGGTCGGGCGCCTGCCGTGGCAGCGGTAGCGGTAGCGGTAGCGGTAGCGGTAGCGGTAGCGGTAGCGGTAGCGGTAGCGGTAGCGGTAGCGGTAGCGCCAGACCAGACTGTGCGGCTCGGCTACAGCGACGCTCGAGAGCCGGCCCGGGCCGCGCTCACCCTCGGGCCTCCAGGGCCCGCAGCTGATGGCGCACATGGCAGCCACCCGGATAGACGGCGGCATCCGGCCCCACGCGCAGCACCCGGTGGCAGGGGATGAGGATCGGCAGTGGATTGGCCGCTACCTCCAGCCCCACCGCCGCCGCCTCCGCCGGTCGACCCGCCGCGACAGCCAGCTCACCGACCGTCACCGCGGCGCCGAAGGGCACGGCGCACAGGGCACGCAGGACCTCCCGCTGGGCCGGGCCAACCAGCGACGTGTCCAGCGGCACCGCGAACTCCCGGCGGTCGCCGTCCAGGTACTCCACGATCTGGCGGTACACGTCGTCGAGCTGGCCGCACCTGGCCTCGGCGGCCGGCCCGACCTGCCTGGTCACGCTGTCCAGCACGAAGTCGGCGTCCTGGTCGCGGAAGGCCACGCGCACCACACCCCGCTGGGTCCGCACGAGGAAGAGCCGGCCGACAGCCGTGTCCACGTGGCGGTAGGTCACGGCGGCGTGAAGCGGGGCTCAGTGCACAGGCATCTCGCTGATCGCCGGCCTCCGGAATGCGACGGTTCGTGCGTTCACCCCTACGACGTCCGGGCCGGGCTGTTTGTGAGCCCCGGGCAGGTCCTCGCGTCCTCGTCCGCCCGGGACGGGCCCCGGCCGCTGCGCCGACCGGATCCGACCAGGCCCGAGCCCGGGCTCACACTTGGGCCGTGTGGATCGTTCTTCTGGCATGGAGCGCGAACCGTTCGACGCCGTGGTCCAGCGGTGCGGGCCGATGGTGCTGCGGGTCTGCTGGGCGGTCGCCGGGCCGGATCTGGCCGAGGATGCCTGGTCGGAGACGTTTCTCGCGGCGCTGCGGGCGTATCCGGAGCTGCCTGCGGGCAGCAACGTCGAGGCGTGGTTGGTGACGATCGCGCGCAACAAGGCGATCGACCAGCTGCGGGCCCAGTCACGGCGGCCCGCGCCGACGGAGCGCCTCCCGGAGCCGGCCCGGTGGGAGGAGCGTGACACGCAGCTGGATCTGTGGGACGCGCTGAAACGGCTCACGCCCAGGCAACGGGAGGCCGTCGCGCTCCACTATCTCGCCGGACTCCCGTACGCCGAGGTCGCCCGGCTCGTCGGTGGCAATCCCGCCGCCGCGCGGCGCGCGGGCGCTGACGCCATCGCATCGCTGCGGAGCATGCTTGCACTGGCGAAGGAGGACGAGTCGCGATGACCAGCGACGATCTTCGGGCGCCCGATCCGTTCGCCGCCATGCCGGACCTCGATGCCCGGCTCAGTCGCCTGCGCCAACGGCTCGCGGCCGAGGCCGAGCGGGAGGGTCTGCTGGACGTGGCCTACCGCAGCGTGGACTCGCCCGTCGGGCGGCTCCTGCTCGCAGCGACCCCGCAGGGGCTGGTCCGGGTCGCCTATGAGGTGGAGGACCACGACGCCGTGCTCGCGTCGCTGTCCGAGCGGATCAGCCCCCGCGTTCTGCGGGCGAACGGGCGGCTCGATCCCGTCGCCGTTCAGCTCGACGCGTACTTCGCCGGGGCCCGGTCACGCTTCACACTGAGCCTCGATCTGCGGCTCGCGACGGGATTCCGGCTCTCGGTGCTGGAGCACCTGCGCGACATCCCCTATGGCAGCACGGCCAGCTACGCGGCGGTCGCCGCGCTGGCGGGCAGCCCTCGCGCGGTCCGGGCAGTGGGGACGGCCTGCGCGACGAATCCACTGCCCGTGATCCTTCCATGTCATCGCGTCATATACAGCGACGGCCGGATCGGCCGCTACCTGGGCGGCGAGCAGGCCAAGCAATCCCTGCTGCGGCTCGAGGGGGCACTCTGACGCGGCGCGGAGAGGTCACAGGGCATCGGATCGCAATCGACACCTCACGTTCCGGCCTGTCCGGGCGTCTCCTTGCCGAGAGCCTCGTCAACGCTCTCGCCGCCGCCCCGGCGGCGGGCCGAACCCCTGGACGGGACAACGCATGTCTGCAGCACTTGTCACCGGGAGCAACCGTGGATTGGGCTTCGCAACCGCGCAGGCGTTGGCGCGGCTCGGGCACCGGGTCCTCGTGACCGCGCGGGAGCAGGCCGCGGCGGACAAGGCCGCGGCCGATCTGACGGCGCAGGGATTCGACGCCGACGCCATCGCGCTCGACGTCACCTCCCCCGACAGCATCGCGGCAGCCACCAGGCGGGTCGCGGAGCTGCCGGCCGGCCTGGACATTCTGGTCAACAACGCGGGGATCCTGCCCGAGGCCACGGACGGCGAGCAGCACGAGTTCGCCTCCCTCGATCTGTTCGGGAAGACGTACGCGACCAACGTCTTCGGCCCGGTTGCCGTCACCGAGGCGCTCCTTCCGCTGCTGCGCAGGAGCCCGGCCGGCCGCATCGTCAACGTCTCCACCACGATGGGCTCGCTCAGCGACCAGGCGAACCCCGCATCGCCCTACTACGGCCTGATCGTGCCGGCGTACCAGAGCTCGAAGGCGGCGCTGAACAGCATCACGATCTCGCTCGCCAAGAAGCTCGCCGACACCCCCATCAAGATCAGCTCAGTCTGCCCGGGCTTCGTGCAGACCGACCTGACCCCGATCAACAGAGAGCAGGCTCAACTCACCGCCGACCAAGCCGCGCAGGTCGTCGTCCGGGCCGCGACCCTGCCCGACGACGCCCCCTCGGGCACATTCTTCGACCAGAACGGCATCGTAGCCTGGTAGCAAACACCGCGCCCGGGTAGCAGCGCGCCGCACCCGACCGGCATGACCCACCAGGCGTGACGGGGTTCGGTCCGGCGGGAGTCGCTGCGGCCGCCGGGTGCCGGCCTGCCCGTGGAGGACAGGCCTGGCACTCGACGGCCCAGGCCGCAGGCCGCGACGGAGCGCCCAGGATCAGCGGGCGCGGGTCAGCTGGCGGCCCGTTCCCTGCCGAAACGCCTGCGGCGACGACTCCCACCGGTCGCCCAGCAGCAGGTCGCTGCCGGCGAGGATGGCACGCATGAGGTTGGACGTCCGGAACGTCGGCTCGATGCCCATCGTGTCGATGAGCGTGGAGCGGAGGCGACGGAAGACCGAGGCGGCTCGCTTCGGATGGCCGGACCGGGAGTGGGCCACCATGAGCTGGGCGTGCAGGTTCGTGCATCGGATGCAGGCTGATCAGGTCTTCCAGTTCGGGCACGAGCTCGTGGTGCCGCCCGAGCGCCAGGTCGGCCTCGATCCTGAGCTCGGTCGCGTGCAGCCTGGCCTCCTCCAGCGCCATGACGTGCGGTGCGCTGAGGCTGCCACGTTTGACATCCGCGAGGGCAGGGCCGCGCCACTCGCGCAGCGCCTGGCCCAACAGCCGGCTCGCCGCCTCGGCATCGCGCCGAGCCGCGGCAGTCCGCCCGGCCCGATATAGATCATCGAATCGGCACCGGTCGAAGTCGTATCCGTCCGCCACGATCTGGTATGCATGGTTCCGGGTGACGAGAACCTCGCGAGAATCCTGGACCGACGGCAGCCGGAGACTCCGCCGGATATGCAGCACGTAGAGGGTGCGTCTTTTTGAGCACGTAGAGGGTGCGTCTTTTTGAGCATTCCTGGCGGCGTGGCCGCCACCTGATCGGATGAGAATTCTGTGGGGCTGCGGTGGCCTGTTTGTCGCGTTCGGGGTTGTGTCTGGGATGATGGTGGGGCGTTGCCCGGTCGACGTCGGCTGTCTCTGGTGCGGACGCAGGGCTGCGCGGAGGTAGCTGTCGGTTACGATCAACTACGTCTGGTAAGTGCCCGGGCGTGATGGCTCACGCGTCCTACGTGGTGACGTAGAAAGCCTATGCCGCTGCGCGGCGACGGCAGTGGCGACCTATTCGAAACCGTCGATTCGATGTAAGTAGTCGGAAGTCGCGTGGGGGAATGCTGACGGGNGGTGTCACCGGGTGTGACACCGCTGGAGTCGGGCTGGCGTGGCTGGGTCAGCCGGGAGGCTTCCTCCAGCGGGCGAGGTCGTCGGGGTTGGCAGCCCAGGGCAGGAACCGGTCGAGGTCCGTCCCGGTGGGTGCTCTGGCGCCGGCGCGACCGCAGGCGTCGAGGTAGTCGGCCAGGTAGGTCAGTGGGTTGAGGCCGTGCAGGTCGGCGGTCGCGGTGACGGTGAAGATCGTGGCGGCGCGGCGGGCGGCGTCGTCGGTGCGGGAGCCGCCGGTGTTCCGCCGTGTGATCACCGGTTTGCGGATGATCCTCTCGGCCGGGTTGTTGTCCAGACCGATCATGGGATGGTTGCGGTGGGCGACCAGCCCGGTCCACTCCCGGTC
>NZ_JPHT01000010.1:0-68629 GCF_000733325.1 Frankia sp. Allo2
CTCCCACAGGGTAGCCTGGTAAGGCCCCCGACTAGATGATCGGGTTGATAGGCCGGAGGTGGAAGTGCGGTGACGCATGGAGCTGACCGGTACTAATAGGCCGAGGGCTTGTCTTCGAAGGTGCTACGCGTCCACTGTGCGGTTCTCGGGTGTACGGCCGGTTCGGCTGGTATATCTGGATAGTGTTTCGGTGGTTTTGGCGAAGGGGAAACGCCCGGTCTCATTCCGAACCCGGAAGCTAAGCTCTTCAGCGCCGATGGTACTGCATGGGGGACTGTGTGGGAGAGTAGGACGCCGCCGGACGTATACGAGTGTGGGGCTGTCTCCCTAGGGAGACAGCCCCACACTCGTATACGCGTATTTTCCGACTACTGGCTGGCAGCACCCGCTTCAGCACCTTGGCCGTGGTGGCATCTATTACATGGATGTCCTACTATCGGGAAGCCAAGTGTTCTAGGTATCTCCGCCCGCCACATCGTCCCCGGGAGCCGCTTCGATGTCCTCCGACGCGATGTCCTCCGACAACCGGCACGAGCCGGCCGCCACGCTGCACACACCAGCTCATCCGGTCCGGATCGTGACGGCGGCCTCACTCTTCGATGGGCATGACGCGGCGATCAACATNATGCGTCGCCTGTTGCAGGCGCAGGGCGCCGAAGTGATCCATCTCGGGCATGACCGCAGCGTCGAGGAGGTCGTCACCGCCGCGATCCAGGAGGACGCCCAGGGGATCGCCCTGTCGTCCTATCAGGGCGGGCATGTCGAGTACTTCAGCTACCTCATCGAGCGCCTCCGTGCGCGCGGAGCCGGCAACGTCCGGGTCTACGGCGGCGGCGGCGGGGTGATCCTGCCGGCGGAGATCGACCTGCTGCACGCGCGCGGGGTCGCGCGCATCTTCTCCCCGCAGGACGGGCAGCGGCTCGGTCTCGCAAAGATGATCAATATGATCATCGAGGCCTGTGACGTCGATCTGACGGAGGACGGGCCGAAGCTCGATGCGGTGGCGGCTGGTGAGCACGGCGCGCTCGCCCGGGCGATCACCGTGCTCGAGGCGGGCCGGGACCCGCGGCTCGCGGCGGCGCTGCAGGACGAGGCCGCCCGCCACCCGCGGGTTCCGGTCCTCGGTATCACCGGCACGGGTGGTTCGGGAAAGTCCTCGCTCACCGACGAGCTGATCCGGCGCTTCCGCCTCGACCAGGGCGACAGCCTGCGGATCGCGGTGCTCGCCATCGACCCCAGCCGTCGGCGGGGCGGCGGTGCACTGCTCGGTGACCGCATCCGGATGAACTCCCTGGGTGATGGCACGGCAGGGAACGTGTTCTTCCGGTCCCTGGCGACGCGCACGGGGGGCAGTGAGGTTCCGGCTCCCCTGGCGGATGTGATCAAAGCCTGCCAGGCGGCCGGTTTCGATCTGGTGATCGTCGAGACGCCGGGCATCGGGCAGGGTGACGCGGCGATCGTTCCGTTCTGCGATGTTTCGCTGTACGTGATGACACCCGAGTACGGTGCGGCCTCACAGCTTGAGAAGATCGACATGCTGGACTTCGCTGACGTGGTGGCGGTGAACAAGTTCGAGCGGCGCGGCGCCGAGGATGCCCGGCGTGACGTCGCCCGGCAACTGGTGCGCAACCGGCAGGCGTTCGACCAGTCCTGGGAGGATATGCCCGTCTTCGGCACCTCGGCCGCCCGGTTCCACGACGACGGGGTGACCGCCCTGTATCAGCACCTCGTCGGGCTGCTACGCAAACACGATCTGCACACCGTGTCCGGCTCGTTGCACCTGGTGCGCGGGCGGACCTCTACCGGTCTGACCACGGTCATTCCGTCCGCCCGGATACGCTATCTGGCCGAGATCACCGAGACGGTGCGGGGCTATCACGCCGAGACCGAGCGTCAGGCGCTGCTGGCCCGCCGTCGTGAGCATCTGACGACGGCCCTTGCGGCACTGGCCGGCGCCAACCCCAGCGCGGGCCCGGCGCCGGCGGAACCCACCACCCTCGCCGTGCTGCGCGACGAGGCCGAAGCCGCCCTGGCCCCCTGGACGAGGGAGCTCCTGGCGCAATGGCCGGCGATCGTCGAGGAACGTCAGGGCGAGAAGATGACCTATCTCGTCCGGGGAACCGAGATCCACACCCCGCTGGTGCGCACCACACTCAGCGGGACTCTGATCCGGCGGGTGGCGGTACCCGCCATCGACGACGACGCTCGCCTGATCCGCTTCCTGCGGCGTGAGAACCTGCCAGGGTACTTCCCCTTCACCGCCGGCGTCTTTCCGTTCAAACGCGCCGGGGAGGCCCCGGCGCGAATGTTCGCCGGTGAAGGTGACCCCTTCCGGACCAACCGCCGGTTCCACTTCCTCTCCGCCGGCTCGCCTGCGACCCGGCTGTCCACCGCCTTCGACTCGGTGACCCTCTACGGCCGCGATCCCGCGTCTCAGCCTGACATCTATGGCAAGATCGGCACGTCGGGCGTGTCGATAGCGACGTTGGACGACATGAAGGTCCTGTTCGCCGGGTTCGATCTGTGTGATCCGTCGACCAGCGTCTCGATGACCATCAACGGCCCGGCGCCGACGATCCTGGNGATGTTCCTGAACGCCGCGATCGACCAGCGCTTGGACGCTTTCCGCGCCGAGCACGGCCGGGAGCCGAGCACGGACGAGGCCGCCGAGGTCCGGGCCCGCACGCTGGCCACGGTCCGTGGCACCGTGCAGGCGGACATCCTCAAGGAGGACCAGGGGCAGAACACCTGCATCTTCTCCACCGAGTTCGCGTTGCGGGCGATGGCGGACGTGCAGGAGTGGTTCATCGAACACGCGGTCCGGAACTTCTACTCGGTATCGATCTCCGGCTATCACATCGCCGAGGCCGGCGCCAATCCCATCAGTCAGCTCGCGTTCACCCTGGCCAACGGCTTCACCTACGTCGAGGCCTATCTGGCCAGAGGGATGCGCATCGACGATTTCGCCCCGAACCTGTCGTTCTTCTTCTCCAACGGGATGGATGCGGAGTACACCGTCATCGGGCGGGTGGCCCGCCGGATCTGGGCGGTGGCCATGCGGGAGCGCTACGGTGCCGCCCCCCGGTCGCAGATGCTGAAGTATCACGTACAGACCTCGGGTCGGTCGCTGCACGCACAGGAGATGGCCTACAACGACATCCGGACCACGTTGCAGGCGCTGTGCGCGATCTACGACAACTGCAACAGCCTGCACACCAATGCGTACGACGAGGCTGTGACGACTCCTACGGAGAACTCCGTCCGCCGCGCGTTGGCCATTCAGATGATCATAGATCAGGAATGGGGACTCGCCGCCAACGAGAATCCCCTGCAGGGATCGTTCATCGTCGATGAACTGACCGACCTGGTCGAGGAGGCGGTGCTCGCCGAGTTCGAGCGGATCAGCGACCGCGGCGGTGTACTCGGCGCGATGGAGACCGGCTATCAGCGGGGACGCATCCAGGACGAGTCGATGCTGTACGAGCGGCGCAAGCACGACGGCACCCTGCCGATCATCGGGGTGAACACGTTCCTGCGGCCGGAGTCGGCCGGCACCGATCCCGACGCCGAGGGAGGCCCGATGGAGCTCGCGCGGGCCACGGAGGAGGAGAAGCAATCTCAGCTCACTCGGCTGGAGGAGTTCCACCGCCGGCACGGCGCCGAGGCGGGCGCCGCCCTGGAACATCTGCGGGAGGTCGCCAGGAGCGGGGGGAACACGTTCGCGGCGCTGATGGAGGCGGTCCGCGTCTGCTCCCTCGGGCAGATCTCCCAGGCNNTCTTCGANGNGGGTGGGCAGTATCGACGTAACGTCTGATTATNCCCNGGGNGGCGCCCGCCGTTACGTCGATCGGCGTTACGCTGGTCGGTACGCTGGGCGCCGCGGCAATCTCCGGGTACGCATGAATCTTTGCCAGCGCGTCCGTCCTGGGGTGCAATGGACGCTGCCCGCCGCGACGGTCCCCGGCTGCCAGGTTGGGCGGGAACCGTCCCATGAAGTGCAGGAGCGTCGACAAGTCGTGGCCACCCCGAAACCGTTGCCAACCGACCCCATAGCGGAGGCCCATCGGCACTGGACCGCCCACGGCTGGGGGGCGGCAGCGGACGGCATGGCAGCGGTCACCTCCCTGATGCGGGCGCAGCAGATCGTCCTCGCCCGGGTTGACGAGGTCCTGCGCCCCCTCGATCTGACCTTCGCGCGCTATGAGCTGCTGATGCTGTTGATGTTCAGTCGGTCCGGAGCGCTGCCCCTCAACAAGATCGGAAGTCGGCTGCAGGTCCATCCGACCAGCGTCACCAGCGCGGTCGACCGGTTGGAGGCGAGGGGGCAGGTGCGGCGTACCCCGCATCCTACGGACCGGCGGGCGATTCTCGCGAAGATCACCGAGGAGGGNCGGGTCACTGCCATGGCCGCGACCGAGAAGCTCAACGACACCGTCTTCGCCGATCCCGGGCTGGGTGACGGCGGGGTGCGCAGACTCATCGACCTGCTGACCGATCTGCGCCGGGCCGCCGGCGACTTCTGATCGCGCGGTGTTCGGCCCGTCCGCGACTACCCTCTAGAGCTGTGACCTACCTCGACCACGGGGCGACGACGCCGATGCGACCGGAAGCGCTCGCCGCGTACACCGCGGTGCTCGCCGATACCGGCAATGCCTCGTCGCTGCATGCCAGTGGCCGCCGTGCCCGCCGCATCGTCGAGGAGTCCCGCGAGACACTCGCCGGAGTGCTGGGCGCCCGTCCGTCCGACGTGGTGTTCACCGGAGGCGGTACCGAAAGTGACAACCTCGCCCTGAAGGGTCTGTACTGGTCACGCCGCCGGGCCGAACCGGGCCGGCGGCGGGTGCTGGTCAGCGCCGTCGAGCACCGGGCGGTCCTGGACACCGTCGACTGGCTCGGCCGGGCGCAGGATGCCGAGGTCGAGCTGCTCGCGGTCGATGCCGCGGGAACCGTGCGGCCGGACACCCTCGCCGCCGCCCTCGAACGGGATCCGGACTCGGTGGCCGTCGTGTCGGTGATGTGGGCGAACAACGAGGTCGGCACCGTTCAGCCGATCGCCGAGCTCGCGACGATCGCGCACCGTCACGGCGTGCCCTTCCACACCGATGCGGTGCAGGCGTTCGGCCAGATCCCGATCGCCGTCACCGACGAGGGCCCCGACGCCATCACGGTCAGCGCGCACAAGATCGGGGGGCCGATCGGTGTCGGTGCCCTGGTGGTGCGCCGGGGATTGGCGATGGAGCCGCTGACCCACGGCGGCGGTCAGGAGCGCGACATCCGGTCCGGAACGTTGAACACGGCCGGGGTGGCGGCGTTCGCGGCGGCCGCGGCGAGGGCATGCGCCGAGGCGCCGCAGGAGAGCGTCCGGCTGGCGGCCCTGCGTGACGACTTGGTGCGCCGGGTCCGGGCGGAGGTCCCGGAGGCGGTGCTCAACGGTGCCCCGCTGCTCGGGGACGGCGGCGGTGGGGACGGCGGCGGTGGGGACGGCGGCGGTCCGGGACCGCACCGGCTGCCGGGAAACGCCCATCTGACCTTCCCCGGCTGCGAGGGAGACTCGCTGCTGATGCTGCTCGATGCCCGGGGGATCGAGTGTTCCACCGGCTCGGCCTGCTCCGCTGGAGTGGCGAGGCCGTCGCACGTGTTGCTCGCGATGGGAGTGGATGAGGCACACGCCCGCGGATCGCTGCGGTTCTCCCTCGGGCACACCTCACGGGCCTGCGACATCGACGCGCTGGTCGCGGCGATCGGGCCGGTCGTCGAGCGGGCGAGCCGCGCGGGGGCGCTGGCCGGCACGAGCGGCAGCATGAGCGGCACCTGAGAGGCGATGCCCATGATGCCTTGCTCCCGTCCACGTGGTTCCCTGAGGTTCGGCGGAGATTCGGGGAGGTGATGGTCTGATGCGGGTGCTCGCCGCGATGTCCGGCGGGGTCGACTCCGCCGTCGCCGCCGCCCGGGCGGTTGACGCCGGTCACGACGTCACCGGGGTGCATCTGGCGTTGTCGCGCTCGCCGGAGTCGGACCGGACCGGAGCCCGCGGCTGCTGCACCATCGAGGACGCCCGGGACGCCCGGCGGGCCGCCGATATCCTCGGCATCCCGTTCTACGTCTGGGATCTCGCGGACCGGTTCGAGACCGACGTCATCGAGGAGTTCGTCGAGTCCTACGCGGCCGGTCGCACGCCCAACCCCTGCGTGCGCTGCAACGAGCGCATCAAGTTCGCGGCCGTACTCGACAAGGCCCTCGCGCTCGGCTTCGAGGCCGTCGTCACCGGGCACCACGCCCGGCTCGATCCGGACGGCACCCTGCGCCGCTCGGTGGATCCGGACAAGGACCAGTCCTACGTCCTGGGAACGCTGCGTCCCGAGCAGCTCGCCGCCGCGCGGTTCCCGCTCGGGGATTCCACCAAGGCCCAGGTGCGGGTAGAGGCGGCCGAGCGTCGCCTTGCCGTTGCGGACAAGCCGGACAGCCACGACATCTGTTTCATCTCGCACGGGGACACCGGTGGCTGGTTGCGCGAGCGGCTCGGCCCGCGGCCGGGTCCGGTCATCGATGCGACGACCGGGCAGACGCTCGGGCACCATGACGGCGCCTACGCCTTCACCGTGGGTCAGCGTCGCGGGCTGAAGCTCGGGCGGCCGGCCGCGGACGGCCGGCCGCGCTATGTGCTGGACATCTCCCCGGTGACGTCGACGGTCACCGTCGGACCGGCCGAGGCGCTCGACGTGCGCCGGCTCGTGGCGGACCGGGCCGTCTGGCCGCACGAGGGGGCCGTGTCATGCCTGGCCCAGGTGCGGGCGCACGGCGGGGTGGTACCGGCGGTGGNGCAGGCGCGCGACGAGGAGCTCGTCGTGACGCTGACGACGCCGGTCCGCGGCACGGCCGCAGGCCAGGCAGTGGTGCTGTACGACGGTGACCGGGTGCTTGGCGGAGGGCACATCCGCACCACCGGTGGTTAGCTGGGCGCCCGGTCGGCGGGCCGTTGACGGAGCGGGCGTGGAGCGGGCGTGGCCGGGGATCTCCCGCGGACTCCCGGAGGATGTCAAGACATGAGTACTGACGCTGCACGGATGTGGCCGCCCGGCGCGGCCACCGGGGTGGGCTCGCTGCCGGGAACGGATGCGGCCCAGGCCGTCAAGCTGGTCTTCGACGAGCTGCCGGACCTGCCGCATCTGCCAGAACTGCCGGCCAGGGGAGCCGGGGGTGCGATGGTCGGGCGGGCGGCGGCGATCCTCGTCGACATGCCGGTGGACCTTCAGCCGGCTGGCTGGCGGCTGGTTCCCCGACCCGGCCTGGACCTGCGCCGGTCACGGGATCTGCTCGAACGCGACCTGGACGCGCTGACGGAGGTCGCCGCCGACTACGCGGGATCCTTCAAGATTGCCGTGACCGGCCCGTGGACGCTGGCTGCCGAGCTGGAGCTTCCCCGCGGGCACAAGGCGTTGTCGGATACCGGCGCCACCCGTGACATCGCCGACGCACTGACCGCGGGGCTCGTCGAACAGGTCGAACAGATCGCCCAGCGGGTCCCGGGGGCGCGGATCCTGGTCCAGCTCGACGAGCCGTCGCTGCCGGCGGTGCTCGCGGGCCGGATCCGCACTCCGAGTGGGTTCTCGGTGCTGCCCGCCGTCGAGGAGGGCTTGGTTGTGGAGCGGCTGCGGATCCTGCTCGGTGGCCTGCGGGCGCTGCCGGCGACCGTCGGAGTCGGGGTGCACTGCTGCGCTCCCGCGGTGCCGCTGGCGGCGTTGCGCGCGGCGGGTGTGGACTTCGTCGGTCTCGACGTCACCGCGCTTACCCGGGCCGAGGACGACGCCGTCGGCGAGATCGTGGAGGCCGGAGTGCGGCTGATGGCGGGCCTCGTCCCCACCAGGCCGATTTCACCGGCCGCGCCGATTTCACCGACAGGACCGACTGGACCGGCCGCACCTGCTGGTGCAGCCGGACGGGCTGGTGCAGCCGGACGGGCTGTCTTGGCCGCACCGAAGTTGTCGGATGTCCGCCGTACGGTCGAACCCGTCATCGCACTGTGGCGCCGGTTGGGATTCCGGCCCGAGCAGCTCGGAGAGGTGGTCGCCGTGACGCCGACATGTGGCCTGGCGGGCCTGGGAACGGACGATGCCAGGACGGTGATGCGCCACTGCCGGAAGGCGGGGCGGGTCCTGGTCGACGCACCGTCGTGAGCGCGACGGCCGGTACGGCCGACGAATCCGGCGTGGCTTCGGCGGCGGCTTCGGCGGACGAGCGGGCCCGCGCCGCCAGCCTCGCCCGCGAGCTCGACGAGCACGCGTACCGCTACTACGTGCTCGATTCCCCGACGATCTCCGATGCCGAGTACGACCGGTTGATGGCGGAGCTCGCCGCGCTGGAGGAGCGGCATCCCGACCTGCGCACACCGGACTCGCCGACGCAGAAGGTGGCCGGCTCCTACTCGACCCTGTTCACCCCGGTCGAGCATCTCGAACGGATGCTGTCCCTGGAAAACGTCTTCGACGACGACGAGTTCCACCAGTGGGCGGCGCGCGTGGCCCGGGAAAGCGAGGTCGACGCCTGGCTCTGCGAGCTGAAGATCGACGGGCTTGCCGTGGACCTCGTCTACGAGGATGGTTACCTGGTGCGTGCCGCGACGCGCGGCGACGGCCGGACGGGGGAGGACATCACCCCCAACATCCGCACCCTGGCGAGCGTGCCGGTACGGCTGCGCGGGCCGCGGGTGCCCGGGCTGCTGGAGGTGCGGGGCGAGGTCTTCTTCCCGACCGCGAAGTTCGCCGAGCTCAACGCCGGGCTGGTGGCCGTGGGGGGCAAACCGTTCGCGAACCCGCGTAACGCCGCGGCCGGATCCCTGCGGCAGAAGGATCCCCGGGTCACCGCCACCCGGCCGCTGGAGATGATTGTCCATGGCCTGGGCGCGCAGCGCGGCTTCGAGGTCACGTCCCAGTCGGCGGCCTATGCCCGCTTCGCGGAGCTCGGGCTGCCCGTCGCCACCCACTTCGAGGTCCTGGCGACGGTGCCCGGCGTGCTCGACTACGTGCACCGGTGGGGCGACGCGCGCCACGACGTGGTGCACGAGATCGACGGAGTGGTCGTCAAGGTCGACTCGTTCGCCCTGCAACGCCGGTTGGGCTCCACCTCGAAGTCCCCCCGCTGGGCGGTGGCCTACAAGTATCCGCCGGAGGAGGTCACGACCAAGCTGCGCGATATCCGGGTGAACGTGGGCCGCACCGGCCGGGTGACCCCCTTCGGGGAGCTGGAGCCGGTCCTGGTCGCCGGGTCCACGGTGGGCCTCGCGACCCTGCACAACATCGACGAGGTCGGTCGCAAGGGGGTGCTCATCGGGGACACGGTCGTCCTGCGCAAGGCCGGGGACGTCATCCCGGAGATCGTCGGCCCGGTCGTCGACCTGCGAGAGGGTTCCGAGCGGGCCTTCGTGATGCCCACGCGCTGCCCGGAGTGCGGCACCGAGTTGGTGCGGCCCGAGGGCGAGGTCGACATCCGTTGCCCGAACACCGTCTCCTGTCCCGCGCAGTTGCGGNAGTCGATCTTCCATTTCGCATCCCGGGGGGCGATGGACATCGACGGGCTCGGGTACGAGACGGCGACCGCCCTGCTCGAGGCGGGCCGGGTGCGTGACATCGGCGACATCTTCCACCTGACGCCCGAGTCCTTCGAGGGGCTGCGCGGGTTCGCGCAGAAGAAAATCGACCAGATTCTGCGGGGGGTCGAGGCCGCGCGGCACCGGCCGCTTTGGCGGCTGCTGGTCGGCCTGTCGATCCGCCACGTCGGGCCCACGGCGGCGCGGGCGCTGGCCCGGGAACTGCGGTCGCTGGAAGCGATCGCCGCCACGTCGGCCGAGGACCTCGCCGCGGTCGAAGGGGTCGGTCCGAAGATCGCCGGCGCGGTGCTCGACTGGTTCGCCGATGAACGGCACCGCGACATCCTCGCCAGGATCGCCGCCGGCGGGGCACGGCTCGCCGACGTCGGCGCGGAGGAGGGCCCACGTCCCCTCGACGGCGTCACCGTCGTCATCACCGGCACGCTCACCGACTGGAGCCGCGACTCGGCCAAGGAGGCGGTCGAGGCGCGCGGCGGCAAGGTCACCGGCTCGGTGAGCAGGAAGACCACCGCCGTCGTCGTCGGCGCGGATCCGGGGGCCTCGAAGTACGACAAGGCGCGCAGTCTCAGGATCCCCATGCTGGACGAGGCCGGATTCGCCGTTCTGCTGGCGCAGGGGGTCGACGCGGCCAGCAAGCTCGCCGTTCCCGCCGACGGTCCCGAGAAGGCCGAGACCCCGGTGGAATAACCCGGGGGAGGATCCCCCGCTCAGAAACGGTCCGTCCTGGTCAGGCTCGCGGCGATGCCCGCCAGATGGGCCAGTCGGTCGATCTCGGAGGAGCGGAACCGGGGGCCGCCGGGCCGCCCGACCAGGATCACCAACCGGTCGCCGCCGACCGGGGCCGCGGCGAGTTCCATGCTGACCGCCCGCCAGCGAGGCGGGAAGGCGCCATCCTCGGCCCCGATCCGCCGCGCCCGTTCCAGCGGCAGCCAGGGCAGGGGTAACCGGACCCGTTCGGGGACACCGAGATCGTCCCCGCCGAGGGCCGGAGCGCCCACCGAGGTCTCCCGGACCCGGACGTCGTCCGGCCCGACGTGCTCCAGCAGCATCGCCCAGTCGGCGTGGAAGACGCCGGGCGCGAGGTCCGTCAGGGTCGCCACGGCGTCGTGCGGCCGATCGGTCATGGCGTCCACCAGGTCGAGGTCGTTGCCGATACCGCCCCCGTCGGCGAGAAACGGCCGAAGCGACTCGACGATCACGCCTGGAACCGAATGAGCGGCGGTGAGGACGCGATCGGCGAGGCCGCCCGGTGGCAGAAGCACGAGCAGATCGTCCACGGCTCCGTCGGCGGTGCGCTCGATGACGGTAATGCTGACGATGTCGATGCTCGCCCTGCCCAGGGCCGTGGCCACCGCGCCGAGCGCTCCCGGGCGGTCCGGCAGCACGAGGCGAAGCAGATACGACATGTAGCTGAGCATGCGCAAAGAGCATGTCGGCGGGATGGCCGGCCGGTCACGCGAAGATAACGTCCCCGCCCGGCCGGCGGCTCCCCCAGGACCACAGCACAGGAACCTCGCCGAAGGTGAGGTGACGGAAACCCCGAAGGGCAGCCTGGGCCAGGAGAGCAGCGGGGGGCGGCGTCCGCGGGGGTCCCGCCGCGGCCCGTACGATGACATCACGTCGACGCGGCGATGCGTCCGGTCCGGGACCGTCCGCCCGGGGCGCCCCCAGGGGTGCATCCGGCCTCTCCCGGTTCCGGTTCCCGCATCCGTCGCGGCGCCCAGGACCAGTCACGGGCCCCGCGCCCACCGCCCACGAAGGGGCCACACGCCATGGCGATCACTCGGGACGAGGTGGCTCACCTCGCCCGCTTGGCGCGGATGTCGGTGACCGACGACGAGCTCGACGCGCTGGCACCGCAGCTCGAGGCGATCCTGTCCGCGGTCGCCCGGGTCTCCGAGATCGCCGCCGGGGACATCCCGCCGACCAGCCACGCCGTGCCGTTGACCAACGTCTTCCGGCCGGACACCATCTGCCCGTCGCTGCCCGTCACCGAGGCCCTGGCCGGTGCCCCCGCCACCGAGGACGGGCGGTTCCGGGTGCCCCGCATCCTCGATCCGGACGAATGAGGTCGCCGCCCGCATGACGGAGAACATGACGGAGAACCCGACACCTCCCGGCGCGACTGACGTCGTGCGCCTGTCCGCCGCCGCGACGGCGGCCGCGATCGCCGTCGGCAGGCTGAGTGCCGTCGAGGCGACCCGGGCGGCGTTGGACCGCATCGCCAAGGTCGACGAGACCGTCCACGCCTTCCTGCACGTGGACGCCGACGGCGCGCTCGCCGCGGCCCGGTCGGTCGACGACCGGCGCGCGGCCGGGGAGCGCCTCGGGCCGCTCGCCGGGGTGCCGTTGGCGCTCAAGGACGTCTTCACCACCCGAGGGATGCCCACCACCTGCGGCAGCCGCATCCTCGAGGGCTGGCACCCCCCGTACGACGCCACGGTGGTGAGCCGGCTGCGGGCCGCGGACGTCGTCCTGCTGGGTAAGGCCAACATGGACGAGTTCGCCATGGGCTCGTCGACCGAGAACTCGGCGTTCGGGCCGACCCGCAACCCCTGGGACGTCACCCGCATCCCCGGCGGCAGCAGCGGCGGCAGCGCCGCGGCCGTCGCCGCCTTCGAGGCGCCGCTTGCCCTCGGCACCGACACGGGCGGTTCCATCCGTCAGCCGGCCGCCCTCTGCGGTCTGGTCGGGGTCAAGCCCACCTACGGCGGGGTCAGCCGCTACGGGCTGGTCGCCTTCTCCAGCTCGCTGGACCAGGCCGGCCCGCTGGCCCGCACGGTGACCGACGCGGCGTTGCTGCACGCCGCGATCGCCGGCCACGATCCCCTGGACTCCACGAGCGTCGACGCGCCGGTTCCCGCGGTCGTGGCGGCGGCACGGCAGCGCGACATCCGCGGTATGCGGGTCGGTGTGGTCCGCGAGTTCGCCGGCGACGGATACGACCCGGGGGTCGAGGCCGCCTTCGCCGCCGCGGTCGAGGCGCTGACGGGCCTGGGCGCCCAGGTCGTCGAGGTGAGCTGCCCGCACTTCAGCTACGCGCTGCCCGCCTATTACCTGATCGCGCCCAGCGAGTGCTCGTCGAACCTGGCTCGCTTCGACGCGATGCGCTTCGGGCTGCGGATCGGCGACGACGGTCGGGCCGGGGCCGAGGAGGTCATGAGCCGCACCCGCGAAGCCGGCTTCGGCCCGGAGGTGAAGCGGCGGATCATCCTGGGCACCTATGCCCTGTCCTCGGGGTACTACGACGCCTACTATGGCCAGGCGCAGAAGGTCCGTACGCTGATCAGCCGCGACTTCACCGCCGCGTTCGAGCAGGTCGACGTCCTGGTCTCGCCCACCACCCCGACACCGGCCTTCCCGCTGGGCGCGAAGGTCGACGATCCGGTGGCCATGTACCTGTCGGACCTGTGCACGATCCCGTCCAACCTCGCGGGCGGCCCGGCGATGAGCCTGCCGTCCGGGCTCGTGGACGGGCTGCCGGTGGGTATCCAGATCATGGCGCCGCCGTTCGCCGATGACCGGCTCTACCGGGTCGGCGGGGCGCTGGAGGAGGCGTTGGACGTCGAACGCGGCCATCCGCTGCTCGACGAGGTCCCGGCGCTGTGAGCGGGCGCCCGGCGCTCTCGCGGGTCATCCGTGTTCCGGGTGTGGCGGCCGCGGTGACGGGCCGCCGACCGCGAGGGAAGGGAAGGAAACGGCGATGGTGAGTCTGCGCAGCGGCCGGCAGGACCGGTTCCTGGTGGGCGTGGTGTGGCTGCTCACCGTGCTGGTGCTGGGTCTCGGCATCGCCACGCTCAACCCGGTCCTGCTCGTCTGGGGAGTGCTCGGCCTACCGGCCGCGGTGTTCCTCACCTACGTGCACGTCCGCGACACCCGCCCACCCAGCGACCCATGAGGAGTTCATCCGGTGAGCACAGTGGCTCCCGCCGGCGCGCTGCCGTCCTACTCCGACGTTCTGGCCCGCTACGAGCCGGTGATCGGATTGGAGACGCACGTCGAACTCGGCACCGCTTCCAAGATGTTCTGCGGCTGCGCGACGGCCTTCGGTGCCGAGCCCAACACGCAGGTCTGCCCGGTGTGCCTCGGGCTGCCGGGTTCCCTGCCGGTGGTGAACGAGGCGGCGGTGCGCTTCGCGGTCATGATCGGACTCGCGTTGCACTGTGAGATCGCGTCGTGGTGCCGGTTCGCGCGCAAGAACNACTTCTATCCCGACATGCCGAAGAACTTCCAGATCAGCCAGTACGACGAGCCGCTGTGCACGAACGGCTGGCTCGACGTGGAGGTCGAGGGCGAGGTGCACCGGGTGGGCATCACCCGGGTGCACATGGAGGAGGACACCGGCAAGTCGCTGCACGTCGGCGGCGCCACCGGCCGCATCCACGGCGCCACCCACTCGCTGGTCGACTACAACCGGGCCGGCATCCCGCTCGTGGAGATCGTGACTGAACCGGACGTGCGTTCCCCCGAGGTGGCCCGGGCCTACGTGGACGAGTTGCGGGAGCTGATCCGGGCGCTCGGGGTCTCCGACGTCCGGATGGAGCAGGGATCGCTGCGCTGCGACGCCAACGTCTCGCTGCGCCCGCGGCCGGCGCCCGGCGACCCGGACGCTCCCTTCGGCACCCGCAGCGAGACGAAGAACCTCAACTCGCTGCGGTCGGTGGAACGCGCGGTGCGTTACGAGACCACCCGGCAGGCCGCGTTGCTCGACGACGGCCAGCGCATCANCCAGGAGNCCCGCCACTTCGACGAGGCGTCGGGCCGCACCTCGTCGGGTCGCTCCAAGGAGGAGGCCACCGACTACCGGTACTTCCCGGAGCCTGACCTCACCCCGTTGGCCCTGCCCGCGGAATACGTCGAGCGGCTGCGGGCCGGCCTGCCGGAGTTGCCCGCGGCGCGCCGGGCCCGGCTGATCGCCGAGCACGGCTACACCGCGCGGGACCTGCAGGACCTGCGCAATGCCGCGGTCCTCGACCTGGTCGAGGAGACCATCGCCGCCGGCGCGGCCCCGGCGACCGCCCGCAAGTGGTGGCTCAACGAGCTGGCCAGGCGCGCCTCGGACGCCGGTCTCCAGCCTCGCGATCTTAAGATCACCCCGACCGACGTCGCCCGGATCACCGCGCTGGTGGCCGCGGGCGAGCTCACCGACGCGCTGGCCCGCAAGGTCATCGACGGGGTGCTCGCCGGTGAGGGCACGCCCGACGAGGTGATCGCCGGCCGTGGGCTGGCGATCGTCGCGGACGACAGCGCGCTCACCGCGGCCGTCGACGCGGCGCTCCTCGGTGCCCCCGACATCGCCGAGAAGGTCCGCGGTGGCAAGGTGAACGCCGTCGGTCCGCTGGTGGGCGCGGTGATGAAGGCGATGAAGGGCCAGGCGGACGCGGCGGCCGTGCGGCGACTGCTGCTGGAGCGCCTCGGCGTCTCCTGACATCGCTTCCCGGCCTTCGGCTTCCCGGCCTTCGGCTTCCCGGCCGATCCCCGATTTGTCGTATTCAAGATGATTCGCAGATTTTAGCGCCATTCGTTCAAGAAACGTCCGACCGGTCGCCGCCGTCCCCCGCGCCGTGGGTTGCCTCTCCGTGATCCGAGCTCGGGAGGACCACGTTCTCCCGCCGTGTCGGACCCGCGTGTCGGGTTGCCGACGTCGTACGGCGCGTCGGATGCGAAGGGCCGGAGGCCTCCATAGGGTGGGTCTCCCATCGGGGTGTCACGATCGAGGGGAGAGCGTGCCGCCGTGCCCCTTACACCTTCCGGCTTCACCGCGTCAACCTCCCGCCGTCGGGGTCGGGGCCGCCGGACGGCGATCATCGTCGCGGTCGTCGTCGTCCTGCTGGCCGTCGCCGGCGGTGTCGGCTACGTCCTGAACAACCGCGCCGCCGACCGCGCCGCCGACCGGAAGGTCCAGGCTGCGGCCGACTCCTACCTGGCCGGCTGGCGGACGCTGACGACTTCCGGTGGGACGGCGACCCCCGGCTCCGCGGCTGTCGCCGCCGTCTCCACGCCCGGGAGCATCGACGTCGCGCGCCTGGTGGGCACGATGGCCGAGGTGCGTGACCGCCTGCTCGTCACAGCGGCTACGTTTACCCCGGGCGCGATCAGCCGCAGCGGCGAGACGGCGACCGTGCCGTACCTGGCCAGGCTCACGCTCTCTGGTCTGCCGACGCCGCTGGAGTACACCGGGGCGCTGCATCTCGTCTCGACCGGCGGCGGGTGGCGGGTGAAGGCTGATCCGGTCTCGGTGCATCCGGCCCTGCGCCCAGGGCTGCACCTGGACCGGACCGCCTCCACCGGTAAGCGGGGGGACCTGCTCGACGTGGCGGGCCAGCCCCTACGGGACTCCTCCGACCTGGCGGGCAACCTCGTCGGTCGGACGGCGCCGCTGTCCGGGTTGCAGCGGGTGTACGACGACCGGCTGCGGGCGCAGGGCGGCGCGGTCGTCGTGCGGGATGCGAAGAACGCGACCGTGCAGACGCTGCACACCTATCCGATGACCGACGGCGAGGCGATCCGTACCACGATCGACCTGCGGGTCCAGCAGGCCGCCGAGGCGGCCCTGGCCACCGCGGCCCGCCCGACCGGGGCGATGGTCGCGATCGACACTCGTACCGGCGCCATCCTGGCCCTGGCCAACCATCCGCCCAGCGGGTCGAGCCGGGCTGTCCGGGGCAAGTACCCACCGGGTTCCACCTTCAAGATCGTGACGGCCACCGCCGCGCTGATGAACGGCAAGGCGCCGGACATGCCCCTGGACTGCACCCAGACGGTCAGCGTCGGCGGTCGGACCTTCCAGAACGCCGAGTCCGAGCAGTTCGGCCCCATCCCGCTGCGGACCGCGTTCGCCAGGAGCTGCAACACCGCGTTCATCCGGCTGGAGGAGTCACTCCCGGACGGCGCGCTGGAGAAGGCCGCCCAGCTTTACGGCTTCGACGGCCGACCACCGCTGGATATCGCCAGCGTCGGGGGGACCTTCCCGACCCCGCGTGACGCGGTCGAGTCGGCGTCGGCGTCGATCGGCCAGGCCCGCATCGAGGTCTCCCCGCTGCAGATGGCGAGCGTCGCCGCGGCGGTCGCGAGCGGTACCTGGCACCAGCCGTTCGTCGTCGGCCAGTCGGCGCGCAGCAACCCCATCCCGCCCGTGGTGCTGCCCCCGCTGCGGGACTTCATGCGGGCGGTCGTCACCGAGGGCACCGCCGCGAAGGTCCCGATGCCCGGCGAGGTCTTCGGGAAGACCGGCACCGCCGAGTACAAGGACGGCAACCCGCCGCCGACCCATGCGTGGTTCGTCGGCTACCGGGGCGACGTGGCCTTCGCGGTGGTCGTCGAGGACGGCGGCTTCGGCGCGGAGACGGCCGCGCCGGTCGCGGCCAGGTTCCTCACCGCGTTGGACGGTGGCCAGATCGGTGCGCCCGGCTCCGGCGGGCAATGACCTGGCTGGACCCGGTCCTGGCTGGACCCGGTGCCTGGCTGGACCCGGTGCCCGGCGATGCTTGACGTGGGGCTGGAACTCCGGCAGGGTAGAACCGTGCATCTCGGGATTCTCGTACGCTCAGAGCGTGCATAGTCGACGACGTCGACCTGTGCGCCGCCCCTCAGTGCCTCGGCACGAGGGGCTTTTTCGTGCAGTGAGCACTGCCTCGTGCCAAGCCTGCGTGGTCGTGCTCAGCTGGNAGAGCCGTGCCNGGNGGGCCNGGTCCCGCCGGTCCCGCAGTGCCAGCCGAGATTGCCACGTGCCACGTACATCCCCGGCCTGTCAAGGAAGACGACCAGATGACACGAGAGATCACCGGAGCCCAGTCGCTCGTCCACTCCCTTGAAGCGGTCGGAGCCGATGTGGTCTTCGGCATCCCCGGCGGCGCGATCCTGCCCGCATATGATCCACTGTTCGACTCCACCCGGGTGCGACATGTCCTTGTCCGGCACGAGCAGGGCGCGGGTCATGCGGCCGAGGGGTACGCGCAGGCCACCGGGCGGGTCGGGGTGTGCATGGCGACGTCGGGGCCGGGGGCGACCAACCTGGTGACTCCGATCGCCGACGCCTACATGGACTCGGTGCCGATCGTGGCCGTCACCGGGCAGGTCCCCAGTCCCTCGATCGGGACCGACGCCTTCCAGGAGGCGGACATCTGCGGCATCACCCTGCCGATCACCAAGCACAACTTCCTGGTCCAGTCCGCCGACGACATCCCGCGGATCATCGCGGAGGCGTTCCACCTGGCGGCGACGGGCCGGCCCGGACCGGTGCTCGTCGACCTGCCCAAGGACATCCTGCAGTCGGCCACCTCCGTGCTGCCGCACGATGTCTGGCCGCCGGCTCTCGACCTGCCCGGTTATCGTCCGGTCACCCGCCCGCACGGCAAGCAGGTGCGGGAGGCGGCGAAGATGATCAGTGCTGCCCGGCGTCCGGTGCTCTATATCGGTGGGGGAGTGCTCAGGGCCCGCGCTGCCGCGGAGCTGCGGACACTGGCGGAGCTCACCGGCATCCCGGTGGTCACCACCCTCATGGCCCGCGGCGCCTTCCCCGACTCCCATCCCCAGCACCTGGGCATGCCCGGCATGCACGGGTCGGTCGCCGCGGTGACCGCGTTGCAGAAGGCGGATCTGCTGATCACTCTCGGGGCCCGCTTCGATGACCGGGTGACCGGCAGGCTGTCCTCCTTCGCGCCCGGTGCCGCGGTCATTCACGCCGACATCGACCCGGCCGAGATCGGCAAGAACCGGACCGCGGACGTACCGATCGTCGGTGACTGCCGTGATGTGATCAACGAGCTCGTCGCCGCGCTCGTCCTGGAGGAGCGGCCGGACCTCGCCGCCTGGTGGCGGACGCTGGACGGCTGGCGCCGGACCTACCCGCTGGGCTACGACCAGCCGGCTGACGGCTCGCTGGCCCCGCAGTACGTCATCGAGCGGCTCGGGAAGATCGCGGGACCGGAGACCATCTTCGCCGCCGGCGTCGGGCAGCACCAGATGTGGGCCGCGCAGTTCATCTCCTACGAGAACCCCTACACCTGGCTGAACTCCGGCGGCGCCGGCACGATGGGCTACGCCGTGCCGGCCGCGATGGGCGCCAGGGTCGGCCGCCCCGACGCCACGGTGTGGGCCGTCGACGGTGACGGCTGCTTCCAGATGACCAACCAGGAGCTTGCGACCTGCGCGCTGGAGGGAATCCCGATCAAGGTTGCCGTCATCAACAACGGGTCGCTCGGCATGGTCCGCCAGTGGCAGACCCTCTTCTACGACAAGCGGTACTCCAACACGGAGCTCGGGACGCACCCGGACTCCCCGCGGACCGGCGGCGCAGGGGCGTCTGGGCGGGGCTCAGGGGCGTCCAGGAGGGTGCGGGTGCCCGACTTCGTCCGGCTGGCCGAGGCGTTGGGCTGCGTCGGGCTGCGCTGCGAGACGGCGGCGGATGTCGACGCGACGATCGAGAAGGCGATGGCGATCGACGACGCCCCGGTCGTGGTGGACTTCGTCGTGCATCCCGACGCCATGGTGTGGCCGATGGTCGCCGCCGGCGCCAGCAACGACGACATCCGCATCGCGCGCGACNCCGCGCCGGACTTCGACTNCNCCGGCGACGCNGAGGTNAACATCTGATGACCCGCCATACCCTGTCCGTGCTGGTGGAGAACAAGCCCGGGGTGCTGGCCCGGGTCTCGGGCCTGTTCTCCCGGCGCGGGTTCAACATCGAGTCACTCGCGGTCGGGCCGACCGAGCAGCTTGACATCTCCCGGATGACGATCGTCGTCGTCGTGGAGGACCTGCCGCTGGAACAGGTGACCAAGCAGCTCAACAAGCTGATCAATGTTTTGAAGATCGTCGAGATGNACACCTCCGCCTCGGTGCAACGTGAGCTGATGCTCGTGAAGGTGCGCGCCGACCTGTCGGTGCGATCCCAGGTCCTCGAGACGGTCGCCCTGTTCCGTGCCAAGGTGGTCGACGTCGCCCAGGACGCCGTCACCATCGAGGCGACGGGAACCCGCGACAAGCTGGACGCCCTCATCCGCATGCTGGAGCCGTTCGGAATCCGGGAACTGGTCCAGTCCGGCCTGGTGGCACTCGGCCGCGGATCGCGTTCGATCACCGATCGCAGCCTGCGAGCAGTCGACCGTCCGGCCTGACCGGGACCGTCGCGCGTCTTTTTCCCATCCACTCAACGAGGAGATTCCCCACGATGGTCGAGATCTACTACGACGACGACGCCTCGCTGGACGTCCTGGCCGACCGTAAGGTCGCCGTCATCGGCTACGGCAGCCAGGGCCACGCGCACGCGCTGAACCTGCGCGACAGTGGCGTCGACGTGCGGGTCGGCCTGCCGGCGGACAGCCGCAGCCGGGCCAGGGCCGAGGAAGAGGGCCTGCGGGTCCTCACTCCGGCGGAGGCGTCCGCCGAGGCCGACATCATCATGCTGCTCACTCCGGACACCACCCATCGCACGATCTACGCGGAGTCCATCGCCCCGCACCTCACCGCGGGCAAGGCGCTGGCGTTCGGGCACGGTTTCAACATCCGCTACGGGCTCATCGAGCCGCCGGCCGGCGTCGACGTGTTCATGGTCGCTCCGAAGGGGCCGGGTCACCTGGTGCGGCGGGNGTTNGAGGNGGGNAAGGGNGTTCCCGTCCTCGTCGCGGTGGAGGCCGACGCGAGCGGCAACGCGCTGGCCGTCGCGCTGGCCTACGCCAAGGGCATCGGTGGCACCCGGGCCGGTGCGCTGAGGACCACCTTCACCGAGGAGACCGAGACCGACCTGTTCGGCGAGCAGGCCGTGCTCTGCGGCGGCGCCAGCGCGCTCGTGCAGGCCGGCTTCGAGACCCTCGTCGAGGCGGGCTACACCCCGGAGGTCGCCTACTTCGAGTGCCTGCACGAGCTCAAGCTCATCGTCGACCTGATGTACGAGGGCGGCATCTCCCAGATGCGGTACTCGATCTCGGACACCGCGGAGTACGGCGATGTCACGCGTGGCCCGCGCGTCATCNCCCCCGCCGTGAAGGCCGAGATGCGCAAGATCCTCGACGAGATCCGTGACGGCGCGTTCGCTCGCGAGTGGGTGGCCGAAGACGACAACGGTCGGCCGAATTTCACCAAGCTCGTGGCGGAGGGCAAGCAGCACCCGATCGAGCAGGTCGGCGCGAAGCTCCGGCCGATGATGTCTTGGATCGCCTGATTTCTGGATCGCCAGGTAGGTCCCGCGGGTCGTCGGGCGGATCGTGCCCTCTCGGGGGCGGCCGTGGTGCGCTGCCGCCGTCCCCGGGTGCGGGCCGTCCCCGTCCGGGTGCCGGGCACGCCGTCGCCGTCGGTCGGCGGAAAGGGCTCGGAGTCCACGGCGGGCGTCGGTAGGCTGGGCCCGCCGCCTCGTGCGGTGTCCGCAGTATCCACGTTCATCATCGCCAGGCCGAAGGCCACGTGATCACGCCTCGTTCCGCGTCGCCTCCCGGTCTGACCCGAGGTCGCTAGGAGAGGTCCAGTGCCTGTCGTACTCGTTGCCGAGGAGCTCTCACCGGCCGGGCTGGAGGTGCTGTCCGGGGACTTCGAGGTTCGTCACGTTGACGGTGCCGACCGGTCCGCGTTGCTGCCCGCCATCGCCGACGTCGATGCCGTGATCGTCCGGTCGGCCACCAAGATCGACGCCGAGGTGCTCGCCACCGCGGGAAAGCTCAAGGTCGTCGCCCGGGCCGGCATCGGGCTGGACAACGTCGACGTCGCCGCCGCCACCCAGCGCGGTGTCATGGTGGTCAACGCGCCGCAGTCGAACATCGTCAGTGCGGCCGAGCATGCGATCGCGCTGCTGCTCGCCGTCGCCCGGCGGGTTCCCGCGGCCAGCGAGGCACTGCGCGGCGGCGAGTGGAAGCGCTCGAAGTACGTCGGTGTCGAACTCGTGGAGAAGACGGCCGGCGTCGTCGGCCTCGGGCGGATCGGCGTGCTCGTGGCGCAGCGGCTCGCCGGCTTCGGGATGAAGGTCATCGCCTACGACCCGTACGTGTCGGTGGCCCGTGCCGCGCAGCACGGCGTGACCCTCGTCGACCTCGACGAGCTGCTTCGGCAGAGTGACGTGATCACGATCCATCTGCCCAAGACGCCGGAGACGCTCGGTCTGATCGGCACCGACGAGCTGGCCCGGACCAGGCCCGGTGTCATCATCGTCAACGCGGCGCGCGGCGGCCTCGTTGACGAGGCGGCGCTCGCCGAGGCGGTCCGCTCCGGTCAGGTCGGCGGTGCGGGCATCGACGTCTTCGCCAAGGAGCCCACGACGGCCTCCCCGCTGTTCGGGCTCGACAACGTCGTCGTCACCCCCCACCTTGGCGCGTCCACCCAGGAGGCGCAGGACAAGGCCGGGCTCGCCGTCGCCCGCTCGGTGCGGCTGGCGCTGCAGGGCGAGTTCGTGCCCGACGCGGTCAACGTGCAGGCCGGTGGCGTCGTGGCCGAGGACCTCCGGCCGGGTCTTCCGCTCGCGGAGAAACTCGGGCAGCTCTTCTCCGGCCTCGCGGGCAGCCTGGCCGCCGCGATCACTGTCGAGGTGCGTGGCGAGATCGCCGTGCACGACGTCTCGGTGTTGCAGCTCGCGGTGCTCAAGGGTGTGTTCACCGACGTGACCGAGGAGCAGGTCACCTACGTCAACGCGCCGCTGCTGGCCAAGGAGCGCGGGGTCGACGTGGCCTTGGAGACCGCCGAGGACAGCCCCGACTATCACAACCTCGTGACTGTGCGAGGAGTCCTCGCCGACGGCACGCCCGTGTCGGTGAGCGGCACGCTTGTCGGCTCGCGGCAGGTCGAGAAGATCACCGCGATCGACGGGTTCGAGGTCGACATCCGGCCCGAGGCGCATCTGGCGTTCTTCCGCTACGAGGACCGGCCGGGGATCGTCGGCGCGGTCGGTGCCCTGCTCGGCGAGGCGCACATCAACATCGCCAGTGCGCAGGTCAGCCGCCTGCAGGCCGGCGGCGAGGCGTTGATGTCGCTGTCGCTCGACGACGCGGTCGCCCCCGACATCCTGGCCGAGATCGCGAAGATCATCGGCGCTTCCTACGCCAGGGCCGTAAGCATCAGCAGCGACTGACCCCTTCCCCACACGGTGGCTTCGCCACCGTGTGGGGTCTCCGCAAAGGCACCTTCGGCGATTTTGCGGGGGGAGTCGTGGGGGCCTTCGGTGGTCCGGGGTGTTCCTCGGGTTGCCGTGGATTACCTGGGCTGGATGGGGTTTACCAGGGGTAGCTGCGGGCGATCTCAACGGTAGGCGATCGATTGGGTACGGGTAGCGGTGGCGTGGGGACGTGATCCAGGTGATCTTTCCGTGGAACGCGCGCCGTAGTCGTGGTGCCGGGTTTACCGTGGCTAGCATGGCGTCGCGGCATCAGGACCCGTTCGAGGGGCTTCGCCTGGATGAGCGATTCGTCCGCGGAGCCCGGTTTCTCGAACCGTCCGCGGCCGAGCGCAGCCGGCAGCACGGCCGGCCGGCTTCCAGTCGCTGTCAGGTCGTCCCAGCTTCCCGGGGTCTGCCCGGCTTTTTCCATCGGCTGGTGGCGCCGCCCAGACCACCGGGCCGCCCCCGCCAGATCGCGCGAATGGTCACGTTCATGGCCATCATCGTCGGGATGATCACCATCACCGTCGTCGCCCTGCGGCAGACGGCGAACCGGACCAGCCCGACCGCCGCACGGCTGGTGCCGACCACGTCGTCGGGGTCCTCCGCGGCCACCAAGCAGACCGCCGTACCGGCTGCCACCGGCACGCTGACCGGTCCCCCCGCCGGCTTTGGGATCAGGCCGGACCTGCTCGCGGCCCTGCGGCCGGGTGACTGCCTGAACTGGACCCCGTATCCGGCGGGCTCGCCCGCCTCGGTCGATCCGGTGGTGCCCGTCCGGGTGAGCTGCCGGGAGCCCCATATCGACGAGGTCACCCGGATGGTCGACCTGGCGGTGCTCTTCCATCGCTGGCCTGGCGCGTCGGTGGTCGCCGAGGTGACGGACGAGCGCTGTGCCGGAGCACTGCGCGAGTTCCCCGGAACCGTCGACAGCACTCCGCACCGCACCGTTGGCACGATCTACCCGTCCGAACCCAGCTGGCAGCTCGGTGCGCACGCGGCCGTGTGCACCGTGCGCACCGACGACCTGCGGCCCCGCAGCGGTCAGTTCCGTGTCCCCGGCGCCGTCGCGGCACCGGAGTTTCCTCGCGGTCGGCCGAACATCCGGTAATGTTGGTGCGCGATGCGTGCGCTGCTTCTCCTTAGCCGCCGCGGCGGGGCCTGATACCTGAGCTGGCTTCCCCGTCGCGGTGTTTTCNTGTGTCAGCGTCGGGATCCTCGCCATCCGGCGGTCCAGCGTCCAGGTGCGACCTGACGCTCCTCTGCTGATTCTCCGCGGATCCTCCGGCATCCAGTCACCCACGTCGCGAACCGTGTGATCACGGTCGCGGGGGACTCCTTCGAGGAAGCAGGAGCAGGAATGACCACGCAGCAGCCGTCCGGCATGCCGGTCGAGAAGTACCGTCCGTTCGTCCCCGTCTCACTTCCCGACCGGGCCTGGCCCGAGCGGACGATCACTCGCGCCCCGCAATGGTGCAGTGTCGATCTGCGCGACGGTAACCAGGCACTGATCGACCCGATGACCCCCGCCCGCAAGATGCAGATGTTCGAGCTGCTGGTGGCGATGGGGTACAAGGAGATCGAGGTCGGGTTCCCGGCGGCCAGCCAGACCGACTTCGACTTCATCCGGCAGCTGATCGAATCAGATCGCATCCCGGACGACGTCGTCATCCAGGTCCTGACGCAGGCGCGGGAGGACCTGATCGAGCGCACGGCCGCGTCGCTGGTCGGCGCGGACCGGGCGCTGATCCACCTGTACAACTCGACATCCACGTTGCAGCGGCGGGTGGTGTTCGGTCTTGATCGGGCGGGGGTGACTGAGATCGCGGTGCAGGGCGCTCGGTGGTGTGCCCAGTACGCCGAGAAACTACTGGACGGCACCGATGTGCGCTGGCAGTACAGCCCGGAGTCGTTCACCGGCACCGAACTCGACTACGCGGTGGAGGTGTGCGAGGCAGTCATGGACGTGTGGGCGCCGACCCCGCAGCGTCCGGTCGTGCTGAACCTGCCGGCGACGGTCGAGATGTCGACCCCGAACGTCTACGCCGACCAGATCGAATGGGTCGGGCGGAACCTGACCCGCCGGGATGCCGTCGTGCTGTCCCTGCACCCGCACAACGACCGGGGCTGCGCGGTCGCCGCGGCGGAACTGGGTGTGCTGGCCGGCGCCGACCGGGTCGAGGGCTGCCTGTTCGGCAATGGGGAACGGACCGGAAACGTCTGCCTGGTCACGCTGGGGATGAACCTGTTCTCGCAGGGGATCGACCCGATGATCGATTTCTCGGACATCGACGGGATCCGACGCGCGGTGGAGTACTGCAACCAACTGCCCGTCCATCCCCGTCATCCCTACGGCGGCGACCTCGTCTACACCGCCTTCTCCGGCTCCCATCAGGACGCCATCAAGAAGGGTTTCGAGGCCATGGAGCGCACCGGCCAGACCCGCTGGGAGGTGCCCTACCTGCCGATCGACCCGAAGGACGTCGGCCGCTCCTACGAGGCGGTGATCCGGGTGAACAGTCAGTCCGGCAAGGGAGGGGTGGCATACCTGCTGAAGTCCGAGCACTCCCTGGACCTGCCGCGCCGGCTGCAGATCGAGTTCTCCGGTGTCGTACAGCGCCACACCGACTCCGCGGGCGGCGAGGTGACGGCCGAGGAACTCTGGACGATTTTCCGCAGCGAGTACTTCCTGGACGGCGCGGAGGGGTCCGGCCCGCTCGAACTGCTGGGCTCCCGGACGACGGCGGCGTCGGGCGATCGGGACGAGGTCTCCGTCTCGGTCCGTTTCCAGGGGGCCGACACGGTGATCACGGGAACCGGCAACGGCCCCATTGACGCATTCGTCACGGCGCTCGCCAGCCGCGATCTGACCGTGCGGATTCTGGACTACAACGAGCACGCCCTGGGCTCGGGAGCGGATGCGCGAGCGGCCGCGTACCTCGAGGTGGCCGTCGACGACCGGATCTTCTGGGGAGTCNGGATCGACGCCAACATCGTGACGGCGTCCCTGCGGGCCGTGGTGAGTGCCGTGAACCGGGCTGCCCGGGACCGTTCGGTGCCCGCGCGGGCTGGTCGTGGTGGTGGCGCTGGTTAGTCGTGGTGGTCCGCCGGTTCCACGTCGTGGATATTCTGGCGGACCTCGTCCAGCATCGACTCCGGGATATCCGTCATACCATGATCAACTCTCGCGTGGGTGTCGACGGAACGGAGAAGATCGTCTTCGGTGGGGGCGATCATGCGCGTCTCGCAGTCGTGCATGATCGCACCACAGTAGAATTGCTTCATGCTCGGGTGCCGGACGATGATCTCTGCCGACGCGGAATGGCTCCTGGCCGCTGGGCTCGGCGACATGAGCGCCTGCGCGGTCCAATAGCGGTTTCGCCTCATGTGGACATTTCCGCGAGCCGTAGCATCAGACGCTCCATCCGTACCAGGCCGAGTGGGCGCCCCATCTCGGTGACGATTATCACGGGATCGAATCGGCTGGCCCGGGCCCGCGTCATGGCGCGACGCGCGACCTCGGTCACCGGCTCCTCGGGCCGCGCGAAGAGCGTCGTGGGAACACGGCGCGGTTCCGTGCCGCCGCCCGGGCCGCCGGACAGATGCAGGGCGACCGGTCGGCATCGGTTGGAGACGATGACGGTCGCTCGAGGCGTCCGGTCACCGTCCGGTCCGGCCGGATCATCGCCGGCCGCGAGACCGTCCCGGTTCCGGGCGGCGCTCATGGGACAGGACGGACAGTCCGCGGACATGGCGCACCGACCGGAGTCACCTATGCTGATCGTGACCTGTTCCATCAGGCTCTCGATGCTCGCGGCGTGGTTGCTGCGTTCCGAGAACTGGCGGATACGCCTAGCCACGGTTGGGTCGAGCTGCTGCCAGGCCCGGGAGGGACGCCCGAGCAGGAATCCCTGGCCGAGCGGAACCCCCAGCGCGACCAGCATTCCGAGCTCGTCGAACCGCTCGACCCCCTCCGCGATGACCCAGGCGTTGAGCCGGCTGGCGAAGGTGCCGACCAGCTCGGTGAGGGCGATCTTGACCTGGTCGTCGTCCACGTTGACTACGAGCGAGCGGTCCAGCTTGACGAAGTCGGGGCGGATCCGCGCCAGCTGCCGCAACCCGGCATAGCCCGAGCCGACGTCGTCCATCGCCACGAACGCACCGAGGTTGCGCAGTGCGCCCGCGGTGGTCGTCAGGCCGGTGGTGGCGTCGAGGTCGACTGCCTCGTTGAGTTCTAGGACCAGGCGCCGCAGGTCCGCGCGCTGCCAGATTGCCGTGACTTCTGGTGCGGTGAGCAGATGGGGCAGGACGTTGACCGCGAGGAAGCAGCGGTCGGGAAGCCGGTCACGCGCCTCCAGCGCGGCGGCGAGGACACGGGCCTCCAACTGGGCCGCGAGCCCGAGCCGGTCCGCCTCGGCGAAGACGAGGTCGGGCGGGTGGGCCGGGTGGCTGTGGAAGCGTGCGAGCGCCTCATACCCCGCGATGACCCCCCGTTGCAGATCCACGATCGGCTGGAAGAACAGCATGGGTTCGTCGGGGTCGGCGAGAATTCGGCGCAGGTCGGGCCGGTCGTCGCCACGCGTCCCACCGCCGTCGCCGTTCTTCAACCGGCCGAGGGGACCCGCCCCATCGGCCGCGGGCAGCGTCCTGCCCTCGGCCACGCCACCGGACGAAACAGCCGCGTCGCCGACATCGGGGCGGTCGCTGGACGGAGGTCCCGCGGGAGTCCGCTGCCGAGTAATCATGCGCCGTGCACCCCCTCGCATCGAAGCACGTCGCACCTGTCCTGTAAGTGAGTTTCTTACCATCCGGCCGCGATGCCGGGTGCGAGTACCGTCCGGAGTTGTGAATTCTGCGCTCTTTTGTGTGACCGGCGGGNAGCGGNCAGATTGCCGTTCATCGTCCTTCCCGTGTCCCCGACGCAAGATCGGCGATTTCTGGGCGCCGGAGGCGTCGTTCATCGTTGATCCGTTGCCAAAACGGTCATTGCTCGCCAGGATTTTCGGGTGCCGACGCGAGGCGTGCGAGTAGTCCGAGTCGGCCGATGGAAATCAATCCAGCGACAACGAGGGTGAACTTTATTTGGCGAGGTGGTGCACTACGATTACTCAAGGTGATCGAATGCGGAGGTGTGAGGCGCCGTTCCGGCGCTGAGGTTGGACTGAGGTAATGGAATGGCTACTGTTAGCAGCCATTCGGGGGTGGTTCGCGGCCGTTCGGGAGCACGATGACGGCCGTCGGGGCGGCGGCCCGTCGTGAGCGGCCCCGTGCGGCCCCGTGCGGCCCCGTGCCGGATCGGCGCCGGTCGGGTGGGCCAGGCCGGGTGGGACCGCTGCGGGGCCGCGGTCGGCCGCTACAGTCGGCCTATGAGGCTTGCGGTGATTGGCGGTGACGGGATCGGCCCCGAGGTGGTGGCGGAGGGGTTGCGGGTGCTGCGCGCGGTACATCCCAAGGTCGACACGACCGAATACGACCTGGGTGCCCGGCGCTGGCACGAGACCGGGGAGACGCTGCCCGACTCGGTGCTGGAGGAACTGCGCGGTCACGACGCGATCCTGCTCGGGGCGGTCGGTGATCCCGGCGTGCCCAGCGGTGTCCTCGAGCGTGGCCTGCTGCTGCGGCTGCGGTTCGAGTTCGACCATCACGTCAATCTCCGGCCGGTGCGGCTCTATCCGGGAGTCCGCTCGCCGCTGGCCGGAGATCCGGCCATCGACATGATCGTGGTGCGGGAGGGCACGGAGGGGCCGTACGCGGGCGCGGGGGGTGTGCTCCGGAAGGGGACGCCCCATGAGGTGGCGACCGAGGAGAGCCTCAACACCCGGTACGGCGTCGAGCGCGTCGTGCGCGACGCGTTCCGGCGGGCCGATCGACGCGAGCGTCGCCACCTGACTCTCGTGCACAAGAACAACGTGCTGACCAAGGCCGGCGACCTGTGGTCGCGCACCGTGGCCGAGGTGGCGCCCGAGTTCCCCGACGTGCGCGTCGACTACCAGCACGTGGACGCGGCCTCGATGTTCTTCGTGACCGATCCGGGTCGGTTCGACGTCGTCGTGACGGACAACATGTTCGGTGACATCCTCACCGACATCGGCGCGGCCATCACCGGCGGGATCGGCCTGGCCGCCAGTGGCAACCTCGATCCCTCCGGTGTCCACCCGAGCATGTTCGAGCCCGTGCACGGCAGCGCCCCGGATATCGCCGGCAGGCAACTCGCCGACCCGACGGCCACCGTCGCCTCGGTGGCGATGCTACTCGATCATCTCGGCCACGCCGAGGAGGCGGCGAAGGTCGAGGCCGCCGTCGCCTCCTCCCTGGCGGATCGTGCCGCCGCGGGAGCGGCCCAGCCGTCGACCCGGGAACGTGGCGAGGACCTTGCCGCGCGGGCTGCGGGCTGAGTTCTCGTCACGCCGGTCTTCTCGTCCCCCCGCCACGCCGGTCTTCTCGTCCCCCCGCCACGCCGCCGGTGGAGGCCGGATGGTTGATCGCCGCGGGGCCCTTCCGGTCCAGGTGCGTCGTGGTTATTCTCTACGGGAGCCGTAGATCCGGTAAGACGGCAGCCGACAGGGCCCCACCACGGCGAAGATCGGCGGATTCGTCATCTCCTGTTCGCTTCGTCGCACTTTGGCCTGGAGTCGCCGTGCCTATCACCCCAACCTCGAAGATCTGGATGAGTGGAGAGTTCGTCGACTGGGACGACGCCCGCATCCACGTGCTCAACCCGACCCTGCACTACGGGTGGGGTGTGTTCGAAGGCATCCGCTGCTACGAGACGGCCCAGGGGCCCGCCGTGTTCCGGCTGACGGACCACATCGCCCGTCTCTACCGCAGTGCCAAGATTTATGTGATGGAGCCGTCCTTCACGCCGGAGCAGGTCGTCGCGGCGACGAAGGAGACCATCGCGGTGAACGACATCGCCTCCTGCTACATCCGGCCGCTGATCCACCTCGGTTACGGTGAGATGGGGCTCAATCCGTTGCCCTCTCCTGTCGAGGTCATGATCGCGGTGTGGCCGTGGGGTGCCTACCTTGGCGAGGAGGCGGAGGAGAACGGCGTCCGCGCGATGATCTCCTCCTGGAAGCGGAACGACCCGAACATCACGCCGCCGGCGGCCAAGGCGTCCGGGCAGTACCTCAACTCGTCCCTGGCGAAGGTCGCGGCGGTCAAGGCCGGTTACGACGAGGCAATTCTGACCAGCCCCAACGGCCACATCGCCGACGGCACCGGGGAAAACGTCTTCATCGTCTCCGGACGCAAGGTCATCACTCCGCTCCTCACGGACGGTCCGCTCGGTGGCATCACCCGCGCCTCGATCATGAGGATCGCCGCCGACCAGGGGTACGAGGTGATCGAGCAGCACATCGTGCGCACCGACCTCTATCTGGCTGACGAGGCGTTCTTCACCGGCACGGCGGCCGAGATCGTGCCGATCGTCGAGGTGGACGACCGGCAGGTCGGGAGCGGGAAGCCGGGCCCCGTCACCCGGGAGCTGCTGGAGATCTTCCACCGCGCGACCCGAGGGGAACTGGACCGATACCAGGAGTGGAACGAGTTCGTCCAGCAATAACGCCGTGGCCGGCGTCGTCGCGGGCGTTCCACGTTGCCCCGCGTCCCGGCCAGGGCCGTGAGCCCGGCCCCGCGTGGCCGGGCTCACATAATGCCCATGCCGAAGCATCGTGTGCTCTGGTCAACACGGCAGGCAGGGCCTACCGTCGCGAGTAGCAGTTTTCACGAATGCACAAGCGTCGGGAGGGCGTCGTGCGGGTTTCGGAGGGTATGAGTTCCCTTGTTCTCATGATCGGCCCGGGGCACACGCTTCGCCAGGCGGCGAGGCTGATGGCGGCGCGCAAGGTCGGTGCCGCGGTCGTCCACGATGCGGACAGCGAGGGCTACGGGATCCTGACCGAACGGGACGTTCTGCGGTCGATCGCCGCGGCTCAGGATCCGGATGTCGAGATCGCGGGTGACCATCTCACCCGCGATGTCGTCTTCGCGGATCCGGAGTGGTCCTTGGACGAGGCGGCTGCCGCGATGCTGCGAGGTGGTTTTCGGCACCTTATCGTTACCTCGGGTGGTGGCGTAGCCGGAATCCTCTCCATGCGCGACGTGGTACGTTGCTGGAGTAGTCATCATGTTACGGTATGATGTCGACTGTGTCGTACGCCGGGAATGCTTGCGGTCTGCCGCCGCATCNGATCCCGTCGTCCGGGGTAGTTGGGGAACATGAGGCAGGCGGACGGCGCTACGGTCACCGCATGCACGACAACGAGGCGGTCGCCCTGCTCCGAGCGACCACGCTGCTGAAGGAACTGCAGGAGGAGGACCTGTTGCGGCTCGCCACACGAGCCGTCACGCGACGTTTCCGGCGTGGACAGGTTGTCTTCACGGAAGGCGAACCCGCTGACACCCTTCTGGTGGTCGCCTCCGGACGGTTGAAGGTGCTCACGAAGGCCGATGACGGCCGTGATCACGTTTTGAACATTGTCGGGCCACGGGAAACCCTGGGAGAACTCAACATCGTCGAAGGGGGGACCCGGTCCGCCGGCGTCGAGGCGCTCGAACCGAGTACCGCGCTGGTTCTCGACCGCACCGCGGTGTGGGAACTCGTGCGGGAACGACCGGCCGTCGCCGAGCAGCTCATCCGAGCACTGGTGGCGCACGTGCGACGCCTCACCGGAGCGAATGCCGACCTCGTCTTCCTCGATCTGCCGCGACGCGTGGCCAAGTTGCTCCTGCTGCGGATGCGGGAGGCAGGGCGTCCAGTGATCGAACTCGGCCTCACACAGACCGAGATCGCCTCGCTGCTCGGCGGTTCCCGCCAGTCGGTGAACCAGGCGTTGCGCGAGTTCGAGCGGAGGACCTGGATCCTCTCGGAAGGTCAGACCATCACGATCCTGCAGGTCGACCGGCTACGTCGGTTCGCGGGGGACTGAGATCCTCCGCTATGGCGCACGCCACACCCGTCACATGTCGGGCCTGTTACATCGTAGGCTTGTCACCCGGCGGCGAACCCGTCTCCGTCGCGCGCTTCGGTCGCTGACCCCTGGGACCGGGCGCGTGGCGGCCCCAGGTTCCCGAACTCTGCTCGGTTCGGCGTGCCGGAGGTTGTCCGGACCGCTCGGCTTGGNCGGGGCGGAACGACCCAAGATCCTTGCGGANGGGCGCCCCGTGCGGCCATACGATCCCGATTCCCTGCACGTCTATGACACGACATTGCGGGACGGTACCCAGCAGGAGGGGCTGTCGCTCTCGGTCGGCGACAAACTCGCGGTGGCCCGTCACCTGGACGATCTCGGCGTCGGTTTCATCGAGGGCGGCTGGCCGGGATCGAACCCGAAGGACGCGGAGTTCTTCACCCGGGCGCGCGGCGAACTGAACCTGACGACCGCCGTGCTGACCGCCTTCGGGGCCACCCGGCGGGCGGGCCGCGCCGCCGCGGACGATCCCCAGGTGGCGGCGCTTCGGGACGCGGGGACCTCGGTGGTCTGCCTGGTCGCCAAGTCGGATCTGCGCCATGTCGAACGTGCCCTGCGCACCACCCCGGCCGAGAACCTCGCGATGATCCGGGACACCGTCGCGCATCTGCGCGCGGAGGGAAAGCGGGTGTTCGTTGACGCCGAGCACTTCTTCGACGGCCATCGGGTGTATCCCGACTACGCTCTTGAGGTCGTCTCCGTTGCGGCCGAGGCCGGTGCCGAGGTCGTCGTGCTGTGCGACACGAACGGCGGCATGCTCCCGACGCGGATCGGCGCGGTCGTCGCCGATGTCCTCGCCGCAACCGGCGCCCGGCTCGGTATCCACTGCCACGACGACGCCGACTGCGCGGTCGCGAACACCCTGGTGGCGGTGGAGGCCGGCGTCACCCACGTGCAGGGCACCGCAAACGGCTACGGCGAGCGGTGCGGGAACGCCAACCTGCTGAGCGTCATCGCGGGCCTGGAGACCAAGTTGGACCGGGCCGTGCTGCCGCCCGGGCGGCTGCGTGAGCTCGTCCGGGTCTCTCACGCGATCGACGAGGTCACCAACTCCGTGCCCGACCCGCACCGGCCGTACGTCGGGGCCAGCGCCTTCGCGCACAAGGCCGGCCTGCACGCCAGTGCCGTCAAGGTCGATCCGGACCTGTACCAGCACATCGACCCGGCGGTCGTGGGCAGTGACATGAGGATGCTGGTCTCGGAACTCGCCGGTCGGGCGACCATCGAACTGAAGGGCCGTGAGCTCGGCCTCGACCTGTCGAACCAGCGTGAGGCGCTCGGACGGGTGGTGGACCTGGTCAAGGAGCGGGAGGCAGCCGGATACGTCTACGAGGCCGCGGAGGCCTCCTTCGAACTCCTGCTGCGCGACGAGGTGACCGGCCGGCAGCGGTTCTACACCCTCGAATCCTGGCGCGTCATCGTCGAGCAGCGTCCGGGCGGCGAGGTGGCCAGCGAGGCGACGGTGAAGCTCACCTCGCACGGCGAACGCCACGTCGCGACGGCGGAGGGGAACGGACCGGTCAACGCTCTCGACACGGCACTGCGCAACGCGCTGGAGAAGGCGTATCCGGGGTTGGCCGATCTGGACCTGGTGGACTACAAGGTTCGGATCCTCGACGGCAAGCAGGGGACCGGCGCGGTGACCCGGGTCCTGCTGGGAACCAGCGACGGCCGCGAGCGCTGGGACACGATCGGCGTGGACGAGAACATCATCGCAGCCTCCTGGGCGGCCCTGGAGGACGCTGTCGACTACGGACTGCGGCGGCAGGGGGAGAGCCCGGACCCGGTCGCGCCCTGACGCCGGGCCCCACCCCCGGGCGGGCCGCGCCCGGGGGTGGGGCCCGGCGTATCGCCCGCGGAGCAGCCCGCCGCCGCGGGCCGGTCCGCCGGCTACGTGCGGTCAGTCCTGCGGGATCTCCTCCCACCACTGGCACCACCAGTCGCCGCCGACCAGAACGCGCAGCTTCGGGTGCCAGCAGTAGGCGATGTCCTTGTCGGTGTCCAGGTAGTACAGGCAGTTGTCGCACCGCTCGTCGCCGTTGGGTTTACCCCGCAGGATCGCGTCTTCGGCCAGGTGGCCCAGTTTGACGCTCAGCTCCTCGTCGATCGGCTTCGGCTCGGGTGCGCCGACGTCGTAGACGGGGGTGGTGTCGGTCTCGCTCACCGTCTTCCTTTCCTTTCTTCTGCCGGTCCTCTGCCGGGTAGCTTGCCGGGTAGCTCCGCGGTGATGTCGGCCGTCCGCGTCGGCTCTGGTCAGTACAGGACAGCGGGACCGGGTGGCCGCCATCCGCTGGTGGACCAGGCGGTGGACCAGGCGCGGATTCTGGCCTGATTCTCGGTCACTCGTCACCGTTCTGGCGAACCTGATCAGGCCCCGGCCGTGGTCATGTCGGTCATACAAGTCATACCCGCGGCGTGGCGGGGCCGCCCACCGGCCGGTCGTGTCAGCGCCTTCCGCGGGCTCGGTACGGTTTGGGGGTGCGTATCGCGAGGTTTACCGATGGTTCGGAGCCTGGGTTCGGGGTCGTGGAGGGGTCGATCGAGGCGGGNACGGCCGNGNTCCNCGGCATCACCCCNCNTCCGTTCGGTCCGTTCTCCTTCACCGGCGTCCGCCGGGGGCTCGGCGACGTGCGGCTGCTCGCTCCCGTGCTGCCGAGCAAGGTGCTCTGCGTGGGCAAGAACTATGCCGACCATGTCCAGGAGATGGGCGGTGACNCCCCGCCGCAGCGTCCGATCCTCTTCCTCAAGCCCTCCACCAGTGTCGCCGGCCCGGGCGATCCGATCATCCTTCCGTCGGACAGCGAGCGGGTCGACTTCGAGGGCGAGCTGGCGATCGTCATCGGCCGGCTGTGCCGTGACGTCCCGGTGGAACGGGCCTTCGAGGTGGTGCTCGGCTACACCTGCGCCAATGACGTGACCGCTCGCGATCAGCAGAAGGCGGACGGCCAGTGGACCCGGGCCAAGGGCCATGACGCCTTCTGCCCCCTCGGTCCCTGGATCGAGACGGATCTCGACCCGGCGGATCTGCCCATCCGCACCACCCTGGACGGCGAACTGCGCCAGAGCTCCCGAACCGGCCTGCTGCTGCGCGACGTCCCCTCGTTGATCGCCTACCTGTCGTCGGCCATGACGCTGCTACCCGGCGACGTGCTGCTGACCGGAACGCCCGCGGGCGTGGGGCCGATGTCACCGGGGCAGACGGTGGCGGTGACAGTCGAGGGCATCGGGACGCTCACCAACCCGGTGACGGCTCGCTAGCGCCCGCGGTGCGATCCTCCGCCGGGTGGCCGTGGATCGGGTGGCTGCCGGTCGTTCCCGATGCCCCAGCCACGGGACGTGACGGGGATGACCGGCGTACATCGGCACCCCGGCGCGCTGATGTGCCCTCTGCATGAGGTACAGTAGGCAGCGCCCGGACAGGGCCCATGGGGTATGGGGTAATTGGCAGCCCAACGGATTCTGGCTCCGTTAGTCTAGGTTCGAGTCCTGGTACCCCAGCTGCACCAGATCTACCGCTCGGTTGAAACTGGCCGCTATGCTGTATAGTGTGACACGGCTGTATGGTGTGATACGCGCGTAAGCGCGTAAGTAAGAACCAGAGTCTTGGCCCCGTCGTCTAGCGGCCCAGGACGCCGCCCTCTCAAGGCGGTAGCGCCGGTTCGAATCCGGTCGGGGCTACACAGTGATTTTATCTTTGATTCTTCGCAGAGGGTGAGAGATGCGCCCTCGCACCAAGACCATCGATGGCCCCCGGATTCCTCTCCGGGGGCCATCGTCATGTCGGGCGCGATCCGGGCCTACCGCACAACCTCGAACCGCAGCATGGCCGCGGGGTGGCGGGCCATCGTGCACGCGCGGCAGCCGCAGGACGCCGGGCCTCCGCGGCCGTGGACCACTTCGATCTCGGTGTCCGGGGTCGAGGCCACCAGGCGCAGCTGGGGGCGCGCGGCTCGGGCCATGACGGCGGTCAGCGCGGGATCGTCGGTGGCACCCGGCTGCGGCGGGCCGATCCGACCCGCGGTCGACGGGGCGATCGCGGAAGCGGTCGAGGCTGTCAGGGCCACTGAGGGCACGGTGTCCTCCTCCATGGGGGGCCGTCTCGGGGCCACCCCGCGGACCACAGCCTGGCGGGGAGAGCGAGGTCCGCGCCATGCTCCGTTGAGCCCGGTACCAGGTGGTGCAGATGGCCTAGTCAAACCTGGGCACTGTCGCCATGCGACACCACCCTTGACAACCATGGTGCTCCAGCACCGGATCGGTACAAACTTGCGCGGATGTCCACCGTCAGTCCATCGACACCCGAACGCGCACGGCGTCGGCATGGTAGTGCGCATGTGGGGCGCGCCGCCCGCCATGCTGGTCGGCTGCGTCCGCCGGGATCGGCACCGGAGCAGGTGGACGTCCTGCCGGGAGTTGCCCGGCGCATCACCTCGCTGCTNCCCCAGGGCCGCGGTCTGCCCATCGAGGACTGGACAGCCCGTCACACGTTGATGTGCCTGGTGCTGGCGATGCACCCGCCGGTCATCGTCTGTTACGCGATCTGGCGCGACCTGAGCCTCGTGCACGGCTTTCTGGCGGCCAGTCTGCCGGCGCTGCTGTTCGCCTCCGCGGTGGTGCCCGGCCGCCGTCGGGTCCGTGCCCTGGCCGCCAGCCTCGGGCTGTTGTGCTGTTCGGTCGTCCTCGTCCATCTCTCGGGCGGCCTCACCCCGATGTACTTTCACTTCTTCGTGGTCGTCGCATTGATCGCGCTCTACGAGGAGTGGACCGTCTACCTGCTGGCGATCGCCTTCGTGTTCGTCGCCAATCTGGCGATCGGCAACATCATCTCGGCCGACGGGGAGTTGCTGGACAACGNCTGGCTGGTGGCCGGCCTGCACGCCGGCTTCATCTTCGCCCTTGCCTGCGCACAGATGGTCTTCTGGCACTACAACGAGCAGTCCCGCCGCCGGGTGGAGCACTACCGGCAGCAGCTCTACGAGGGTCAGCAGAGCCTGATGGCCCGGTTGGAGGAGACCGACAGGATCCGCAGCGACCTGGTTGCGACGGTGTCGCACGAGTTCCGCACGCCACTGACCGGTATCCGCGGAAACCTGCTGACCATCAAGCGCCGTCGCGACCGGCTCTCGGACGCCCAGCTCGACGATCTGCTCGATGCGGCGGTGAACTACTCCGATCGCCTCTCCCGCCTGCTGGAGAACATGCTCACGGCCGCCACGGCCACCGGCACGGACGAGACCACCATCGCCGATCTGCCGGAGGTCGTCCGGCACGTGCTCGCCACGCTCTCGTACGCCGGGTCGCCAAGCAGCGTGACGGTGGATCTTCCGCCAGAGCTGCCGGTGCGGATGGCCCGGCAGGCCCTCATCCAGGTGGTCGCGAACCTCGTCGACAACGCGCTGGTGCACTCCTGGCCGGGAGCGCCGGTACGGCTCATCGCCGGCCGGGTGGGCGACGAGGTCGTCCTGCGCGTCCGCAATCCCGGGCCCGATCTCGACCCCGACACCATCCGCCAGCTCTTCGAACCGTTCACCCAGCGGGACAGCACGGCGACCCGCCCCACGGACGGGGCCGGCATGGGGCTCTATGTCGTGCGACGCCTCGTCGAGGTACACGGGGGACGGCTGCGGATGTCCTCGGAGAACGGCGAGATCATCGTCGAGGTGGACCTGTGGGCGGCGACCAGCCTGGCGGCGCTCGCGCCGGAGCCTGAGGCGGAACTACCGGTTCCGATGCCCCTGCCGCGCAGTATCCGGGTTGACGAGGAGCCGGGTAAGCCACGGCTTACCGGCGGGCCACTCGCTGGTTCCCGGGACGACATCCGCTCGTTGCCCATGGACCGTTTCGGCTGAGCGGGGCGGGAAGACCGTTCCCCGCGCCGGGCTGATCCCCGTGCGGGGCTGATCCCCGTGCCGGGAAGGCGCCGGGACCTGCCCCGCCGGCGGCCCGATGGTCAGGCGTTCAGGTCCTGGCCGTCGATGTCGATGTCGATGTGGGGGTCGGGGCCGGGGCGGACGCTGGGGGCTTGGTGCAGGCCAGGGTCAACGTCACCGTCGTGGAATGGCGTGGACGCTGTCCGGTGGGGGAGTACGCCGACACCTTGCTGGTCTCGCTGTTGCTGCATGACCCGTTGACCGCGGTGGAGGTGAAACCGGCGAGGGTGAGCTGCCACTTGGCGTCCGACTCGGTCATTCCGATGACGCCGGGTACCTGCGCGCAATCCTCAACCTGCAGGTTAATCGTGGCTGTTTTGGCAATCTTCCCCGACTTCGGGGACTGGTGCGCGACGGTGTCGACCGCACCGGCGCCGTAGCACCCGAAGGCCTTACTGAGGTTCGTGAAGCCCGCCGATTTCAGGGTGTTCTCCGCCGTGGTGAACGAGCTGCCCTCGGTGTTGGGAACGGTCGCCGTGCCGTCGTCGGTGGGTGACGGGGACGGGCTGCTCCGCGCCGTCGGGCTGTTCGTCGGCGTGGCCCCCGTGGGGCTGGCCGCAGGCGCCGTGCCGGCGCCGGGAGAGGGAGATCCCTTCGCGCTGGGCCGCGGGGTCGCCCCGCCCCCGGAGAGGCTCGTCGGGTTGACCCCAACGGCCACGCCCGGAGCGGCTCCGCTGGTTCCGAAGCCGGAACCGCCCGAGGCCGCCGCGGCGGACACCCCGCCGGGACCGTCCGCGCTCAGTTCCGCGCCGGTGCCCCCGCTGGAGGCGAGCGCCCAGCCGCCGGCACCGGCGACGAGGGCGACGACAAGGCCCGCACCCGCCGCGATCCGGCTACGCCGCCGCCGGTCGGCAGCCGCCCGCGAGGCGGCCGCGGCCCCACCGATCGGGGGGCCGGGTTGGTGGTTCGCCGGGATCGCCGACATGACTGTGTTCGTGTCCGCGGCCGGGGCGTCGGAGCGGGCCGGGACCCGCAGCGCCGGCTGCATGCCGGTCGGGGCGTCACCGTCCCACCCTCCCCGGCCGCCGGTGGCCGGGGCCATCCGGGTGCGCTCGACGCCGCCCTCCCGTCCACCGGCCTGCGTGCCACCGGCCTTCGTGGCGGTGGTCAGCGGACTGCCCGCGATCTGCGTGTGCTCCAGGTCGGACCAGGCGGCTGCGCCGACCGCGTCGCCCGCCCCGACCACGCATCCCGCGCCCCCCGCCGCGGCCACGGCGGCGGAGCGCACCACGCGCTGCGTTCCCGTGGCGGGGGNATGATCCGCGCTTCGGGCCGCGGACGCGCCGGCGAGTGCGGAGAGCTGGATTCGGTTGTCATGCTCGGCATGGCTGCCTGGCCTGGACGCGTAGCCGCCCCCCCAACGGCTGGCCTCGAGCGCCTCGACCAGGTCCTCGGCCGCGTCGGCGGCGCTCACGGGCCGCCCCCTCGGGGACTTGGCGAGCATTCCGGCCAGCACACCCCACACCGGCGCCGGCACACCCTGGATGGGCTGGGGCTGTTTTTCGCGGTGCGCCTGCAGGAGCTCGGCCGGGTTGGGGGAGTCGAACGGCGGCGAACCCGCGAGAAGCTCGTACAGCACGACTCCCGCCGAGTACACGTCCGCTGCCGGGGTGGGTGGCGCGCCCGTGCTCAGCTCGGGAGCCATGTAGAGCGGGGTCCCGATCGGCCCGGTGACGCTGGTCCGGGACGAACCATTGATCATCTGGGCGATCCCGAAGTCGGTCAGGCGCACGATCGGATGAGCCGGATCGGAAGTGTCGATGAGTATGTTCTCGGGTTTGACGTCCCGGTGGACGACGCCGGCGGCGTGCACGCTGTCGAGCGCCCACAGGGTGCCGACGACGAGCCGGACCGCCTCCTCCACCGGTCGAGGCCCGAACTCGCGCAGATGGGTCCGCAGGTCGGGACCGTCAACCAGATCCATGACTATGGCGAGCACGTCGGGTTCGTTCACCAGATCGCGTACGGCGACGAGATCCGGGCTGTCGAGGTCGATCAGAAGGTCCCATTCACGCAGGAAGCGCTCCACGATCTCGGGATCGTCGGCGAGCTCGGGGCGCAGCACCTTGATGGCCACGGGAGCACCGCCCGAGACGGCGGCGCCCCGCCAGACCTGGCCGGTCGTACCCTGCCCGAGTATCTCGTGCAGCACGTACCGCGAACCCAGTTTGCGCACCGCGCGTTGTCCCCTTCTTTGGCGCCGCCCGGGGCGGCCGAACCTACGACGGCGCCGCTGCGGGCGGCGGCGGCCCGTGGGCGGAGCCCGCAGCGTCATCCGGACGAGCGCACCAGTGCGCGGGCGAGCTGTATCGCTTGCACTAGATGCCAATACCCGCATGGGTCATCCGGCCTACTGTTCCGATCATCCGAGACGGACGACTCGAACAGGCTACGACGTAGGGCGGCGAAGCCGCGCGGCGGGGGATACCCCTGCGCGGTGGAGCCGCCGCCCGCCACCGGCAGATGTAGCCCGGGCAGTCGCGGGCGTGGGGTCCGAATGGGGGATTCAAAATGGCGAATGGCAAGAACGGCCGACGAAAAGGTCCGGTCGCGTGTTTTGTGGCCGGGGAAAAGTTGCGGTGGTCCACCGGTTGGTGGCCGACGTCCGGTGGCCGGCGGTTGGTGGCGGGTGGATGCAGGCGAGTGGATATAGACGAGTGGTGTGTCAGCCGACGGCCGGTGTCGAGAGCCGGGCCGCCGCGGCGAGGACCGCCGCGCGGTGCCGGCGCCCCGGCGACCGGGTGAGCCGCTCCACCGGTCCCGACAGGGACACTGCCGCGATCACCGTTCCCGTGCCATCGTGCACCGGGGCGGACACGGACGCCAACCCCCTCTCGCGTTCCCCGATGCTCTCCGCCCAGCCACGATCGCGCACCCGGCGGAGGACAGCTTCGTCGAACAGGGCTCCGGCGAGCAGTTCCGGCTCGGGATGCGCCGCGAAGGCGAGGAGGACCTGAGCACCGGACCCCGCGGTCATCGGGAGTGCGGCGCCGACGGGCACGGTGTCGCGCAGGCCGCTGGCGCGTTCGGAGGCGGCGACGCAGTGGCGCAGGGCCCCGCGCCGCACATAGAGCTGGGCACTTTCTCCGGTCACCTCACGAAGCTCGGCGAGAACCCGGCCGGCCCGATCCAGCAGGTCCCACGGCAAGGGGGTCGGGGTCCCCGCGGCGAGCCGCGGCCCGGAGACGAAGCGGCCGTCGGCGGTCCGGCCGAGCAGGCGGTGGACCTCGAGAGCCTGTGCCAGCCGATGCGCCGTCGCGCGGGTGAGCCCGGTTCGGGCCACCAGATCAGCCAGTGACGCCGGTCCCGCCTCGACGGCGGTCAGCACGAGGGCTGCTTTGTCCAGGACTCCGACTCCGCTAAGCTGTTTCACACATTGATACTGTCATCCCACATCATGAGACAACAAGCTGTGGGAGAGGGAAACTCATCACCACGCCAGAAGAGGGGAGAATGGGTTGCCCATGGGGCGCACACTTGCGGAAAAGGTCTGGGACGCCCACGTGGTGCGGCGCGCCGACGGTGAACCGGATCTGCTGTACATCGATCTGCACCTGGTTCACGAGGTCACCTCGCCGCAGGCGTTCGAGGCCCTGCGGCTGGCCGGGCGGCCCGTGCGGCGTCCGGAGCTGACCCTCGCTACCGAGGATCACAACGTCCCCACCACCGACACGCTGGCGCCGATCGCCGATCCGATCTCGGCGGCCCAGGTGGAGGCGCTGCGGAAGAACTGCGCCGAGTTCGGCGTGCGGCTGTACCCGATGAACGACCCGGGCCAGGGCATCGTGCACGTCGTCGGCCCCCAGCTCGGGCTGTCCCAGCCCGGCATGACGATCGTCTGCGGTGACAGCCACACCTCCACCCATGGCGCGTTCGGGGCGCTGGCCTTCGGGATCGGCACCAGCCAGGTCGAGCACGTCCTCGCGACCCAGACGCTGCCGCAGCGCAGGCCGAAGACGATGGCGATCACCGTGGCGGGCGACCTGCCCGTCGGGGTCAGCGCGAAGGATCTCATCCTGGCGATCATTGCGCGGATCGGTACCGGCGGTGGTGCCGGCCACGTCATCGAGTACCGCGGTGCGGCGATCCGGGCCCTGTCGATGGAGGGCCGGATGACGGTCTGCAACATGTCCATCGAGGCCGGCGCGCGCGCCGGGATGATTGCGCCCGACGACGTCACGTTCGAGTATCTCGCCGGGCGGCCGCGTGTCGCCACCGGTGCTGCCTGGGAGGAAGCGGTGGCCTACTGGCGCACCCTCGCCTCCGACTCCGACGCGGTCTTCGACCGGGAGGTCGTGATCGATGCCGCGAGCCTCACGCCCTACGTCACCTGGGGAACCAACCCGGGCCAGGCCGCACCGCTCGGATCGCTGGTTCCCGCGCCCGCCGACTACCCGGACGCGGCCGCGCGGGCCTCGGTCGAACGAGCGCTGACCTACATGGGCCTCACCCCCGGCACCCCGTTGTCCGACGTCACCGTCGACACGGTGTTCATCGGATCGTGCACCAACGGGCGCCTGAGTGACCTGCGCGCCGCCGCCGACGTGCTGCGCGGCCGGCGGGTGAGCGAGGGGGTCCGGGTCCTGATCGTTCCCGGCTCCATGGCGGTGAAGGCGCAGGCCGAGGCGGAGGGGCTCGACGAGGTCTTCCGAGCGGCGGGAGCGCAGTGGCGCAGCGCCGGCTGTTCGATGTGCCTCGGCATGAACCCCGACACGCTTCGGCCCGGCGAGCGCAGTGCCTCGACGTCGAACCGCAACTTCGAGGGCCGGCAGGGGCCGGGTGGGCGCACCCATCTCGTCTCGCCCGCGGTCGCCGCGGCCACCGCCGTGACCGGTCGGCTGACCGCTCCGGCGGATCTGTAGCGCGCCCGGCGTGGATCGTCGGTCCACGCACGACGGCGACCGTCGTTCATCCACGACTTCTTTGAGAGGGGAGCGTTTCCGCGATGGAGGCGTTCACGATTCACACCGGGCGCGCGGTGCCGCTGCGCCGCAGCGACGTCGACACCGATCAGATCATTCCAAGTGAGTGGCTCAAGCGGATCGAGCGGACGGGATTTGGCGCCGGCCTGTTCGCGCAGTGGCGCGCCGACGACGGCTTCGTGCTGAACGAACCAGCGTACGCCGCGGCGTCGATCCTACTGGCCGGCTCGGACTTCGGCACCGGTTCCTCGCGGGAGCACGCCGTCTGGGCGCTGCAGGACTACGGGTTCCGTGCCGTGCTCTCGCCCCGGTTCGCGGACATCTTCCGCGGCAACGCCCTCGGCAACGGCCTGTTGCCGGTGCAGCTGTCGGCTGAGACGGTCGAGGCACTCACGTCCGCGGTCGAGGCCGATCCCACGATCGAGATCACTGTCGATCTCGTCGCGCGCGAGGTCCGGGGCGCGGGGCTGGTGGCCACCTTCGACCTCGACGACTTCACCCGCTGGCGGTTGATGGAGGGGCTCGACGACGTCGGGCTGACCCTTCGCCACGAAGATATGATCACCTCTTTCGAGGCCGGTCGGCCCGCCTGGTCGCCGACCACCGCCTAACGCCCGGGGCTGTCACCCGGCCACCGGCGTCCGGATGCGCCGGTTCCCGAGCACCGCACCATCCGCGGGGACGGAGTCGGATCCGGTCTCGGTCGGGGGTTCACGGTGGTGCGTGTCGGATCTCACATTCAGGAAGGTGGGATGGGTGGCGGGTGCGCCGGGGGGGCGTTCCCCATCTCTGTGGGGATGAAGCGACTGTCGCGGCCGGCTTCCGGGTAGCTACCCATCGGAGTGGCATCAGCGATGTCGGGGGCATCCGGCTACCAAAGGGTGACATTGCGCCCAAACCAGAAGGCAATTCTCGCTACTGAACGTAATTAATCTGCCGAACGGGCTATGTCGCCCGGACCCTACGCATCCCGTCGCCCACCGGAGCGAACCCGTTGACGTGCGGGTTTGTGTGACGCGACACGCTCACGGGAATTGCCCTCGACAGTGGAGATGCCTACGGTGCAGCGCAGTGTGATGCCCGATCTGCTCCCCACCCCGCGCCCGCGGGGGGCGTCCGGAGGTTGTTGTGAACAAGTCCCAGTTGGTTGACCGCATCGCCCAGCAGATCGAGGGCGGGCGGTCGAACGCCACCAAGGCCGTCGACGCGGTGTTCGACGCCATTCAGGAGGCCGTCGCGAGCGGAGAGAAGGTGACCATCACCGGCTTCGGCGTGTTCGAGCGGGTGGAACGGGCCGCCCGCACAGGTCGTAACCCGGCGACGGGTGAGCCCGTGCACGTCGCTGCCTCGGTCGTGCCGAAGTTCCGGCCCGGCTCCGAGTTCAAGTCGAGCGTCTCGGCGAGCAACGACTGACCATCGGTGCGGGCGCCGGGCTTACCGGTGCCCGCGCCGCATGGCGTCGGCCATCAGGTCGTGCTGGTAGTCCGACAGGCGAACGTCGTCCGGCCCGGTCGTGCGTCGTTCCCAGCGGCCGTCGGACTGCAGCACCCAGGCGGACACCTCGTCGGAGAACGCATGGTCGAGCATCTGCCGCAGGGTGTCTCGCCGGTCCGGGTGCGGGACGCGCACGAGTGCCTCGATACGGCGGTCGAGATTGCGGTGCATCATGTCCGCGCTGCCGATCCAGAACTCGCCAGACGAGGTGAACTCGAGGACCCGGCTGTGCTCCAGGAACCGCCCCAGGATCGAGCGCACGTGGACCGTCTCCGACAGGCCCGGCACTCCGGGACGTAGGGCGCAGATCCCGCGGACCAGGCAGTGCACGGGTACNCCGGCGATGGAGGCGTGATACAGCGCGTCGATCACCTGTTCGTCGACAAGGCTGTTGACCTTGATGCGGATCCCGGACTCCCCGCCCCCCCGGGCAGCCTGGGCCTCGGCTTCGATCCGCTGCAGGATGCCGTCCCGCATGTGCTGCGGGGCGACCAACAGCGAGCGGTACTCCGTCTGTCGGCTGTAGCCGGTGAGGACGTTGAACAGGTCGGTGAGATCCGCGCCCACGCCCGGGTCGGCGGTCAGCAGCCCGAGGTCCTCGTAGAGCCGAGCGGTCTTGGGGTTGTAGTTGCCGGTACCCACATGGCAGTAGCGGCGCAGGCCGCCGCGTTCCTGGCGTACCACGAGGCAGGTCTTGCAGTGGGTCTTCAGGCCGATGAGACCGTAGACCACGTGGCAGCCGGCCCGTTCCAGCTCGCGGGCCCAGCGGATGTTGGCGCTCTCGTCGAACCGGGCCTTGATCTCGACGAGGACGACGACCTGCTTTCCCGCCTCGGCCGCGCCGATGAGGGCATCCACGATGGGGGAGTCCCCGGACGTGCGATAGAGCGTCTGCTTGATGGCGAGAACATGCGGATCGGCCGCCGCCTGCTCGATGAACCGCTGAACGGACGTGGTGAACGAGTCGTACGGGTGGTGGACGAGGATGTCGCCCTCCCGGAGCACGCTGAAGAAGTCCGGTGTCTCGCCGTCATCGGTCGTCAGCCGCCGATGTGTGATCGGGACCCGCGGCGTATCTTTCAGCTCCGGGCGGTCGAGGTCGTAGAGAGCCCACAGGGTCGACAGGTCGAGCAGGCCGGCGACCCGATGTACCTCGCGCTCGGTGATCTCCAGCTCCCGCATCAGCAGGGTGAGCAGATCATCATCGATGTCGGCGTCCACTTCCAGGCGGACGGCGGGACCGAACCGGCGCCGGGCGAGCTCGCGCTCCAGAGCCTGGAGCAGATCCTCCGCCTCGTCCTCCTCGACTTCGAGGTCGGCGTTGCGGGTGACCCGGAACAGATGGGAGTCGATCACTTCCATGCCCGGGAACAGCTGGGAGAGATGGGCAGCGATCACTTCCTCCAGCGGGACGAAGCATGCGCTCGCCTGGGGGGCCAGACCCCCCGGGACACCGGCCGTGTCGGTAGGCTCCACCGCTACGGGGACCAGCCGAGGAACGTTCTGGGGCACCTTCACCCGGGCGAAGCGGTCGACCTCCCCGCCCGGGTCACGGACCTGGACGGCCAGATTGAGCGACAGCCCGCTGATGTAGGGGAAGGGGTGCGCCGGATCGACGGCGAGGGGAGTGAGCACCGGGAAGATCTGTTCGTGGAAGTAGTGGTGCAGCTGATCACGCTGGGTCTCGGTCAGCTGGGGCCAGAACCGGATGCTGATCCCGGCATGGGCCAGCGACGGCCCCACCTCGTCGGTGAAGCATCGCGAATGCCGCCGGGTGACCTCGGCCGTCATCGTGCTGATGAGATCGAGTTGTTCCCGGGCGGTCAGCCCGTCGGCGGAGCGGACGGCCAGTCCCGTCGCCTCGCGTCGCATCAGCCCCGCGACCCGGACCATGTAGAACTCGTCCAGGTTGCTGGCGAAGATCGCTAGGAACTTCGCGCGCTCCAGCAGGGGCGTGGACACGTCCTCGGCGAGCGCGAGGACCCGGGCGTTGAAGTCGAGCCAGGACGCCTCCCGGTTGATGAAGCGGCCGGCGGGCAGGTCGGACGGCGCCGGCTGACGCGGCGCCTCCAGGGGCTCGAGCAGGCCACTGCGGGCCTTGCGCTGAGGCTGTTCAGGACGGGTCGCCATCAGCTCGCTCATGCCTGTAGATGGTGCCAGTCCCCGATGGACTCGGCAGCATCGATGTGGCATCTCTGGCAGCGGGGGCCGGGCGGGACCCGCATCGCCGGTCTGACCCCGATCCGGACACTGGCAGAGACCGCGCGGCACGCGAAGTATTCGCCTACTCTTTGTGATATAGCGATCACGCGCTACGGTGCCGAGAAGCGCCGTCGCGCTCGTTTGTACCTTATCGTGATGTAGCGGGCCGTTTCCGTGGTCCGGTCGGATCCCTCTGCCCCAGGCGGCCGACTGCCCCAGGCGGCCAGCACAGGGGGAGGAGGGCGGGACGAGGGATGCTCGTCGACGCCGCCGCGATCGCCGCGGGCCTGACCGCGACACTGAGTTGTGCCCGGGCCGGTCGCCGTCTCGGTCGAGTACGGGGCCGCTGGTTGGTGTGGCTGTCCTTCGCGCTGGCGACCTGGACGGTTGGACAGGCCGGATGGATGCTGCACCGCTGGGACGGGGCATCGGTCGGAGGGCGGACGGCGACGGATGCCGGGTATCTCACCGACGCCGGCCAACTCGCCATGCCGGTCCTCGCACTCGCCGCCTTCGCGGCTGTTCCCGCGGGTCGGGCGCGTCGATCACGACCGCGCGCGGGCGTGCTGGCGCCGGCAGGGATGGCCGGCCTCGCCGGGGGCACCCACCGCTGGCCGCCGAGTTCCTCGCGGCTCACCCGCGTCGCCGGGGCGGGCGGCGAGGGGGTGGCCGCCGCCTACCCGCGCGCCAGTCCGGCCACCGCGTTCGACGAGGTCATACTCGGCAACTCCCTGTTCCTGCTCGCCTGGTCCGGGGTGCTCGCCGGGATCGACGAAGTGGACTCCTCCCGCCCGCCGCAGCCGGTGGAGCATCTCCTCGCGGTTGCGCATCCGATCGTCGTGCTGCTATTGATCATCGCATTCCTGCACGTGGCAGGCTTCCGGCAACCGGTGGACCTGCCCGCCGTCGCGATCGCCGGAACCGGACTGGTGTGCCTCGCGGTCGCCGGCGTATGGATCGTTCAGCTCGACGGCAGGGATCCCACGATGACGGGTTCCTGCTCGGTCGCCGGTGCCCTGTTGATCGTCCTTGCGGCATCGCGTGCCGGCCGGGGGGACGGCCGGGAGAACGGCTGGGAGGACGGCCGCCGGTCTCGCCGGTGGCCCGTTCACGGCGAACTGCTCGGATGGCTGTGGCCGGCGGTCCCCTATGTCGCCGCGGCCGTGGTCGCGGCGCTTCTGCTGGGGCGGGCCCACGGCGGAGTCATTCTCGATCCGGTCGAGATTATCGGGGGTGCGACGCTCGTCCTCACCGTCCTCGTCCGGCAGCTGACGACCCTGCGGGTGAGTCAGCGGTTGGCGAGCCGGGTCGGCGAGGCCGAGCACGAGGTGCGGCACTGGACATCCCATGACCCGTTGACCGAGCTGGCCAACCGCACCCTGTTCCACCAGCGGCTCACCGACGCCCTCGCCGCGAGCCGCCACGACGGCCGTGACGTGGCCGTCCTGTACTGCGACCTCGACGACTTCCGGGTCGTCAACGACAGCCTCGGGCACGCCGCAGGTGATCATCTGCTGCGCGCGGTCGGGCAACGGCTACGACACTGCGTAGGCACGTCGGACACCGTGGCGAGGCTCGGCTCCGACGAGTTCGCCGTGCTGTTGGACGGTGGGCGGGAACTGCCCGAGACCGTCGCCGAACGGGTCCTGGCCGCGCTGCGCCAGCCGGCGCAGGCCGCCGGTCACCTCTGGCCGGTCCGCGGGAGTGTGGGGCTGGTCGNCGCGTGCCGGACCCAGGAGACCACCGAGGCGCTGCTCCGGCGGGCCGACACGGCCGTCCACACGGCAAAACGAACGGGAAAGAACCGTCTGGTGGTCTACCGGCCCGGACTGTGCCCGCCCAGCGCCGGCACGCACCTCGCCGACGCCTTGGCCACCGCCCTGCGCAGGGGAGGACGGTCGGCCGGCTTCGACGTGCACTACCAGCCCATCGTGCGGCTGCGCGATCGCAGTCCGGTCGCCCTGGAGGCCCTCGCCCGATGGACGGAGCCGGGGCGTGGACCGGTGCCACCGGGCACCTTTGTCGCGGCCGCGGAGGACGGCGGCATCGTCGGCGCCCTCGACGACATGGTCCTCACCCAGGCCTGCGCGGAGGTCGCCGTGGCGTACCCGGCCTCGGCACTGCGGCTGCACGTGAACGTCTCAGCCAGCAGGATCGCCGACACCACGCTGCTCGACAGCGTCGCCCAGGCGCTGGCGGCCAGTCGGTTCGACCCGGGCAGGCTGGTGGTCGAGATCACCGAAACGAGCCGGATTGACGATCTGCGCGGCGCACGCGAGGTGTTGAACGAGGTTCGTGCGCTGGGGGTGGCGGTCGCGCTCGACGATGTCGGTGCCGGCCACAGCACATTGGCCGCCCTCCATCAACTGCCGGTGGACGTCGTGAAGCTCGATCGGACGCTGCTCGAACCACCGCCCAGGGACGGACACCGGGTGGCGACGATGCGTCGATCGATGATCAGTCTCGCGCACGCCCTCGGTGCCGTCGTCGTGGCCGAGGGCATCGAGCGGGAAGGACAGATCGCCGAGCTCGAGGAGCTGGGTTGCGAGCTGGGTCAGGGATACTTCTTCGCCCGACCTGGTCCGCTCGCGTCGCTCACGATCCGGCGCTGGGTTCCGCCTACGATCCCCGGTGGTACGGACAGCCCTGACTCCGCCGAGGTGCCCGATTCGCCGCCGGATCCGCCGGAGTCCTCCGCCACGAGCGGGGAGTGATACCCGGCGGTCAGCGCCGCCCTGGTGGCCCGGCCTACCCCCAGGTCCCGGGCCTGCGCCAGATCCGCCAGCGTGTCGACGTCACGTCGCAGTCCCGGTACCGAGCCACCGAGGGTTCCCGTCAGATCCACCGCTCCGGAGCGACGGTGCGTGGCGTGACTGTGTGGTCCGAATGCGGGCTGCAGGGTGGCGCCGGCCGACGCGGTCAGCAGAACGGTTCCCGTTCCGGTCGCGTCGGCGAGAACCGCTCGACGGTGCTGGCTCGCCTCGGACAGCGCCTGATGCAGCTCGGGGGGGCGCAGCGCGGGAAGGTCGGCGGAGAGGGCAGCCACCGCACGGGTGGGCCAGCGGGCCGAGGCCAGCGCGGCGCCGTGCACCAGAGCGGGATTGAGACCTCGGTCGGGTTCGTCCGGAATCACGACGAGCCGAGCACTCCTCGCAGCCGGGGAAAGATTCGGTTGATCTGCGCCAATATAGTGGGAATTGAGGAGAGTCGACAGGGCGTGGTCGGCCGTCCGATCGTTCGTTACGATCATCACGGCGCCGACCAGATCGGTCTCGGACTCAAGTACCGCCATCACCGTGTCCAAGGCCATCGCAAGGGCCAGCCGGCTCCGGTCGGGGCGGTCCAGCCGGGTCTTCGCCCGGGTGAGGTTCTTCAGCGGCAGCACGACCGTCCAGGACACTCCGTTTCGTGGGAGCCACACGAAGGCGACCATAGGCCATGCCGACCCCGCGGTGCGCCGGGTCCTGCGTGCGCGGGCTGAACGCCGGAGCCGTGGCGCGTCCCCGGCATGCGGCGCATCCTGCGTGGTACCCGCCAGATCGGCGTCTACGGTCAGAGTGAGGACGCGGCGGACGCGGCGCGATGCGAGGTGTCCAGCCGGCCGGGCGTCGATACCAGGCACGCGATCCANCNGGAGGGCANAATTATTGTCGATTCCCGCCACAAGGTAGAAAACGCCTCGATCGGTGGCGCCTTCCTCGTACCCATCGTCGGGGTCGCGATCACTCCCCCCGCTCGGCCGGACGTTTCCTGGGGAACCAGGTGAGACGGGCCGCGGTGCTTACGGCCGGGTCCTGGGGAAGTGTGTTCGCGAAGGTCCTCGCGGATGCCGGAGCACGGGTCAACCTGGTCGCCCGTGACCCTGAGATCGTCCGGGCGGTCAACACCCGCCAGGTCAATCCGCGCTATCTGCCGGCGATCCAGCTGCCGGACCGGGTGCGCGCGATGTCCGACGCGGGGGAGGCGCTGGCCGGCGCGGAGTTCGTGGTGCTGGCCGTACCGTCTCAGGCGCTGCGCTCCGTCCTCGCCGGATGGGCGCCCCTGATTGGGCCCGACGCCGTCTACGTCAGCCTGATGAAGGGGGTGGAGGTGGGCAGCCAGTTGCGGATGAGCGAGGTCATCACGCAGGTCACAGGCGTGTCGCCGGACCGGATCGCGGTGGTGAGCGGTCCGAATCTGGCGCCCGAGATCGCCGCCGAGCAGCCGGCGGCGACTGTGGTCGCCAGTACCTCGACGAGCACGGCGGAGGCCGTCCAGGCGGCGTGCTGGACGCCCTATTTCCGCCCCTACACCAACACCGACGTGATCGGCTGCGAGCTGGGCGGAGCGATCAAGAACGTCATCGCACTGGCTGCCGGCATGCTGGAGGGAATGGGCTTCGGCACCAACAGCCTCGCCTCGTTGATGACGCGCGGCCTGGCCGAGACCCTCCGACTCGGGGTCGCGCTGGGTGCCGATCCGATGACATTCGCGGGACTGGCGGGACTGGGGGNTCTCGTGGNGNCCTGCGGCTCCCCGCTCTCGCGCAACCGCACCTTCGGCGAGAAACTCGGGCGTGGCCTCACGCTCGCGCAGGTGGAGGCCGAACAGCAGCAGGTCGCCGAGGGGGTGCGCTCCTGCCGCCCCCTGCTCGCCATGGCCGATGACCTGGGCGTCGCCATGCCGATCACCCGCCAGGTCGAACGGGTCCTCTATGAGGGTCTTCCCCCGATGGAGGCCGTCAAGGATCTGATGAGTCGGGAGCCGGGCCCGGAGTACCGGCTCCGTCCCTGACCTGCGTGTCCCTGACCTGCATGCGCCTGGCCTGCACGCGCCTCACCTGCATGCGCCTGGCCCGGCAGCACCGTCGTTCCGGTCAGGTCGGGGCGTGGTCGGTGCCGGGGGCGAACCCACGGCCTGCGTGTCAATGAACGCTCCGATCGAGCGCAGCTTACCCACCGGGTCCTCGTAACCGCGTTCGAGGAAACGGGTCCCGCGGATGATGCTGGTGCCGTCGGCCACCAGCGCGGCCAGCACGTAGGCAAAGCCGGCGCGCAGGTCGGGGATCGCCAGATCACCGCCGGTGAGGGAGGTCGGCCCGCTCACGACCGCCGAATGCTCGAAGTCCCGGGACGCGAACCGGCAGGCCTTCCCACCGAGGCACAGGGTCGACAGGGCGATGTCGGCGCCCATCTCGGCCAGTTGTCTGGTGTATCCGAACCGGTCCTCGTAGATCGTCTCGTGGATCACGGAGGCACCCTTGGCCTGGGTGAGCAGGACGACCAGGGGCTGCTGCCAGTCGGTCATGAACCCGGGGTGTACGTCGGTCTGCACATGTGACGCGGTCAACGGCTGGGCCCGGAAGAAGGTCATGCCCCGCGGGGTGACCTCGAACTCGCCACCGAGCCGGCGGAGGTGGTTGAGGAAGGTCGCCAGATGTTCCTGGCGGGCACCGACCACCTCCACCCTGCCGTTGGTGGCCACCGCGGCCGAGGCGAAGGACGCGGCTTCGATGCGGTCGTGGATCGGGGCATGGGTGGCTCCCCGCAGTGCGTCGACCCCCTGCACCACGATCGTGCGGTCGACTTCCACGTCGACGAGGGCGCCCATCTGCTGCAGGAACATGATGAGGTCGATGACCTCCGGTTCCACCGCCGCATTCGAGATGACGGTCGTACCCTGCGCCCGGACCGCGGCCAGGAGCAGGTTCTCGGTCGCGCCGACACTCGGGAACGGCAGCGCGACATGGGTGCCGTGCAGACCCAGCGTCTTGACCTGGACGGAACGCAGCTGCTCGACGATCTCCGCACCCATGGCACGCAGGCCGGCGAGGTGGAAGTCGACGGGACGCTTGCCGATCCGGCAACCGCCGGGCAGCGGGATCACGGCTTCGCCGACGCGGTGCAGGAGCGGGCCCATCATCAGGATCGGTATCCGGTTGACCCCGGAGTAGGCCTCGGACAGCGACGCGTCGATGATCTTTTCGGTGGCGAGTCGCACAGTGTGCTCGTCCAGCCACTCCACCTGGGTGCCGAGTTCGGCGAGCATGCCCAGGACCACGTCGACCTCGGCGATCCGAGGCACCCGGGTCAGGGTGCACGGCTCTGGCGTGAGGAGGGTGGCGACGAGCAGCTTGGTGACCGAGTTCTTGGCCCCGGACGCTTCGACCGAGCCGGTGAGCGGAGCGCCGCCGACGATGCGATACCACCGTCGGTCCGTGCTGGTGGATGGTACCACTCCCGAGCTGTGCGCCCCCACGGGCTACCTCCACGGTGATGATGCGGATGCGTGACGTGCGTCAGGTCACGTGCGGCGGGGCGATTGAACCAGACGCCGCCGGCGCGGCCCGAGCCCGGCTCTCAGGCTGCTACCTACGGTGACGATAGCCGTGGTCTACCGGGCCGATCCCCGCGCCGAGCGGAAAGCCGCTGGCCAGGGCGCCACTGACGTAGGCCTTGGCGGCCTGTGCGGCCTCGACGTGACCACGCCCCTGCGCCAGGTGCGCGGCGATCGCGGAGGCCAGCGTGCATCCGGTGCCATGGGTGTGCCGCCGGTCCAGGCGGGGGCTTCGGAGGACGACCTCGGTGGTCCCGTCGGTGAGCAGGTCGACCGCGTCGCCGGGAAGATGCCCGCCCTTCACCAGCACCCAGCGCGGGCCCAGGGCGAGCATCNCCTCGGCGGCTCTGGGCAGGTCGGCGACGTCCAGCACCTCCACCCCGGTCAGCAGACGTACCTCGTCGAGGTTCGGTGTGGCGATGGTGGCGCGGGGCATGAGCTCCGTACGGACCACCTCGACCGCCTCCGGGGACAGCAGGGGGTCGCCGTGCTTGGAGACGCTGACCGGATCGACCACGACGGGTACGTCGAGCCGCGAGAGTTCGGCGGCGACCAGCGAGACCAGAGCCGCGGAGGAGAGCATCCCCGTCTTCACCGCGTCGACCCCGATGTCCGCCACGACCGCTCTGATCTGGGCTCGGACCGCTTCCGGAGGGAGATCCCACACACCATGGACGCCCAGGGAATTCTGTGCCGTCACCGCGACGATCGCACTCATGCCGTGGACGCCGAGGGCGAGCATCGTCTTGAGATCTGCCTGAATGCCCGCGCCGCCGCCAGAATCCGATCCGGCGATCGTCAGTACGCGGGGCGGGGCGGAGCTCGGTTCCGGCGGCGGCTCGCTCCGGATGCTCCGAGCGTTCACGTGTCTCCTATTCTTCGCTCTGGGTAGCTGCGTCGTGGTTGCCATCACAACCGGGTACCGAGCCGGCCAGCTGACCCCCACGATTGGGGTTCCGGATGAGGCCGGGCGACCCCTCGGTCGGTCCCTGTCGGCCGATCTGAGCAAATTCCTCGACCTCGGAGGCTCTCATCCGGGCCGTTTGCCTGTTACCTTCTGTCGGCCCGTAGTTCTGCTCGACGGGCTGTCGACGTCCGACGAGGGAGCGTCTGTGGTCCACGCGTACATCCTTATCCAGACCGAGGTCGGCAAGTCCTCCTCGGTTGCCAAGGAGATCGAGCAGATCCCCGGGGTCACCCAGGCCGAGGACGTCACCGGCCCCTATGACGTCATCGTCCGGGCGGAGGCGGCCACCGTCGATGACCTCGGGAAGATGGTCATGGCGAGAGTGCAGTCGGTCGACGGCATCACCCGCACGCTGACCTGCCCGGTCGTTCACTTCTGAGCTTCTCCGCCGCTGAAGCTCCTCCGTCCCGACGTGGGTCAGGTCGGCTCCGGGACGGGGGACCCGGTGGGCGCTCCCGGCTCCCGGCTCGCGCCCACCGCCGGGGCCGGGCCACCGGTGACGTCGGTGGCGCGCCAGAATCGGGACATGGCCACCGGTGGTGAGCAAGCCGAGCGGGGCCGACGCCCGGCACGGGGCGGGCGCCGGCCGGGGCGGTCATGTCGGTATCCGGTGTTCGTCGCCTCGTGGGTCCTGCTCGCGCTGGTCGGATGCGGCGGTCCCGGATCGATTCGGCTGACCAACGTGCCGATTCCCGCGGAGTCGGTCCGTTCGTCGTGCGTGGACCTGGTCCACGATCTTCCCCCGTCGCTCGGGGACGACCTCGACCGCCGGACACTGGACCCCCCACAGGCCACGGCGGCGGCCTACGGCGCGGCGCCGGTGGTGCTCACCTGCGGCGCGCCCGGTCTTCCGGCAAGCTACCGTCCCGATGCGATGCTGTCCGCCGTGGACGATGTGGGGTGGTTCGCCGAGAACCTGGGCGGCACGACGGTGCGCTATTCCACCCCCACGCGGCAGCCCCAGGTGGTTCTCACCCTGCCCGCCGACGTGCAGGCGTTCGAGGTACTCGTCTCGGTCGCCCCCGCCGTGCGGGCGCACAGCAGGTCGACGACANCCTGAGACGAGCTCCCGGCCATTCCCGCCCGGCGGAACGCCTCCACGCCGTCACGGGCCCGGGTGGCGCAGGTGCCGGGCGGTCAGCGCAGCCCCGCTCCGTCGCGCAGGGCCAGCCTGACGAGCCGGTCCACCAACTGCGGATAGGTGACCCCGCTCGCCTCCCACATCCGCGGGAACATCGAGGTAGGGGTGAAACCGGGCATCGTGTTGACCTCGTTGATGATCACATGGTCGTCGGCCGTGACAAACATGTCAACCCGCGCGAGCCCGGCACAGTCCAGGGCCTCGAACGCCGCGATCGCCACTCCCCGGACCTCCTCCCGTACCGCGTGGGACAGGTTGGCCGGGACGTCGAAGTGGGTGGCGTCGGACATGTACTTGGCCTCGAAGTCGTAGAAGCCGGCCGAAGACGTGACGGTGATCTCGGCGGGCACACTCGCCTCGGCACCGGGGCCGTCTAGAATTCCGAGGACCCCGCACTCGATCTCGCGGCCGACGATCGCCGACTCCACCAGGACCTTGGGGTCGCTGGCGCGGGCTGCCTTGATCGCGGTGTCCAGGTCCGCCCAGGCCTCGACCCGGCTGATCCCGATACTCGACCCGCCGCGCGCGGGCTTCACGAAGACGGGCAGCCCCAGCCGTTCCTGGTCGGCCCCGGTGAGTGTGTCACCGGCTCGCAGGACGGCGTAGGAGCCGACGGGAAGGCCGGCGGCCCGCAGCAGTGCCTTCATGTGTTGCTTGTCCATGGCGGCCGCGCTGGCGAACACCCCGGAGCCGACGTAGGGCAGGCCGGCCATCTCCAGGAGACCCTGGACCGTCCCATCCTCCCCAAAGGGGCCGTGGAGCAGCGGGAAGACCACATCGATGTCCCCGGGAATGTCGCTGCTCCCGAGAGCGTCGCTGCTCCCGAGGGTGTTCCTGACAGAGTCGAGGCCGCCGCGGGGGCGGCACGGCAACAGACCGGGCGTCGTCGGATCCGCGGCCAGGACGACGCTCTCACCGTGGGCCGCGACGACGGCGGGCAGTCGGTCTCCCGTCACCGCGAGGGCGGTCGGGTCGTCCGGCAGCACGACCCAGCGGCCATGTGTGTCGATGCCGACGGGGACGACGTCGTAGACGTCACGATCCAGGGCTCGCAGTACACCGCTGGCCGATATACAGGAGATCGCGTGCTCGGTGCTGCGGCCACCGAACAGGAGGGCGAGCCGAATCCGACGCCTGGAGCCTGCCATGCCGGGACACTAACGGATCGGCGTCGGTGACCGGCAGCGTACCCGACGTGGATGTGGCCGCGCTCCGCCTCGACCTCCACGGGAGGCCTGTGTCCGGTGACGCCCCGTCCGGCCGGAGTAACGTCCGGCCCGGAGGGCTCAGGCGCGAGAGACCTTGCCCGCCTTGATGCAGGAAGCGCAGACGTTCAGCCGCTTGGGGGTCCCGCCCACGACCGTGCGCACGGTCTGGATGTTGGGGTTCCACCGACGGCGCGTGCGTCGGTGGGAGTGGGAGACCGACATACCGAAGCCCGGCCCCTTGCCGCAGACGTCACACACCGAAGACACGAGAAACACTCCGTCGAAGTAGTAGCCGAAGTCGAAGTAGTACTGGTCCCGGTAGGCGTGCCCGGGACGTCAGGGGAGTCAGAACCAGAATCGTACGCAACCCGCGACCCTGACGGCGCCGCCGGGGGACGCGCGCAGTGGCGGCCCGCTTGAGGTTACCCCACCTTCTGTGGTCCAGTTCTGTGGTCCAGATGATGCGGCGGGAGCCGGNGGGNCTCGGTACTGTCGGTGCTCCGGTGCACTATCGGTGATGTGGTCGACCTCGACACGCCCCTGAAGGCCCTCGTCGGCGCGCGTGCCGCCGCCCTCCTGGCCGATGGTCTGGAGTTGAGGCTGGTNGGTGATCTGCNGGGNCNCCTGCCCCGCCGGTACCATGAGAGAGGCGAGCTGACGGACCTCGCGGACCTCGTCGTCGGTGAGACGGTTACGGTCCAGGCCCGGGTCGAGAAGACGGAACGCCGCCCGATGCGCGGCACCCGGAAGTCGATGGTGCGCGTGACGGTGACGGACGGCCGGCATTCACTGTCGCTGACCTTCTTCAATCAGAGCTGGCGGGAGCGTGACCTACGTCCCGGGACGACCGCGCTGTTCGCCGGCAAGGTCGACGAGTTCCGCGGGCAGCGTCAGCTGACCAACCCGGAGGTCCAGCTCCTCGAACCCGAGGAGAGCGGGGAAGCCGTCAGCGGTGCGCCGTTCGCGAACGCGCTGGTTCCGATCTACCCCGCCTCCGCCAAGGTGCCGAGCTGGACGCTGGCGAGGTGCGTCCGGCTGGCGTTGGACTCTCTCGATCCCGTCGAGGATCCGTTGCCGGACGATCTCCGCAGCCGGTACCGCCTGCCCGCTCTGGCCGAGGCCTTCCGGCTGGTTCACCAGCCCGCGAACCGTGGTGAGATCGCCTCCGGTCGTCGGCGCCTCACCTGGGATGAGGCTCTGGTGTTGCAGGTGGCGTTGGCCCAGCGGCGTCGTGAGGTGGAGGCGCTGGCGACAACACCCCGGCCGCAGCGTCCGGATGGTCTGCTGGCGGCGTTCGATGCCGATCTGCCCTTCCCCCTCACGACGGGCCAGCGCGAGGTGGGGAAGACGATCGCAGCCGAGATCGGTCGGCCCGTTCCGATGCATCGACTGCTACAGGGAGAGGTGGGTTCGGGCAAGACACTGGTCGCCCTGCGGGCGATGCTCACTGTGGTCGACACGGGCGGCCAGGCGGTACTCCTGGCGCCCACCGAAACTCTTGCCGCTCAGCACAGCCGAAGCCTCCGGGAGATGCTCGGCGATCTGGCCCGGGCAGGGGAACTAGGAGCCGATCATCGGGCCACGCGGGTGACGCTGGTCACCGGATCGATGGGAGGGCGTGCGCGGCGGGAGGCTCTGGCGGAGATCGCGGACGGTTCCACCGGTCTGGTGGTCGGTACTCATGCCCTGCTGCACGATGAGGTGATTTTTAACGATCTTGGTCTGATCGTCGTCGACGAACAGCATCGTTTCGGCGTCGAACAGCGGGACGCACTGCGAGCGCGTGGACGACGTCCTCCCCACCTTCTTGTGATGACCGCGACACCGATTCCCCGGACGGTCGCGATGACCGTGTTCGGTGATCTCGAAGTCTCCGAGCTCACCGAACTGCCAGCGGGACGCTCTCCCATCGGGACGTTCGTGGTGCCGGCGAGCCAGAGATCCTGGACGGATCGAATGTGGGGACGAATCCGCGACGAGGTGGCCGCCGGGCATCAGGCCTATGTCGTGTGTCCCCGGATCGGTGCGGGCGGGGAGGACGGGGGCGGGGAGGATGATCCCGCCGAATCCTCGGCTGCCGGTCCGGATTCGCGAGCGTCCCGACCAGCTGCGACAGTGTGTGAGGTGCTGCCCCTGTTGGTGGATGGCGAGCTTGCGGACCTCAGGGTTGAACCGCTGCACGGTCGTCTCGCACCCGGGCAACGGGAGGCCACCATGAACCGATTCGCGGCCGGCGAGGTCGACGTGCTGGTCGCCACCACCGTCATCGAGGTGGGAGTGAACGTACCGAACGCGACAGTGATGGTCGTCCTGGACGCGGACAGGTTCGGCGTGTCCCAGCTGCACCAGCTGCGCGGGAGGGTCGGCCGGGGCACCGCGCCCGGCTGGTGTCTTCTGCATACAGCGGCCGAGCCGGGATCCCCCGCCTGGGAGCGGCTCAGCGCGGTCGCCGCCACCAGCGACGGGGCGAAGCTGGCCCGTCTCGACCTCGCGCAGCGTCGAGAGGGCGATGTGCTCGGGGCCGCCCAGTCCGGCGGACGACGATCCCTGAAGCTCCTGGAACTTCTTCGTGATGAGGACCTGATCCGCGACGCACGCGAGGAGGCCGGTCGCCTGGTTGACGACGACCCCGGGTTGGACCGGCATCCCGCACTGCGCCGGCTGCTCGACGCGGTTCTCGACGACACCAGTGTCGCCTTCCTCGAGAAGGGATGACCGGGTGGCCCGATGACGCGCATCATCAGTGGAACCGCGGGTGGTCGGCGGCTCGTGGTTCCACCCGGAACGACCACCCGTCCGACCTCGGAACGTGCCCGTGAGGGGTTGTTCAACACCTTGTCGACCTGTCTGGATCTGCGGGGTGCTCGGATTGCCGATCTTTATGCCGGGTCTGGTGCGGTCGGTCTGGAAGCGCTGTCTCGGGGTGCCACTCATGCTCTTCTCGTCGACCGCGATCCGGTCGTGATACGCACTCTGCGGCGGAACGTGACAGCGCTGGGACTGTCGGGCGCGAAGATCGCGCAAGCCGCGGTAGAGCGTGTGGTGCAGAACACCTCGGATAATCCCTACGACGTGGTTTTCCTCGATCCGCCGTACGCGATGCGCGATTCGGAACTCGGCGAAGTGCTGTCAAAGCTGCTGGCGGCCGCCTGGTTGACTGCGGACGGTGTCTGCGTTGTCGAAAGATCGCACCGCTCGGGCCCGGTCGCCTGGCCTGACGGGTTGTGTGCGCTGCGCGACCGGAGGTACGGGGAGGGTGCTCTCTGGTACGGTATTCGATCATGAGGAGGGCAGCCTGTCCCGGTTCATTTGATCCGATCACCAACGGTCATCTCGACATCATCGTCCGAGCGAGCAGACTCTTCGACGAGGTCGTGGTCGCCGTATCGATCAACAAGAACAAGGTCACCTTGTTCACCGTCGACGAGCGGATGGAGCTCATCAGAGAGGCCCTGCGTGATCATCCGATGGCGCCGTCCAACGTCCTGGTGGATGCGTCCCACGGGCTGATCGTCGATTTTTGTCGGAGTAGGGGTATCCAGTCGATCGTCAAAGGACTGCGTGCGGTCAGCGACTTCGACTATGAGCTTCAGATGGCGCAGATGAACAATTCGCTTGCGGGCGTGGAGACTCTTTTCATGAGTACGAACCCGCAATATGCCTTTCTGTCCTCCAGTCTGGTGAAGGAGGTCGCGCGTTACGGAGGTGACGTGTCGGGGCTGGTACCGGATGTGGTACTCAAACAGCTCCGTGAGCGCCTCGCTCAGTANCCCCCGCCGGGTGGGTAGCCGCCGACCGACTTCCGCCGGGCTCTCCCGCCGTTCCGGACTGTCCGGGCTCCGGGGCCGGTCGCGGGGGGCGAGCGGCACCCGAGCGGCTTCCTAGGCGGAGGTCCGCCGCCCGCCGGGCTCGGGTGTCCGGAGATCCCGGCAGCCTGATCGGATCGTCCGCGGCACCGATCGGATAGGCTAGGAGACCGTAGTAGCTGACCGGCGTTGGTAGCTGACCGGCTTGGTAGTTGACCGGCTGGAGTCTGTTCGTCGATCCTCTGGGAGGGTCCGGGCCGCTGGGAGGGTCCGGGGTGCCGCTGGGAGGGTCCAGGGTGCCGCTGGGAGGGTCCAGGGTGCCGCTGACGTCGGGCTGCCTCAGTCGTCAGCGACGCCGGGTAGCTACACCACCACGAAGGCCCTGTTTCGGCTGGCCTTCCTGACATTGACGTAGATGTGAATTCGACTGCCGCCATGACTGGATCCCACTTTCGCCGTCGGACCCCGAGGGGTCCCCTTGTACTGGACACCCGTGAGCTCGGTCGTCGGCCCGGGTCGATGCGGCTTGTCCGGGCGCAGGCGGAACTTCCCGCCGATCTCGGAACCGAGATGATGTGGGTGCCGGCCGGCGCAAGCGTCACCCTGGACCTGCGTCTCGAATCGGTGATCGAGGGTGTCCTGGTCAGCGGGAGCGNCGTGGNGCCGCTTCGGGGTGAATGTGCGCGCTGCCTGGACGACGTGTCCGAGGTCAGCATGGTCGAGTTTCGCGAGCTGTTCTACTACCCTGACCGAGCCGTGGACCTGGGTGACGACGAAGATGCTCGGGTACTGATCGATGATCATGCGGACATCGAGCCCGTGGTGCGGGATGCCCTGGTACTCAACCTTCCGCTGTCACCCATCTGCCGTCCGGACTGTGCGGGACTCTGCGTGGACTGCGGGGNGCGTCTCGACGATGTCGAGCCTGGACATTCCCATGCGCGATCCGACCCGAGATGGGCGGCGCTGTCCGCGCTGGCCGGCAGCGGAGCGACGGGAACCGAGAAGGGTCGCACCGACCCTCATGAGAGCAAGGAGAAGGAATAGTGGCCGTCCCGAAGCGGCGCACCTCGCGCAGCAACACCCGGTCCCGGCGTTCGCAGTGGAAGGCCAAGGTGCCGACCCTCGCAAAGTGCTCGCGGGGGCACGTGATCCGGCCGCACACCGTCTGTGGCACGTGCGGCCGGTACAACGACCGTCAGGTGCTTGACGTCTGACCCGGTGTGACACGTATCGCCGTTGACCTGGTGGGGGAGGGGTTGCCTTCCGGGCCTCTCCTCGAGGCATTGCCCAGTGCGCTCGGCGCCGATCCGCATCTGGTGCTCACTCTGGTGACATCCGGTGATACCGTCCGGGATGACCTTGCTCGGCTGGGAATTGTGCCAGGCGAGCGCGTCCTGCTCGCCACGGCCGCTCGCAGCGTTTCGGCGGGCCCGGAGGCATTGCGTGAAGTGCGAGCACGTCGGGACTCCGGCGTCCGGGTGGCGGCGCGCCTGGTCCGTGACGGACATGCCGATGCGATGGTCTCGACAGCCCCGGCCGAAGCCGTGGTCGCCTCGGCTCAGTTCACCTACGGTCTGCTCCCCGGGGCGACACGGGCCACTCTCGCCTCGATTGTCGGCGGGGCGAACGCCCCCGTCGTGCTGTGCGACGCGGGGGCGACGGTTGATGTGACGGCGGACGAACTCGCCCAGTTCGCGGTCGCGGGCAGTGCATACGCCGCGGTTCGCTTCGCCGTCAACGCTCCCCGAGTCGGGCTTCTGACGGCGCGTCCAGCGCTTCCCGACACCTTGCGACGAGCCGCCGACGAGCTGCTCCGATCGCTCGATCTGCACTATGTCGGCCCGCTGACGGCTGATCGGCTCCTCGCGCCTTCGTGGACGGGCGAGCCGGGCGACGGCCAGAAGATCGATCATCGCCGTGGAGTTGACGTGGCGGTCACCGACGGATTCACCGGAGATGTCCTGATGTCCGTCATCCGCGGGATGCGATGGTGGGAATCTCATCGGGGTACGGGGCACCTGTCCAGGGCCGGTCTGGATCCGGGATGGGGAACGTTGGAAGATCCTGATGTGCGGGGGGGAACGATCGTGCTGGGGGTCGATGGTGTCGCGGTCCACGCGGAGCGGGCACCGGATGAAGCCGGCGACAGCCAGGCAGTCGGGCTGCTCGCGGCGCTGAGGGCGGCGTCGGTCGCGGTCCATGCGGACCTGGCCTCTCGGACCAGAGCGGCGATGGCGATCTTGGTGGCGCGTCGCCGGGCCCTGGCCGGGCTGGTCGGATGACCCGCCAGCTGCCACCCCCGCCGCCGCGGGACGGCCTGATCGAGGTACTCGAGGTCGCCATCGACCCCGAGCTGCTCGACCGCGCCCTCACACACCGCTCCTATGCCTATGAGAAGGGCGGCCTGCCCACCAATGAACGCCTGGAGTTCCTGGGCGATGCGGTGCTCGGTCTGGTGGTGACGGCGGCACTGTTCATCCGCCACCCGGATCTTCCCGAGGGGCAGCTCGCCAAGCAGCGGGCCTCGGTTGTGAACATGCGGGCTCTCGCGGACGTGGCACGGGGGATCGGACCCACCGGGCTCGGTCCGTACCTGCTGCTGGGCCGGGGCGAGGAGACCACCGGGGGGCGCGACAAGGCGAGCATTCTCGCCGACACCCTCGAGGCCATCATCGGGGCGGTCTATCTGTCCTCAGGCCTCGACGTGGCCTCCGGTTTCGTGCACCGTCTCTTCGATCCCTTGCTGGACGAGGCCGCCGGCCGAGGCGCAGGGCTTGACTGGAAGACCTCACTGCAGGAACAGACGGCGGTGCTGGCTCTCGGGCCGCCCGAATACATCGTCGAGGAGGCCGGTCCGGACCACGCGAAGCGATTCACCGCCTACGCGAGGATCGCGGGAGAGCCACTGGGCGAGGGCGAAGGGGGAAGCAAGAAGGAGGCCGAGCAGCGGGCGGCCGCCGCGGCTTTCGCGGTTCTCGAGGAACGGTCAGCCTTGGGGCGGGAGGACGGTTCGGGCGCGGACGTCGCCGGCGGAAATCACGAGAAGTCCGCCGTCGGCAGCCTTGATCACGATCAGGTCTCGGGTCTGTGAGAGTGGCTGATCATCAGCTGCCCCGATTCGCTTCCTGGGCGCTGGCGACAGGCTCGGTGGTGGCAACAGCTTCAGTGGTGGCAACAGCTTCAGGGGTGGCAACAGCTTCATCGAGCCACGTCGAGGGTCCGGTGTCATCCCACTGACCCGACCCGACGACCGGAGATCATGCCAGAACTCCCCGAAGTAGAGGTTGTTCGCCGCGGTCTGGAACGTGGTGTCGTCGGTCGCGTCATCGCATCGGTTGACGTCCACCATCCTCGTGCGGTGCGCCGTCATCTGGCCGGTGCCGCCGACTTCTCGGCGCTGCTCGTCGGCCGCCGGATAACGGCGGCACGACGCCGCGGCAAGTATCTGTGGCTGGTACTTCAGCCGCCGGTAGACCATGCGGCGTGCGCTCCGGTGGTTCCAGAAGAACCACCGGAGGAGGAATCAGCTGCCGTGCTGGCCGAGATGTCTCCGCCCGCCCTGCCCCCAGGTCATCCGGCTCAGGGGGATGCACTGATCGCCCATCTCGGGATGAGCGGACAGTTGCTCGTCGTTCCACCCGCCACCCCCGACCAGAAGCATCTGCGGATCCGGTTCGTCTTCACGGACGGAGGACGCGAACTGCGATTTGTGGATCAACGCACCTTCGGTGGCCTGGCGGTCGCAACGGGGGAAGCGGATCTGCCTGCTCCCGTCGCGCACATCGCCAGGGATCCTCTGGATCCCGCCTTCGACGAGCGGCTCGTCACGGAGAGGATGCGTCGACGCCGTACCGGCGTGAAGCGGGCCCTGCTCGATCAGACACTTGTCAGCGGGGTCGGGAACATCTACGCGGATGAGGCCCTGTGGGCCGCGAAGCTGCACTACGCGCGGCCGACCGAGACCCTCACCCGGGCGGAGGTCGGCAGGCTGCTGGGTTGCGTGCGGACGGTGATGATCGCGGCTCTTGAGGTGGGCGGTACGTCCTTCGACCGCCTGTACGTGTCGGCGGACGGAGTCAGCGGGCTGTTCGAACGGTCGCTACAGGTGTATGGCCGCGCGGGTCGGCCGTGCACACGATGCGGAGACGCGGTGCGCCGGGACGCTTTCATGAACCGGTCGAGCTTCACTTGCCCCACCTGCCAGCCGCACCCAAGACGGGCCAGGTGGTAAGGTTCGATCACACGTTCGAATCCCGCGGCTCTCGGGTGGGGTGCCGGGCGTGGCGTCCGCGATAGTCGGGTGGGGAGCCAGACCTGCCGCGGCGTTCACAGTTATCGCCTCGTCCAGGACCGAGACCGGGCTGCCGGGATCGGTGAGGCATCATCCGGCACGTCGGTTGGCTGGCCTGCCCCCGACGCGACATGGACGGAGACGCGATGAATCCGGATGCCCTGCTCGGTCGTATACGGAAGCTGTTGGCGATGGCGGAGGCGGAGGGGCTGAGCGAGGCCGCCCGCGAAACCTATAACAGCAAGGCGGCCGAGTTGATCGCCCAGTACGGGATCGACCGCGCGCTGGTCGAGGAGGCGTCGCCGCACCGCGTCGAGGCGGCTGACCTGGTGGTGGCCGTCGATCCGCCCTATGCCCGGGACAAGATCTCGTTGCTCGCGGGCATTGCCGCACCGCTTGGTTGCCGGCTCGTGTACCGGACCGAGCAGCGTGCAGTGGGGACGGGGCACTCCGCTCATCTGTTCGGGATGGATGCGGATATCCACCGCGTGCAGATGTTGTTCACCTCGTTGCTGGTCCAGCAGGCACAGGGATTGGCCCTCGCCCGTCCACCACGCCAGGAGGACCCGCGGGCGTTTCGTCGGTCGTGGATGGCAGGCTTCGCGGTGGCGGTGGCGGAGAGACTGACCAGGACGGAGCGGATGGCCCGGGAGCGGGCGCAGACCCAGCAGACGCAGACCCGGGAGAACGGATCGGACCGGCCCTCGACGACGCCGTCGGTGGCCGTCGTCCTGGCGAATCGAAGCCAGCGGGTGGACGCGCACCTGGCAAGAGCCTATCCCAGGTTGCGAGCGCCAAGGACACGCCAGCTCTCTGGGAGCGGCGGTCGTGCGGGCTACCAGGCCGGCGAGCGGGCTGATCTTGGCCTGGGNAGCCGGGNGTCCAGCCGCGTCTCACCGGCGATCGGCATGAGGTAAATCGTATGGGTAGTAGTTACGCGTGGTACTGACTACTGCTTGCCGCCCGGCAGATTGGGCACCGCTGTCTGGGTAGGCCCTGCGGTACGCGGCGGGGCGTAGCCAGGACCAATAATCTTGTCTGCGCTGTCGACCGGCTCCGGGGTGACCTGGCGGTCACCATCGGTGCTCGCGCGTGGGACGGGTAGTGTGCCGCCGTCCTGAGAGAAGTTCTGGCCGCAACCGCTGAGAAGGAGTGCCGAGCCGAGAGCTCCACACGCGAGTAGCACGGCAGCGGACCGGCGGCGGAAACGTGGCCGGTCCGGCCGTTCCAGCCGATGATCACCCTGCCGCCGTGTCTCTTTCGGCCGGCCTGCCATGTCTGGGAAGTATGTGGTATCCACAATGGCCAGTACCCTACCGTGCTGATGAGCGATGTATCCGCGGAGCAGAGGGAGTCCGGACACGCCGTGGTCCGATTCACTGCCCGGGTCGCCGGCCTTGTCCAGGGCGTCGGCTTTCGTGACTACGTGCGTACCCGGGGCCGGCGCCTGGGCCTGGTCGGATCCGCCACCAACCTCCCGGACGGGGCGGTCGAGGTGGTCGCGGAGGGGCCGGAGCCGGCCTGTCGTGACCTTCTGCACTTGTTGATGACGGGTCACACCCCTGGGCGGACGGACAGGGTGGAGGCTGTGTGGCAGGTGGCGCAGAGTGATCTGACCGACTTTCGACGAAAGTGACTGGTTGCAGACGCTGCGTTGTCGGAACTGTCGTGGGTATGACCGTCCGCTTTTTGCATGTTCACCGGACCGGCTCGGGAGCATGTGGCATNCTCTTGACTTTCGGTCACTCGACATGGGAGCCTGGAGTCATTGTTTGGGGCGCACTCTGATCTGTTCGGATCTTGTGCTGTCTGACACCCACTAGGTCACTCATCGTGGAGGACCATCACTATGGCGAAGGCCCTTTTTGGCCACGTCGGTTCCGGCGGCGACTTGCGTCTCTCTTGCGAGGTGCGTCGGCTTCGTGCCCGAGTAGCGGAGCTCGAGGCAGAACTGGCTCGAGTACGTGAGGTTAACGAGGCGTTGGTGGGTGGTGTCGACGTGCCGGAGGATGTCCGGGCGCTCGACGCCGAACCGGCGTTCAGCTGAGCTGGCGGGGCGTTCCTCGGGGAGGCGCCCCCTCGTAGTGGGTATGCCCGGTTACGTGGGCAAGACTCCGTTTCTACGGGCGTCATGATCGCTGAGATCGTCGAATCGGTCGTTTTCCCGGCTGGCTCGTCCCTGCCCAGTGATGTTGCCCGTGTGTCTCGGATCACTTTGGCGGCTCTATGTCCAGGAAGAGCCGGGCAACCTCACTCCCCGCCTTCTTCGTACTTTTTTCGGAGCGTAGCCTGCTGGGTGCTTCGGGTGGCCGACTAGGATGGCTCTGTCGAACGTCGGCTGAGTCCGGCCATCCCGGGTCGAGCCGGTGAACCCTTCCAGCGCTCCGGAGACTGGTGCATCTCAAGAACCTGACCCTGCGGGGCTTCAAGTCCTTTGCGAGCTCGACCTCCCTGCATCTCGAGCCGGGAATAACCTGCGTGGTCGGGCCCAACGGGTCGGGCAAGAGTAACGTCGTTGACGCCATCGCCTGGGTACTGGGGGAGCAGGGTGCCAAGGCCCTGCGTGGCGGCACTATGTCCGATGTCATCTTCGCGGGCACGCCCGCTCGCCCGGCCTTGGGGCGCGCCGAAGTACTCCTGACGATCGACAACTCGGACGGCGCGCTCCCCATCGAGTACACCGAGGTGACCATCGGGCGACTGATGTTCCGCAGCGGCGAGAGCGAATACACGATCAACGGTACCGGTTGTCGCCTGCTGGATATCCAGGAACTGATGAGCGACTCGGGTATCGGCCGAGAGTTGCACGTGATCGTCGGCCAGGGCCAGCTCGACGCGGTCCTGCACGCGCGCCCGGAGGATCGCCGTGCGTTCATCGAGGAGGCCGCCGGCGTCCTCAAACACCGTAAACGCAAGGAGAAGGCNCNCCGCAAGCTCGAGGCGATGTCGGCGANCCNCNCCCGCCTCACCGATCTGTCCGCCGAACTGCGTCGGCAGTTAGGGCCGCTCGGTCGGCAGGCGGAGATCGCCCGTAAGGCCGGTGTGATTCAGGCTTCGCTACGGGACGCCCGCCTGCGCCTTCTCGCCGACGATCTCCATCGTGCCCAGGTCGCGATCACCTCCGACCTCGCGGACGAGGAGGCATTGCGGGCGCGGCTGACGACCACCGAGGCCGCTCACGCCGCGGCCGCCCGCCGTGAGGAGCAGCTGCAGGCCGACCTGACGGCGATCATTCCGCGCGCCACCGGCGCCCAGGAGACCTGGTACGCCCTGGCATCCCTGCGGGAACGGCTGCGGGGCACCCGTTCCCTCGCCGTCGAACGGGGTCGCCTGTTGCGTGCCGCGACCGACGACGTACGTGGGCGCCGCGACCCCGAGGAACTGGAACAGGAGGCCACGGCGGTCCGGGAGCAGGAAATCGCCCTCACCGAGCGGCTGGAGCGTGATCGGGATCTGCTCGCCGAGGTGGTCACCAGGCGTGCCGATCTCGAGGCCGCGCTCGCTCAGGAGGAGAAGGAACTGATCGCCGCGGCACGCGCGGCGTCTTTTCGCCGTGAGGAGATCGCGCGCCTTGCCGGCCAGGTGGAGGCCGCCAGGTCCCGTGCCACCAGTGCCGAGAACGAGATAGCACGGACGACCGAGGCACTCGACGCCGCGCGGGAGCGGGAGACCGAGACCTCGGCGTCACGTTCGGCCCTCGAGATCGAACTCTCTCGGATGGAGAGCGCACGGGAGGATCTCGCCGAGCAGCACAGCGCGGCCGTGGCAGTGCATGCCGCTGCCGCCGAGCGGCTCGAGGTCCTGCGCGGTGAGGAGCGTAGCGCCGAACGTGACCGCGCATCCTGGGCCGCGCGATGCGACGCGCTGCACCTCTCCCTCTCGCCGGCCGACGGAGCCGCGGCACTGTTGAGGGCTGCTACCGGCGCGCAGACCGGGCAGACCGCCTCGAACACGGCGGAGGACTCGGCTCCGGCACTGGATCCGACCCTCGAGGTGATCGGCCGGCTGGCCGGCGTCCTGAGCGTGACCGCCGGCGCGGAGGCGGCCATCGCCGCGGCGCTGGGCCCGGCGGCGGACGCCCTGCTCGTCGGCACGTCGGGGGATGCCATGGCGGCCTTTGCGTGGCTGCGGGAAACGGATGCCGGCCGAGCAGCGCTGGTGGCCGCCGTCACCGTCGCGGATGAGCCTGACGCCTGCGCCGGCCCTGACGCCTGCGCCGGCCCTGACGGCAGCGCGGCGATCGTCCCGGGGGCGGCCAGCGCCGACGGTCCGCTCCCGGCCGGTGCCGTTGCCGCGCTGGACCTGGTGGAGATCGGTGACGATCGGTTCCGTACCGCCGTGTCGTCCCTGCTCGCCCGGACTGTCGTGGTCGAGGATCTGGCGGCGGCCGAGCGGGCCACGGCGTTGCGCCCCGACCTGCGGGTGGTCACCCGCGCCGGCGACGTCATCGGTGCCCCCCTCTCTATCGGTGGCAGCGCGAACCCGCCGTCCGCGATCGAACTGCAGGCCGCGGCGGACGAGGCCGAGGCCGGCGTGGCGGAGGCGACCCGTCGCGTCGAGTCCGCCCACGAGGCGTTCGAGCCCGCGCGTGCCGAGGTGACCCGGGCCCGTACCGCCATCGACGCGGCACTGGCGGCGCTGCACGGGACCGATGCCCGGCACCGGGCGCTGTCCGAGCAGATGGCGCGGCTCGATNNTT
>NZ_JPHT01000010.1:68636-143474 GCF_000733325.1 Frankia sp. Allo2
GNNNNCGGCATNCGAGATCGCCCGGTTGGAGGGCGCCCGATCACGGGCCGAAACAGCCCGTGATCGGGCATACGGAGCGTTGACCGAGCTCGAGGCGTCGCTCGCCGCGACATCGGAGCAGCCGGAGGCGGGGGAGCGGGCTCCGGATGAACGAGACCGGCTCGTCGCGGCTACCTCCGCCGTGCGCGCCGCCGAGGTCGAGGCCCGGTTGGCCGTCCGTACCAGCGAGGAGCGGGTGCGAGGCCTGCAGGGACGCGCCGACGGACTGATCCGCGCGGCGGCGAACGAGCGGGCGGCACGGGCCGCGGCGGCCCGTCGGCACGAGGTCCGCGAGCGGCAGGCGGCCGTCGCGACGGCGATGGGGGATGCGGCTCAGGTCGCTCTCGACCGACTGGACCATTCGCTGGCTCGCGCCGCGGCGGGGCGGGNGGNGGCCGACGCACTGCGCAAGGCCGCCGAGACGGAGCTGGTCGGGGTGCGTGACCAGGGGCGCGCTCTGGCCACCGAACTCGCGGCGCTGCGCGACGCCGCCCATCGCGACGAGCTGGCCCGAGCGGAGAAGCGGCTGCGGGTGGAGACCCTGGAAGCCAAGGCTCTGGAGGAGCACGGTATCGACGCCGATGACCTGGTGGCCGAGTTCGGCCCGGACACGCTGGTCCCGCCGGATGAGCCCGACGGCACCGCGGCGCCGTTCGATCGAGCCGAGCAGAGCGCCCGGGCCGCCACCGCGGAGAAGCAGCTGGCCCGGCTGGGGCGGGTGAATCCCCTGGCCCTCGAGGAGTTCGCCGCGCTTCAGGAGCGGGCCGCGTTCCTGTCCGCGCAGCTCGAAGACATCAAGAGCACCCGCCGGGATCTTCTGCTGGTCGTCGAGGAGGTTGATCTGCGGGTGCGTGAGGTCTTCGCCGTCGCGTTCGCGGACACCGCCCGTGAGTTCGAGATCGTCTTCTCGACGCTGTTCCCGGGCGGTGAGGGCCGGCTGGTGCTCACCGATCCTGATGACATGCTCACCACGGGCATCGAGGTCGAGGCGAGGCCGCCGGGAAAAAAGGTGAAGCGTCTGTCGCTGTTGTCCGGCGGGGAGCGTTCACTGACCGCACTCGCTCTCCTGCTCGCGATATTCCGGGCCCGCCCTTCGCCCTTCTACGTGCTCGACGAGGTCGAGGCAGCTCTGGACGACCGCAATCTCGGCCGACTGCTCGAGGCCGTCGAGGGTCTGCGTGAGAAGTCGCAGCTGATCATCATCACCCACCAGAAGCGGACGATGGAGATCGCTGACGCCCTGTACGGCGTGGCCATGCGGGGCGACGGGGTGACGACAGTGATCAGTCAGCGGCTGCGGGAGCGGGCGGCGCTCTGACGCCGCCGCCCTCCCGCCGGGCGAGCGCCACGGCCTTGTGGCGTCATCTGTCAGGATCGGTACGTGGAGCTCCTCATCCTGATCGTCGTCATCACCGTCGTCGTACTGGCCACCGTGGGCCTGGTGGCCGGCACGGCCCTGCGTCGACGCCCCCGCCGATCCATCGAGGAAGGCCCGCGCCCGGGCGCCGACTACCGTCCCGGGGTCGGTGACGACGCCGAGGTACCCCGCGATTCGGCGACCAGGACGGTCGACGACATCGGTCTTCCCGATGTGCTGCCGCCATCCCCGACGGAGAGCGATGGCGTCGGCGCCCCGCTCGCCGAGATACCGGCCGCGCCGGGGATCCCGGTCCAGGAGCGGATCCCACCGGAGGCACCGCCGCCGGCAGCCGGCCGCCTCGTCCGGCTGCGCCTGCGGCTGGCTCGTTCGCAGAACGCGCTCGGTCGCGGACTGCTCTCCCTGCTGTCCGGCGACAATCTCGACGAGGACGCGTGGGAAGACGTGGAGGCGACCCTGCTCCTCGCCGACGTCGGGGTCACGGCGACCACCGAGCTGGTCGCCGCGCTGCGGGAACGCACGAAGGTGCTCGGTGCCCGCACGCCCGCGGATGTGCGGGAGATGCTGCGCGACGAGCTGCTCGCCCAGATCGGTACGACGACCGACCGATCGCTGCGCACGACGGCCCCGGATCGTCCCGCCGTCGTGCTCGTCGTCGGTGTCAACGGCACGGGCAAGACCACGACCTGNGGAAAAATCGCGCGGCTGCTGGTCGCGGACGGGCGTACGGTCGTGCTGGGCGCGGCGGACACGTTCCGTGCCGCGGCCGCGGATCAGCTTCAGACCTGGGGTGAACGGGTCGGCGCGATCACGGTCCGCGGGGCCGAGGGGGGTGACCCGGCGTCGGTGGCGTTCGATGCGGTCCGACAGGGCACGCAGAGCGGCGTGGACACCGTGTTGATCGACACCGCCGGCCGGCTGCACACCAAGGCAGGTCTGATGGACGAGCTGGCGAAGATTAAAAGAGTGGTGGGCAAGCACGGTCCGGTCGACGAGGTGCTGCTCGTGCTTGACGCCACGACCGGTCAGAACGCGCTTGTCCAGGCGCAGGTGTTCACGCAGGCGGTTGATCTCACCGGAGTCGTGCTGACCAAGCTGGACGGTACGGCCAAGGGCGGGATCGTCATCGCCGTGCAGCGCGAGCTCGGTATGCCGGTGAAACTGATCGGCTTGGGAGAGGGTCCAGACGATCTTGCTCCCTTCGAGCCGGAGGCGTTCGTCGACGCGCTGTTGGGCGAAGCCGGCTGATCGATCGAGTGGCCGCCGGATCGACGAAGACCACAACGTGCTCAGCGTCAAGACCTTCCGGTCGTTCGGCATGTGACCTAAGCTTCATCACTGAGCGGAGCTGTGGGGCTCCGCGGTCAGCCGCGACATGTTCCTCGGTGTTCTCCTGGCTGGGGGGTGAGCGTCCGGCGAGGCGTCTCGCCCTCCTCAGCGCAGAGGGCGGACCCGGCAGGTGAATGACCAGGCCGGCGTCCGTGCGGGCATGCCTCGCCGGGCCGCGCACGTCGCGTCCGCGTCGATCGGCCGATGCGTGACGCCGTCGGTTGATCGGACACGGGGGTGTGCTGCCTTCGTCGTCGGGTGCGTACGCTGGTCCCTGCGGTCCGTCTGCGATCTCGGAGTGTGTGCGCGTGTTCGACACCCTTTCCAGCCGCCTCGACAAGGTCTTCGCGTCGCTGCGTGGCAGAGGGCGCCTTACCGATGCCGACATCGACGCCACCGCGCGGGAGATCCGGGTGGCTCTGCTCGAGGCGGACGTCGCGCTCCCGGTCGTCCGTGGCTTCGTGGCCGCGGTGAAGGAGCGTGCCCGCGGCGCCGAGGTCAGTGCGTCGTTGAACCCTGCCCAGCAGGTAATCAAGATTGTCAATGAGGAGCTCGTCGCGATCCTCGGCGGCGGCACGACGACGCTGCGGTACGCCAAGACCCCGCCGACGGTGATCCTGCTCGCCGGCCTGCAGGGAACGGGTAAGACCACCCTGGCCGGCAAGCTCGGGCGCTGGCTCAAGGCTCAGGGTCACACCCCGCTGCTGGTCGCGGCCGACCTGCAGCGTCCGAACGCGGTCAACCAACTGCAGGTGGTCGGGGCGCGGGCCGGGGTGGAGGTCTTCGCGCCCGAGCCCGGCAACGGGGTCGGGGATCCGGTGCGCGTCGCGCGCGACGCGCTCGCGCACGCGCACCGGCAGGTCTTCGATGTGGTCGTCGTCGACACGGCCGGGCGGCTCGGCGTCGACGAGGAGATGATGCGGCAGGCGGCCGACATCCGCGACGCCGTCTCACCGGATGAGATTCTCTTCGTCCTGGACGCGATGATCGGTCAGGACGCGGTCGCGACCGCGAGCGCCTTCGCCGATGGCGTGGGATTCAGCGGCGTGGTCCTGACCAAGCTCGATGGCGACGCGCGCGGTGGTGCGGCCCTTTCGGTCGCCCAGGTGACCGGTCGGCCGATCATGTTCGCCTCCACCGGTGAGGCCCTGGACGACTTCGACGTCTTCCACCCGGAACGCATGGCGTCGCGGATCCTCGGCATGGGTGACGTCCTCACCCTCATCGAGCAGGCCGAGAAGGCGTTCGAGGCCGAGCAGGCCGAGGCCATGGCGGCGAAGATGGTCGCCTCCGAGTTCACTCTCGAGGATTTCCTCGAGCAGATGCTCGCGGTCCGCAAGATGGGCCCGATCGGCAACCTGCTCGGCATGCTGCCGGGGATGGGCCAGATGAAGGATCAACTGGCGCAGGTCGACGATCGGGACGTCGATCGGGTGGTTGCGATCATTCGGTCCATGACGCCGACGGAACGGCGTGATCCCAGGATCCTGCAGGCGTCCCGCAAGGCTCGGGTCGCGCGTGGATCCGGGGTCACGGTCACCGAGGTCAACCAGTTGCTGGACCGGNTCGCCGAGGCCCGCAAGATGATGCGACAGATGGCTGGCGGCATGGGGATGCCGGGGGGGATGGGTCGAGCGAAGGCCGCCTCGGCTCGCAAGGCCGCGAAGAAGGGCAAGGGAGCCAGTCGCAAGGGTAATCCGGCGGCACGGGCGGCCCAGGCCAAGGCGCAGAAGTCCACTGCGCAGGAGCGGGCGGCGAAGGGCCCCGCGCTTCCGGACGGCATGCCGGATCTCTCGGCGCTGATGCGGCAGCAGGACGGCTTCGGTGGGATGCCGCCGCGCGGCCCCCGCGGGGGCCGTTGACCCGCGCGATGCGGCCGTGGGGCGGGTGCACGGGCTCCCCGCTCGTGTGCGGCGGTCACGATCTGGCAGACTGTAAGCTCAATACAGGCCCTGCCTGCCAGCGTCGGTGTGGCTGCCCTCATTCCTCGCGGTGTCGCGCGGGAGATGTGTGAGTGGCTGTCCGGCGCGGGTGCTTCCCACCACCGGGGCTCCATGCGCAGCCATGGAAAACCAGTGGTCATCGACATGTCTGGAGCCGTTCGACCACCGTGGCAACCAAGATTAAACTGCAGCGTCTCGGCAAGATGCGCGAGCCGCACTACCGCATCGTCGTGGCCGATGCCCGTACCAAGCGGGATGGTCGGGTCATCGAGTCCATCGGGCAGTACCACCCCAAGTCTGACCCGAGCATCATCAAGGTCGACGCCGAGCGGGTGGGGCACTGGCTCTCGGTCGGTGCACAGCCCACCGAGCCCGTCCTCGCGATCCTCAAGGTCACCGGGGACTGGCAGAAGTTNAAGANCCTGCCGGCGCCCCCGCCGATGAAGGTCGCCGAGCCAAAGGCGGACAAGCGGGAGATCTTCCAGGCGGCCGCGCGGGCCGCCGCGGGCGCCGAGGACCGGCCGGCGACCACGCCGAAGAAGGCCAAGAAGTCCGGGTCGGCAGAGGAAGCGGAAGCCGCCCCGGCCACGGACGCACCGGCCGCGGGGCAGTAGGTGCTGGAGGCGGCCCTCGAACATCTCGTGCGAGGCATCGTCGATCACCCCGACGACGTCCGGGTGGACCTGAACAACGGTCGGCGTGGACGCACCCTGGAGGTGCGGGTGCACCCCGAAGATCTCGGGAAGGTCATCGGTCGGCGAGGTCGTACCGCTCGTGCGCTGCGCACGGTGATGGGTGGTGTCGGAGGCCGGGGCCTTCGGATCGACGTCGTCGATGTGGATCGTTAGGATCTGTCGGCGTTGTCGCGAGCTTCGTCCTGATTGCCCGAGAAGTCGTGGCTGAGGAGATCGTCGTCGGGCGGATCGGCCGTCCGCATGGCATCCGCGGTGAGGTCACGATCGAGATTCGTACCGACGTGCCCCACCGCAGGTTTGTCGTAGGGGCGGTCCTCGGTCGCGAAGGGGGGGGGACTGCGCTCACCGTCTCCGGCGCTCATTGGCACTCGGGCCGCCTGTTGCTTCACTTTCGCGGGGTGGACGATCGTGGCGCCGCGGAGGCGCTGCGCGGCGTGCTCCTGACCATCGACGCGGATCAGGCGGGATCGCCGCTCGACGACGCCGACGGTGACGGCGAAGCCGTGGAGATGTGGTGGGATCGGGACCTGGTCGGCCTGCGGGCGGTGACCACGGCGGGCATGTTGTTGGGGCACGTCACCGACATCATTCACTCCCCTGCGGGAGACCTGCTCGCGATCGGCGGCCCGGACGGTGGCGAGCATCTCGTCCCCTTCGTCCGTGACATCGTGCCGACCGTCGACCCCCCCGCCGGCCGGATCGTCGTGGATCCGCCGCCCGGCCTGCTCGATCTCGATTAACCCGGGTCCTGGGCGGGNAGTCGGCTGCGCGCCCTCGGCCCGGTCTTCGGCTGGCGGGTAGATCGGGTTTCTGGGCAGGCAGCCGATATCTCTGAAAGAGCCGATATCTCTGAAAGCAGCCGATGCGCGCCGACATCGTCACCATCTTCCCGGCCTATCTCGAGCCCCTGCGTCTGTCGCTCGTGGGCCGGGCTCAGGAGCACGGAACCCTGCAGATCCATACACATGATCTGCGGATGTGGACCACGGATGTTCATCGCACCGTGGATGACGCCCCCTACGGGGGAGGCCCGGGGATGGTCATGCGGCCCGAGCCCTGGGACGCGGCGTTGTCGCAGATCACCGCACGAGTGGCCGATAGCCGGCCCCGGGTCGTCGTGCCGACCCCGGCGGGGACTCCGTTCACTCAGCGCCACGCCGAAGAACTGGCGCGCGAGCCCTGGCTGGTGTTCTGCTGCGGGCGCTACGAGGGCATCGACGCCAGAGTGATCGAGACCTGGGCCGATGACGAGATCTCCATTGGAGACTATGTGCTGGCCGGGGGCGAGGCCGCGACCCTGGTGATTCTCGAAGCGGTTACGCGGCTGCTGCCCGGAGTACTCGGTAACAGCGCCTCAGTCGCCGATGACTCTTTCTCCGACGGCTTGCTGGAGGGCCCGGTCTACACCCGTCCGCCGGTATGGCGGGGGACCGAGGTGCCGCCCGTTCTCCGCTCAGGCGATCATGAGGCGATCGCCCGCTGGCGTCGTTCCCAGGCGCTTCGTCGTACCCTGTTGCGGCGCCCGGACCTCCTGGAACACCGCGAGTTCGCCGAAGCGGACCGAGTCGTACTCGCTGCCGCCGCGGCCGAGGCGGCCGGGCGGATGCTGCCGGCCCCCACCGAGGGGACGGGCCTGATCCATCATCGTGACGTCGAGGGGCCGGGCGAGGGGTAGGGCGGTCCGCTCTCTCTCCCGGGTGTGGCACAGTAGGATGCAGTGTCCGTCGGTTCGTGACCGGTTCGGGCGGCCTCGGGTCGCATGTCTTTCCCGCGGGACACCTCGCGGTGATTGCGTCCACCCATGCCGGCCGGGTCGGCCTCGACCACGGATTGTCCACCTCGGTGCGTTCCGGGGCCGCGGACCATCCATCTCAACTCTTCAGGAAGCGACTGCCATGCACACCCTGGACAGCCTCGACGCCGAGTCGCTGAGGACCGACGTGCCCGAGTTCTGGCCGGGCGACACCCTCAAGGTCCACGTGCGGGTCGTCGAAGGAAACCGTCAGCGCATCCAGGTCTTCCAGGGTGCCGTCATCCGCCGCCAGGGTGGCGGGGTGCGGGAGACCTTCACCGTCCGTAAGGTCAGCTTCGGCGTAGGCGTGGAGCGGACCTTTCCCCTCCACAGCCCGATCGTCTCGAAGATCGAGATCGTGAGCCGTGGTGACGTCCGACGGGCCAAGCTGTACTACCTGCGTCAGCTGCGCGGTAAGGCCGCCAAGATCAAGGAGAAGCGTGAGCCGGTCGCGCGCTGAGGCCACCGCCACCCCGTGACGCGTCCGGATTCTCCATCCGCGACTTGCCGGTTGCCCGTGCAGGTGGCGCCGCCGTTGATGGACGAAGATAGGCGGCACGGTCCGCAACGCTGTCGCAAGGTGCGGCTGGTGGCACGTCGACCGGTCCGATGAGGTTTGACGGTCGATTCTGCGAGGTGGCGGCGTGAATGCATCCGATCCCAGTGGGCCTCGGGTACCGGGAAGAACCGATGGCGGTCAGCCGGACGGTGCGTGGCCGAGCCCTGCGGCCGAGCCTGACGGCCCGAAGGACCAGGCACAGCCCGACGGTCCGGAAGCCACCGGTCGTCGGGTTTCCCGGCCCGAGGCGGCGCGGACCCGTGGCCGTGGCTCGTTCCTCCGCGAGCTCCCGGTCCTTGTGCTGATCGCCTTTCTGCTCGCCCTGCTCATCAAGGCTTTTCTGGTCCAGGCGTTCTGGATCCCCTCGGAGTCGATGGAGCGGACGCTGCTGGTTGACGACCGGGTTCTCGTCAACAAGGTCGTCTACCACTTCCGCGACGTGCACCGGGGTGAGATCGTCGTCTTCAATGGCAAGGGAACCGGATTCGATCATGCCGAGTCCGTCGTCCCGCCGCCGAGCAACGCGTTCAGCAGGTTCGTTCGTGGCGCGCAGAACCTGTTGGGTCTCGGGGCCCCGAGCGAGACCGACTTCATCAAACGCGTCATAGCGGTCGGCGGCGACACGGTCGCGTGTTGCGATACCGCGGGCAGAGTCTCGGTCAACGGCCATCCGCTCGACGAGCCGTACGTCTACCAGAACGACTATCAGCGGTTCGGTCCGCTGACCGTCCCGGCTGGCTACCTGTGGGTGATGGGTGACCATCGCGGGGCCTCCTCGGATGCCCGGCAGAACGGACCGATCCCGAAGCATGCGGTGGTGGGACGGGCCTTCGTCCGTGTCTGGCCACTTGGCCGGTTCGGATTCCTGGGCGTTCCGAACGATTTCGCCGGGATTCCCGCCGCGTCGGTGCTGCCTCCGGCTCCTCGTGCGTCGGCCGGGTCGACCACATCCGCCGCGCTGTCTTCTACCGGCGACGCCGTGGTGCCGCTGCCGGGCTACCCGGCCACGGATGACGTATCCCTGTTCGCCCTTGCCGTGCTGATCCCTCCGGCGTGGACCGCCACCCGTCGGCCTCGCCGGATGCCACGAGGATCCACGCGCACGCGCGCACCAGGGACGGCTCGCCGCCGCGGTCCGTCATGAGACACTACGGTGTCGCTCTTCGCCGGGATGCCGGGCTGTTCGGTTACGAGCGCGCCCTGAACAGGCATGGTCTCGGCCCGGTCGCAGGGGTCGATGAGGCGGGTCGTGGGGCATGCGCCGGACCCCTGGTCATCGCCGCGGTGATTCTGGCTCCGGAGGCTCGTCAGCGGCTGGCGCGGTTGGCTGACTCCAAGCTCCTGACCGAGCAGATCCGTGAGAGCGTTTTCGAGGACGTGATGGCCGCCGCCGCGGCGTGGTCGACCGTCGTCATCTCCGCGGCCGAGATCGATCGGGTCGGCTTGCACGTGGCCAACATCACCGGAATGCGACGCGCGGTGGCGCGCCTGTCTGCGCGCCCGGGTTACGTGCTCACGGATGGATTCGCGGTCGCCGGTTTCGGAGTGGAGTCGTTGGCGGTGGTGAAGGGAGACCGGGTGGTCGCGTGCGTGGCGGCAGCTTCGGTCGTGGCGAAGGTGACGAGGGACCGGATCATGCGTGCGTTGCACACGCGCTATGCCGAGTACGATTTCGCGCAGCACAAGGGATACGTCACCGCGGCCCACGCGGCGGCGCTGGCGCGCTGCGGACCGTGTGACGAGCATCGGATGTCGTACGTCAACGTGGCTGCGCATGCGGCGACGACGAGGGAAGCACGATCGTTGCGGCTGGAGGACAGGGTGCTTGTGACCAGCCGGCATGGCGTCACGGAGACTGTATGAGCGCGGAAGACCTCGAGAAGTATGAGACCGAGATGGAGCTGCAGCTCTATCGCGAGTACCGCGACGTGGTGGGGCTGTTCTCGTATGTGATCGAAACCGAGNGCCGCTTCTACCTCGCGAACGACTACCAGATCGAGGTCAGGAACAGCACGGACGGCGAGGTCTTCTTCGAGTTGATCTTGCGGGACGCCTGGGTGTGGGACATGTTCCGGCCTGCGCGTTTTGTTAAGAATGTCCGAGTAGTCACCTTTAAAGATATCAACGTCGAGGAGTTGACCAAGGCCGAGCTCTGACGCCGACTCTCGGCGTCACGCTTTCCCGGCCCGGCTGCCTGATCGCCTCGGCATCTTGATCGTCTCGGCGGTATGTTCGGCGGATCGGCACCTCATTCCGGTCGGCTGTCGCCTGGATCGACGGTGCGATTCGACCCGTCNCCGAAGTCCGTGATGACCCGCTGAGATGTCCGCCCAGCTCGCTCCTGTGGAGAAACCCTCGTCATCCACATGTCGATCATGTGGATGGCTCTCCGGCCCGCCCACGTCCACGCTGGTCACGACCGGCGGGCACCCGTCCCCCGGCGAACGGGAGCGGCGATGCGGGCAAAGGACGCACTGGGCAGGTTCGGCGAAGATGTCGCCGCCCGCCATCTGGCGGCGGTCGGCGCCGAGATCCTCGACCGTAACTGGCGCTGCCGCGAGGGCGAGCTCGACCTTGTTGTGCAGGACGGTGAGAGCCTGGTGTTCTGCGAGGTCAAGACCCGATCCGGGACGCGTTACGGATCGGCCGCCGAGGCCGTCGTAGGTCGCAAGGCGGCTCGGATCAGACGCCTGGCCGCCCGGTGGCTCGCCGAGCACCCCCACGCCTCGTCATTGGTGCGTTTCGACGTCCTCCTGGTGTCCCGTCCTTCGACGGGTCCGGTTCGTGTCGAGCACATCCGGGGAGCGTTCTGATGGCTCTCGCGCGGGCCCGGGCGGTGGCGGTCGTCGGGGTCGAAGGTCACATCGTCGAGGTGGAGGCGGATCTCGCCGATGGTCTTCCGCGGCTGACTCTCATCGGTCTGCCCGATGCCGCGTTGCATGAGTCGCGGGATCGGATTCGCGCCGCGATCGTGAACTCGGGCCAACGGTGGCCTGATCGGCGCATCACGCTCGGGTTGTTCCCCGCCACCCTCCCGAAATCGGGCAGTGGTTTCGACCTGGCCATGGCGGTGGCGATCCTCACCGCGGCCGGCGTGGTGCCGCGCGCCGCCCTGCTCCGTCGGGTACTCATCGGCGAGTTGGCGCTGGATGGCCGGGTGCGCGGTGTCCGCGGGGTGCTCCCGGCGGTACTTCGGGCGGTGGCTGCCGGTGTCGAACGGGTCGTGGTGCCGGCGGGCAACGCCGCCGAGGCGGCGCTGGTACCGGGCGCGGNGGNGGNGCCCGCTGTCGATCTCATCAGTGTGCTGGCGCTCCTGCGGGGAGAGATCGCCGCCGAGCCCGTGGCGGCCCCCACGACCGAAGCTGCCTCCACCGACGGTCAGGCCGGGGATCTGGCGGACGTGGCGGGGCAGAGCAGGGGCCGGCTGGCCGTCGAGGTCGCGGCGGCCGGTGGCCACCACCTGTTCATGCAGGGGCCGCCCGGCAGTGGCAAGACCATGCTGGCCGACAGACTGCCCGGGTTGCTGCCGAACCTCGGTACCGAGGCCGCTCTCGAGGTGACCGCGGTCCATTCGGTCGCCGGCCTGCTGCCCGCGGACTGCCCGCTCGTCNCCCGACCGCCGTATCGCAGCCCGCACCACAGCGCGACCCCGGCGGCACTCGTCGGGGCAGGCTCGACGGTGATCCGGCCCGGGCTGGCCAGTCAGGCGCACCGGGGCATCCTATTTTTGGACGAGGCTCCGGAGTTTACCCGTCAAAGTCTCGATGCGCTACGTCAACCGTTGGAGAGCGGAGAGATCGAGATCGCCCGCGCTCGCGCGACGACCCGGTTTCCCGCCCGCTTTCAGCTGGTTCTGGCGGCGAATCCCTGCCCGTGTTCGAAGGCCCGTGGCCCGCGCGCGGTGGGCTGCGAATGTCCGAGCCTGGTCCGTCGGCGCTATCTGGCCCGTCTGTCCGGGCCGCTCCTGGATCGGATCGACATCCAGGTGGCGTTGAGCGCTCCCAGCCGGGCGGAGCTACGGGCGGACCGTGGCCAGGGTGATTCGTCCGCGGTTGTCGCGGCGCGGGTCGCCGCGGCCCAGGATGCGACCCGGGTCCGACTGGCCGGAACGCCGTGGCGGCTCAACGCGGAGGTGCCGGGGCCGGCGATGCGCCGCCTGTGGCCGCTGCCGGCGAGGGCGACGGCCGTGGCCGAGCGGGCATTCGAAAGAGGCCTGCTCACCGCGCGCGGTCTCGACCGTGTCCTGAGGTTGGCGTGGACCTTCGCCGATCTCGCCGGCCGGGGCACGCCCGGTCCCGAGCAGTTCGGTGCCGCGCTGGATCTGAGATTGCCCGGGTGGTCGGCATGAGCGTGGGAGACCCCCATGGGGACGCTCCTGACCGTGACGTGAACCGTGTCGCCCAGCAGGAAGAAGCCGCAGAAGAAGCCGCATCCGGTGCCGTCTTCAGGGAGTGGGACATGAGCTCGACGACTCCGCCGGATGCCCGGGGGGCGGATCCCGCTTCCGCGCCCGGGAGGGTGGCACCGGGTGACAGCGACTGGTCGGATCCCGAGCGGTTGGCCCGTGTCGCCCTGGCTCGCGTCTTCGGCCCGGAACATCGTCGCGTGGCCGTCGAGGTCAGGCGTCGGGGTGCGTTCGAGGTGTGGAATGCGCTCCGGGCGGCGCATCCGAGTGTCGATCCGGTTCGGGACCTGGACGCGGCATGGCGCGCCGGCGCCCGGCTGGTCTGTCCCCAGGACGCCGAGTGGCCCCTCGAACTGGATGCNCTGGACCGCCTTCGGGACGCGGGGGATGGTTCGATGATCGGCACTCCACTGGCTCTGTGGGTTCGCGGTCCGCTCAACCTGAGCGAGCTCCCACCCCGGGCGGTCACAGTCGTGGGCTGCCGGACCGCGACCAGCTACGGGCTGCATCTCGCCGGAGAGATCGCGTTTGCGATGGCGGAACAGGGATGGGCCGTGGTGTCGGGAGCCGCGTTCGGCATTGACGCAGCGGCACATCGGGGGGCGTTGGCCGCAGCCGGACCGACGGTGGCGGTGCTCGCCGGGGGTGTTGACGTTCCCTACCCGACCGCCCATGTGGAACTGCTGGAGGAGATCGCCCGTACCGGGGCGGTAGTCAGCGAGGTGTCGCCGGGCACGCCGCCGTACCGACGCCGATTCCTCACCCGTAATCGCATCATCGCGGCTCTGTCCCGGGGGACGGTCCTGGTCGAGGCGGGCCACCGTAGCGGCGCGCTGAACACGGTCGCCCACACCCGTCGGCTCGGTCGTCCCGTCATGGTCGTTCCGGGACCGGTGACCAGCGCCATGAGCGCAGGCTGTCACCGGCTGCTCCGGGACTTCCGTGAACAGACGGTTCTGGTCACCGGGGCCGAGGACATCAGGGAGGAAATCGCGAGTATCGGATCGCTCGTACAGCGGCCGGCGAGCGGGAATGGCCCGCGGGACGGATTGTCCGAGGCGGTGCGCGAGCTTCTCGACGCGATGCCGGCCCGCGCTGCCGTCGGGGTGTCCGTGCTGGCGCGCCGCACCGGCCTGCGCCCCGAGGCGGTGCTGGCGATGCTGGGCCCACTCGCGGTGGAGGGGCTGGTCGAGAACGTGGCGGGCGGTTACCGCCTCACGGATCTGGGCCGAGCGCCGTCGAACCCGTCCCATCCCGCAACGTCCGGCAGGAGGTCCGGTACCCAACCGGGTGCCGCCCACGGCGGGGCGGATCGTTCCCCGACGCGCAGTACCGCGGATCCGGGACTCGACGGGGAAAACCCCGACGGCGAAAACCCCGACGGGGAGACCTGAGTCAGCCCGGATGCAATGTCCCCGGGTGCAGTGTCACGGACGCCGCGGCGTCTTGACGAGAACCATCGATGTTGCCACGGTCGTCTCATGGTCCTGCGAGGCGAGAGCGCCGAGGAGCCCGCCGACGGTCGGCTTCTGCCGCGGCAGCGCTCCCGAGCGACGTGTGGATCAGACGCCCGGCCAGTCGAGATCGTCGAGACACCCGAGTCCGACTGGGACACGGCGGTCGCGGGTTTTCTCCGCCACCTCATCGCGGAGCTGGCCCGATCTCCTGAGACCGTGCGTGCCTACGCCGCCGACCTCGCTAACCTGCGCGCTCATGCGGAGCGGATGGGCTGTTCGGTCCTCGCCGACCTCGATCTGGCGCTTTTGCGGAGCTGGCTCGCTTCGATGCGCGCCGCCGGGGCGGCGCCGGCAAGCCTGGCCCGGCGCGCCTCGATGGCCCGGGTCTTCTCTTCCTATGCGGCGCGCCATGGCTTCCTCGACACCGACGTCGCCGCACGGCTCGTGGGTAACCGTACGGTCAGAAGGGTGCCTGAGGTGCTCACCGCCGCGGCCGCGCGTCAGCTCCTTGAGAACCCTTCGCCTGATGTGTCGCCCCCGGGCACGTCGCAGCCGTCCGGGCTGCCGGACTCGACGGCAGACTCCGAGCGGGTCGTACGGCGGGCGGTGGAGCTGCGGGACGCACTCGTTCTCGAGCTTCTGTATGGCAGCGGAATCCGGGTGTCCGAGCTGTGCGGTCTTGACCTGGGGCACATTGATGACGACCGAAGGTTGCTGCGGGTCCTCGGTAAGGGCGGCAAGGAACGCAGCGTGCCGTTCGGTGTGCCGGCGGTGGCCGCCCTACGGTCCTGGAGATCAACGGGACGGCCGCGGCTGATGACCGCTCGTAGCGGGCGTGCGCTGCTCCTCGGCCTGCGCGGAGGTCGCCTCGATCCGCGCACGGTACGGCGGATTCTGACGACGAGGGTGGCGGCCGGTGTCGCTCCGGCCGGCCTGACTCCGCATGGTCTGCGGCATTCGGCGGCGACGCACATGCTGGAAGGCGGGGCCGATCTGCGCTCCGTCCAGGAATTTCTCGGCCATGCGAGTCTCGCGACCACGCAGATCTACACCCATGTGACACCGGAACGGTTGCGCGCGGCCTTCGAGCAGGCTCACCCCCGAGCCTGAGACAAGGCCGGGGGACCCAGGGGAGCGATCTGCTGGGAGGAGGGGCAGGAGGCGGGGCGGAGTTCTGCGGAAGAACAGCAGGGGATCGAGGTAGTCTATCCCGCGCAGAAGCCCCCAGTGCAGGCATGCGGCCACCGGACAGCCTGGATGGCCATCGCTCATCCAGCCGAGCAGGTCTCCGGCTCGGACCGCGGTTCCGGGGCTGATCGCCGGCGTCAGTGGTTCGTAGGTCGTGCGGAGGTCGCCATGCGTGACGGTGACGATGCCGCGGTTCGCCACGGACCCGGCGAAACTCACCACCCCGTCGGCCGCGGCGAGAACCGGGGCGGCCGGAGAGGCCTTGAGGTCGACTCCGCGATGACCGGGTCCGTAGGGCGAAGGCGGGCGTTTGAAACCGCGGCTCACCGTGACGGCCCCCGACAACGGCCATCGCAGAGCCCGGACCCCGCCGCCGTGGGCCGGCGGTGCCGCGGAGTTCTCCGGTCCGACGTCGCCGGGTGGCGGGTCCGGGTGCTCGTCCCCTTCTCCGCCGCCCAGCGGGCCAGCGGCCGGCGGGGTCACGGCCGGCCGCGTTCGTTCCCCGGCCCGGCGGGCCGCCGGCCGGAGGGATCGTGGGGCGGAGGGAGGCCGGACGGCGGGAGTCGCCGGTCGTCGAGGTGACGAGGTCGCCTTCGGCGCGGGGGCCGGGGGCGAGGGGGCCGGATGTGCCGCCGGCGTTGACCGCGCCGTGGACGGAGCAGGTGTCGTCGAGGGTTCCGCCGACGTGCCGGGGGTGAGCCTGAGAGGAGGTGGGCCCGCGGTCCTCACCACAGCCCGAACCTGGCTGACCCCCAGAGCCTGCTCGATGACGTCGTGGCGGGGCTCGGTACGGAATCCGTCACCGGGGCCGAGCCCACCGGCGGAGTCGGTCGCACCGGACGGGGCAGACCGCCCAGGCTCGGACAAGGACTCGGGCAAGGCGGTGGTGCTCCGTTGCGGATCACGTGCCGCCAGGACGAGGCGTGGCCCGTCGGCGTGTGGCTTGATCGGCATCGTGACGGGCCGTCCCAGGGCGATCAGGATGGCGACCGCCGGGATGACGAGCCAGAGCGGGTCGAAGCGTGGCAAAGGGGGCATGACGGTGACACCTCCGGGTCCGGGGGAGGCGCGGCGGCCGGATCCGGTCCAGGTCCGCTCGTCCGGCCGCCGCTGTGCCGGTCCGAAGGGGGAGCGGACCGGCCTCGTCCACGGTGCGGCGTTTTGACGCCGTTGGNTAGACCGGCCGTGTGATCTGTGGATAACTCCCGCCGCGTGCTGTCGATGCCCGCGCTCTGTGGACATCGCCGGCCGGTCCGTTGATCCGATCCGACGTGGTAGTCCGATGGATCCTCGTGCCCGGCGGGTATCATCGATCGCAGGGCCCGTCCACCGGGCCCAGTTCGCACGCCCACTGTCGATGATCCGGATCTGATCATCGGAAGGGTCTCCTCGGTCCGCCGCACAGCGGCGGCCACGACCAATCGGGCGTCAGGGGCTGCCGTCGTCAGATGGCGCCGTCACAACCGAGGCGTCCCGGCCCAGGCCGGGCGGGAAGGAGCGACGTCCGATGGCCGTCGTCACCATGAAGCAGCTGCTGGAGAGCGGTGTGCACTTCGGGCACCAGACCAAGCGCTGGAATCCGAAGATGAAGCGGTACATCTTCACCGAACGTAACGGCATTTACATCATCGACCTGCAGCAGACACTGTCCTACATCGACCGCGCCTACGACTTCGTCAAGGAGACCGTGGCGCACGGTGGGACGGTCCTGTTCATCGGGACGAAGAAGCAGGCCCAGGAGGCAATCGAGGAACACGCGGCCCGGGTCGGAATGCCGTACGTCAAGGAGCGGTGGCTCGGTGGCATGTTGACCAACTTCTCCACGGTCTACAAGCGTCTTCAGCGGCTCAAGGAGCTCGAGGAGATCGAGGTGACCGGTGGTACCGAGGTGCGCACGAAGAAGGAGCAGCTCGTGCTGACCCGGGAGAAGGTCAAGCTGGAGCGCACCCTCGGCGGTATCCGCGACATGAGCCGGGTGCCGAGCGCGGTGTGGGTCGTCGACACCAAGAAGGAGCACATCGCCGTCGGTGAGGCCCGCAAGCTCGGCATTCCCGTCGTGGCGATTCTCGACACGAACTGCGACCCGGACGAGGTCGACTACCCGATCCCCGGCAACGACGACGCGATCCGCAGCGCTGCCCTGCTCACCCGGGTGGTCGCCGATGCGGTCGCGGACGGTCTGATGGCCCGTGCGGGCGCCTCGAGCTCTGCCGATGCCAAGCCCGAGCAGTCCGCGGGTGAGGAGCCGCTCGCCGAGTGGGAGCAGGCCCTGCTGCGTGGTGAGGCACCTGCCGAGGCCCCGGGTGCGGTGGAGCCGGCGACGGCGGAGCCCGCGGACGGGACACGGCCGGACGCCGCGGTCGGCACCGCGGTCTGACCCGCTACCGCGTCTCATTCGCCTGCGGTGGTGGCGATCGACCAACGGTGACATTGTGTGAGGATGACGGTGGTTCCCCGAGTCGGGTCGGGGACCACCGCTCCCGAATGTCAGGCCTGGTTCCGGTGGTCGGACCCGTGCACCGGATCGGGCGCGCAGCCAGGGCCGCTCGGGCGGGCGCTCCCGCGGCGCCCGGCGGGCACCGCGGGACCGGGGCCGATAGAACTACGACAGCATCCAGACCCACACCGACGAGAAGAGCACCATGGCAGAGATTTCAGTCGCTGACATCCGGAAGCTCCGGGAGCTCACCGGCGCTGGGATGAGCGACGTCAAGAAGGCGTTGGTCGACAACGCCGGGGACTTCGAGAAGGCGAAGTCCTGGCTGCGGGAGAAGGGCAAGGCGCAGGTCGCCAAGCGTGCGGCACGCAGCGCCGCCAACGGCCTGGTCGAGTCCTATCTGCATCGGACCGACCCGCAGCTCCCGCCCACCCTCGGCGTGCTCGTCGAGCTTCGCTGCGAGACGGACTTCGTGGCCAAGACCGAGGACTTCAAGCAACTCGCCCGCGATCTCGCGCAGCACATCGCCGCGGCGGACCCGCTGTACGTCACCGCCGAGCAGATCCCGAACGAGGTCCTCGAGGCGGAGCGAAAGATCTACGAGGCCGCGGCCCGCGAGGAGGGCAAGCCCGAGCAGGCGATCGCGAAGATCGTTGAAGGGCGCGTCAACGGGTATGTGAAGAGCAGCGTGCTGCTTGACCAGCCATGGGTGAAGGACGGCAAGGTGACCATCCGAGCTCTGCTCGACCAGGCCGGCGCGTCGCTGGGTGAGAAGATCGAGGTCGGTCGGTTCTCCCGGTTCAACATCCGCCAGGCCTGAGCGTCGTCGGACCGCCGGCTCCCTGTCGGGTGGCCGGCGGCCGTCGGCTCCGAGGCTTCTCGGNGGGTGCGGTGTCGGCCCAGGTCGGCGGGGACGTCGTGGTAGGGCACACTGCAGGCGGCGGCTGTGCGATCATCGGTCAGGCGAATCCGGGACCGGGCGGGACGGCTTCGCCCCTGGGACGACGAACTCGGCTGCGCTCGGCCGAACCGCGGTGATGACAGGACCGGCGCCCGGTGGACGCCGGCGGACCAGGAACAGACGGAAGGAAATGCGGTGATCGACGACACGCTTCTCGAGGCCGAGGAGAAGATGGAGAAGGCGGTCTCGGTCGCCAGGGAGGACTTCGCGAACATCCGCACGGGGCGTATCACTCCCGCGGTCTTCTCCAAGATCCTGGTGGACTACTACGGCGCTCCGACACCGGTGCAGCAGCTCGCGTCGTTCCACATCCCGGAGCCACGTATGGTGATCATCACGCCTTACGACAAGTCGTCCCTGGGGGCGATCGAGAAGGCCGTGCGTGATTCCGATCTCGGGGTCAACCCGAGCAATGACGGCACCATCATCCGGTGTGTTTTTCCGGAGCTGTCCGAGCAACGGCGTCGCGATCTTGTCAAGGTGGCTCGGACCAAGGCCGAGGAAGCCCGGGTGAGTATCCGCAACGTCCGACGTCACGCCAAGGACACGATCGATCGGATCGTGCGGGACGGCGATGCCGGCGAGGACGAGGGCCGGCGGGGTGAGAAGGATCTCGACGAGGCAACCCACCGATACGTCGGACAGGTGGATGAACTTCTTCGGCTCAAGGAATCGGATCTTCTCTCGGTTTGATCACTCCCGCGTCCGTTCTCGATACCGGCCGCTCGCTCCGATGTTCGGTTCCCATGGTCTCGGAATCGCCTGGACGGTCCCCGGATCCGCGCATGACGCATACGCGATGCGGCGGTCGCTGCCCACGGCCGGGCAGCCATGACGACTGTCGACGGCCGCGCGGTGGCTGAGTCCGGGCCGTCCGGGTCATCCGCGCCGCCGGGATCCTCGCCGCCGGGATCCTCGCCTGGGTCCGGTAATCACGGCCGGCCCGCCGGGACGGCGTCCCGGCCCTCACGTGCCGGCCGCAATCTGCCGGCCGCCATCGGTGTCGGCATCCTTCTCGGTGCCGTCATCCTCGTTCCGCTGTTCACCCTGCGGGTGATCTTTGTCGGGGTGATCAGTGCCGCGATGGCCCTGGGCACCCACGAGGTGGTCCGCGCGATCCGACTGACGCAGGTACGGGTTCCCCTGCTTCCCCTGGTTGCCGGGGCGGCGGCCATGCCGGTCGTCGCGTACGCCGACGGGACCACCGGCCTGCTGCTGACTCTCGCCGGCACCATCGGCGTGGCGGCGCTGGTCCGTGCTTTCGGGCCGTCCACGGGTCTGCTCCGCGACGTCGCCGGCGCCGCGTTCGTGGCCGGCTACATCGGCTTTCCGGCAGGCTTCGCCGCGCTGCTCACCGAACCCTCCGANGGTCGCTGGCGAGTCGTCGCCTTTCTGGGAACGGTGGTGGCCAGCGACGTCGGTGGTTACACGGCCGGTGTCCTCTCCGGCGGTCGGCACAAGATGGCCCCCACCGTCTCCCCGGGGAAGTCGTGGGAGGGATTCGCCGGTTCGGCGGTGACCTGTGTGATCGTCGCCGGGATCGTGCTGGCCTGGCCGCTGGAGGCCGAGGCCTGGCAGGGCGTTCTGCTCGGGCTGGCGGTCGCGTGTACCGCGACGATCGGCGACCTGGGTGAGTCTCTGCTCAAGCGCGACATCGGCATCAAGGACATGAGCAGCCTGCTGCCCGGCCATGGTGGCCTGATGGACCGTCTGGACTCGTTGTTGTGCACCGCCCCGGTCGCCTGGCTTCTGATCACTTCCTTCCTGAACTGATCGAAACCGGGTCCAGTCGACCGGTCTCGCCTCTCGTAGGCCCCTTCGGACAGATCAGTGCATTCGTCTCGGTCGCGGTCACCTGGCAGACTGGATCCGCGATGACTGCCACGACCGCCGAATCCGGACGTCCGGACCAGCCCCCGACCGCCGAGGCGGGCCGGCCCGTGCGGCTGACACTCACCCGGCGAGTGGGCCGAGCGCCGCGTCACCTCGCCGACCTGACCCGGCAGGAACGGCGTGACGTCGCGGTGTCGCTGGGGCAGCCGGCCTTCCGCGCCGATCAGGTGGCCCGGCACTACTATGCGCGGTTGATCGCCGCCGATGAGCCCGAGGCGATGACCGACCTGCCGGAGCGGGACCGCCAGCCGCTCCTCGACGCCCTGCTGCCGAGGCTGCTCGTCCCGGTGCGGACGCTGAGCTGCGACGACGGTCTGACCCGCAAGACGGCATGGCGGACCGTGGACGGCGCTTCTCTCGAGTCTGTGATCATGAGATATCCGGATCGCGCGACGGTCTGTGTGTCGAGCCAGGCGGGCTGCGGCATGGGCTGCCCGTTCTGTGCCACCGGTCAGGGGGGGCTGACCCGCAACCTGTCGACCGCGGAGATCGTCGAACAGGTCGTGCACGCCGCCCGGGTTCTCCGGCGCCGTGAGCTCGCGGGCGGCGAGACCAGGTTGTCGAACGTGGTCTTCATGGGGATGGGCGAGCCGCTGGCGAACTATGCCGCGGTGATCGCCGCGCTACGCCGCCTCACCGCTCACCCCCCCGACGGCCTGGGCCTGTCGGCTCGCGGCCTGACGGTCAGCACCGTCGGCCTCGTTCCGGCGATTCGTCGTCTGGCCGGAGAGGGCCTGCCGGTGACTCTGGCGGTGTCCCTGCACGCCCCGGACGACGTTCTACGGAACGAACTCGTCCCCATCAACACCCGTTGGCCGGTGGTCGAGGTGCTCGCGGCCGCCTGGGAGTACGCCGAGATGACCGGCAGACGGGTAAGCGTCGAGTACGCGCTGATCGACGGGGTCAACGATGACGTGGGACGCGCCGACGCCCTCGCGGACCTGCTCGTCGGCCGGCTCGCGCATGTGAACCTCATTCCGTTGAATCCGACCGGTGGATCCTCGTGGCGCGCCAGCGCCCCGGCCGGCCAGCGCGCGTTCGTCCGCCGGCTCCGTGACCGCGGCATCGTGACGACGGTGCGCGACACCCGGGGCCGGGAGATCGCGGCAGCCTGCGGACAGCTCGCGGCCGAGCCGGCCGGGAAGCCGGAGCGGAGGGACCGGCCGGAGCAGGTCGGATCCGACCGTCTCGTCGAGTTCGGTGCCGTGGGGAGCACGACGCCTGACGGTGACCGTGTCCTTCGGTAGTCCGACGAGTCGACGCCGGGGGGCCTCCCGGCCGGGTATCCGGGCGACGAACACCGTATGGCTGCCGATCACGGCCGCCGCCGGAGTGTTGCTGCTGCTCCTGTGGTACGCGATGTCCCAGGAGCCGGGGCCGGCGAAGACCTCGGCGACCCAGGCCGCTCTCGGAGCATCCGGCGGTCGTGCCGCCGGTGCCGCCGTGGCGTCGGCCATACCGTTGCCCACGGTCCCACCACCCCCCGAGAGCGGCTGCGTCACCGGGAAGACCCTGCCGTCCGGGATCGGTACCCGCACGCTGCGGGTGGGAGGAACCGAGCGCGGCTACGTCCTCGCCGTACCGACCGCGGGTCCACGGGCCAGGCCACTACCACTGATCTTAAATTTCCATGATCTGAATCAGACGCCGGAAGATNTGGAAGCGTACACGCGGCTCGCCGATCAGGGGACGAAGGCGGGCTTCGTGGTCGCCGCCCCGATCGGGACGCAGATGCGGTGGAACTTCACCAGATCGAAGGCGGTGGGACCCGACGACGTACTCTTCGTCGGCGCGCTGCTCAACGACCTTGTCGGTCAGATGTGCCTGGACGCGGGACGCGTCTTCGCCGTGGGCTACGGTGACGGCGCGAACATGGTGCTCACGCTGGCCTGCGCGCTGCCGGGCCGTCTTGCGGCGGCGGTGACCGTCGGGTCGAGCGTGCTGCCCGGCTCCTGCGCCAAGCCCGCCACCAACGTCCTGGAGATCCATGGGACCTCGGACCAGATCGCACCGTATGCCGGCGGAGGTGCTCCGCGACCGGCCCCCTTCACCGGGGTCGTCGCGCAGCCCGTGGAAGACCGGCTCGCCCGGTACGCCTCCGCTCTGGGCTGCGGCGGAGCCCGCCAGACCTCCCGGGACACGGCCGCCTGGCAGCGCACCGTGTGGAGCGGCTGCCCAGCCGGCCACGATGTCGGACTGTTAGCCATGCAGGGCGCGGGGCACACCTGGCCGGGGGCGCAGGCACGCCCGGCGCTGGGTCCGACCTCCGTCAGCCTGAGTGCCACCATTGTGGCGTTGACCTATTTCGGTTACACGCCTACGCCCGCGACAAGTGGCCTGCCCGCTCCCGCCGTCTCCGCCGGTCCCGCCGGCCCGGGCGTCGCCACCAGTCCGACTCCCGCGGCACCGTCGGCTGAATCCTCCGGACCCGCCGCATCCTCCGGACCTGCCACCACGCCCGCGTCGCCCGCCGCCCCGGATGCCGCCCCCCGTGCCGAACCGTCCGGGCAGCCGGCAGCCGGCGCCACACCTTCTTCCTCACCCGGCCGGGGATGAGTAGACGTCGGAGCCGTCGTCGACGTGACCGACCGGGCCGACGTGCCACCCCGATCGGGGTGGCCGATCGGGGTGGGCGGCGACCGCAAAGTCCTGCCCACCAGACCTGACGAAACGTAGTTGTCACTGGACCCATTGCGCATCTTCGGGTGGCACCTGTCATGAACCGAACAGGGCGGCGTCGAGCGGTCGGTGGGCCTGAGAGAATAGGTGACGTGGTGGAGGCTTCGATCCTGCGTGAGGTTGTCCTGCTCGGGTCCACCGGTTCGATCGGAACCCAGGCAATAGATGTCGTACGCCGCAACCCGCAGCGGTTCCGGGTGGTGGCGTTGATGGGCGGCGGGTCCCGGGTGGACCTGCTCGCCGCTCAGGCACTGGACCTCGGCGTCCAGGCCGTGGGAGTGGCGGCGGCCTCGGCCGCTCAGGACCTCCAGCTGGCCTTCTTCGCCGAGGCGTCGCGGCGTGGCTACCGTCGGGGNGAGTTCCCCGTGCCAAAGATTCTCGCCGGTCCCGACGCCGCGAGCGAGATCGCGGCGTGGCCATGCGACATCGTCCTCAACGGCATCACCGGCTCGGTCGGGTTGGCCCCGACGCTCGCGGCGCTGGCCGCCGGCCGGACTGTGGCGTTGGCGAACAAGGAATCGTTGGTCGCCGGGGGGCCGTTGGTGCTCGACGCGCTCGGTGGCGACCCCGACCGCCTGGTGCCGGTGGATTCCGAGCACTCCGCACTGGCGCAGTGCCTGCGTGGCGGGCGGCGGGACGAGGTACGCAAACTGGTGTTGACCGCCAGCGGAGGTCCCTTCCGCGGGCGCCGCCGCGACGAGCTTGCCGCCGTTACCCCGGAGCAGGCGTTGGCCCATCCCACCTGGGACATGGGACCCCTGGTGACGATCAACTCGGCGACCCTGATGAACAAGGGGCTTGAGCTGATCGAGGCGCACCTGTTCTTCGGGGTTCCCTACGACGACATCGAGGTCGTCGTGCACCCCCAGTCGTTGGTGCACTCGATGGTCGAGTTCACCGACGGCTCGACGATCGCTCAGGTCTCCCCACCGGACATGCGACTGCCCATCGCGCTGGCGCTCGGCTGGCCGGACCGGGTGGCGCAGGCACAGCCGCCGATGGACTGGTCGCGGGCGCAGGCGCTTACCTTCGAACCGCTGGACGAGGTGGCGTTCCCGGCGGTGGAGCTCGCGCGCACAGCCGGGCGGCGCGGCGGCACCGCCCCCGCGGTCTTCAACGCCGCGAACGAGGAGGCGGTGGCGGCCTTCCTCGCCGGGCGGCTGCCCTTCATCCGTATCGTCGACCTGGTGGCCGAGGTCATCGCCGAGCACGAAGTGATCGATCATCCCACGGTGGAGGAGGTGTTCGCCACCGAACGAGCCGCGCGGGCGGCGGCAGGGCGGCTGATCCGGCGCGAGACCGAACGGGACACGGTATGAGCCGCCCCCCCGGCGCCGAGGGGGCGGTCTGATGGAGCTTCTCGGCATTGCGGCGTTCGCACTGGCCCTGCTGGTGTCGGTCGTCGCGCACGAGGCCGGGCATTTCGTGACGGCCCGGCACTACGGCATGAAGGCCTCCAAGTTCTTCGTCGGTTTCGGGCCGACCATCTGGTCCCGGCGGCGGGGGGAGACCGAGTACGGTGTCAAGGCCATTCCGGCCGGCGGTTTCGTCAAGATCGAGGGGATGACTCCGCTCGAGGAGATCGATCCGGCCGATGAACCCCGCGCCTTCCACAATGCGCGGGCGCGGGCCCGGCTCGTGGTCATGTCGGCCGGTTCCTTCGTGCATTTCGTCATCGCCATCGTGCTGGTCTACGGAGTGCTCGTTGTCCTGGGCACGACCACGATCAGCGAGTCGAGGGTCGGCGCGACGAGTTGCATCGCCACGACCGCGACTTGTTCCGGACCGGGGCCGGCCGCGGCGGCCGGTCTGCGGCCGGGTGACCGGATCGTCAGCTTCGGCGGAGTTCCGGTCACGACCTGGACGCAGTTCACCCGGCAGGTGCGTGCGCACGGAGCGGGGCCTGCGGTGATGGTCGTCGAACGGGACGGCCGCACCCTCACTCTCACGCCGAACCTGGTGGAGGTCCGGCGCGATCGGGAGACCGGGCAGGCGGGCGACGACCGGGTCGGCGCCTTGGGCGTCAAACCGGGAACCGAGACAGTGCACTACAACCCGATCGAAGCGGTGCCCCGCACCTTCGATGTCATCGGGTCCGGGTTCACCGGCATGTACGAAACGCTGACCCGCCGGATCGGTGATATCGGTAATATCTTCAGCGACAACCGCGACCCCCAGGGTTTCATCAGCGTGGTGGGAGCGGCGCGTATCGGCGGTGACGTGGTCTCGGCCGAGGGCAGTTCGGCCGTGGACCGGGTGCGGAACCTTCTCATTCTGGTCGCCGCGATCAATCTCGCGGTCGGAATTTTTAACCTGTTGCCCCTACTCCCGTTGGACGGCGGTCATATTGCCGTGCTGGGCTTCGAGCAGGCCCGGCACGGTCTACGCAGGCTCCGGGGTTATCGCGGTCCGGTGCAGAAGGTGGATTTCGCCAAACTGTTACCAGCCACGTACGCCACGGTCGTCGTATTGCTCGGGTTCAGTCTGCTTGTCCTGTCCGCCGACATCGTCAATCCCATTCGCCTGAATCAGTAATTTCGTATGAACATGCGCGACGGTGTGCCATTCTGCCCTGCCTCCTGCAGCCGACAGGCCGAGTCAGTCGCACGTCGATCTTCGTCTCCGATTCGCCAGTGAGGACAACGTGACCGTAACTCTGGGCATGCCAACCGCTCCGGCCCGTCCGCTCGGCACGCGGCGGCACAGCCGGCAGATCCACGTGGGCAACGTCCTGGTCGGGGGTGACGCTCCGGTCTCCGTTCAGTCGATGTGCACCACGTTGACGTCGGACGTCAACGCCACGCTGCAGCAGATCGCACAGCTGACAGCGTCGGGATGCCAGATCGTCCGGGTCGCGGTGCCAAGCCAGGACGACGCCGACGCCCTCGCCGCGATCGCCCGCAAGTCCCCGATCCCGGTGATTGCCGATATCCACTTCCAGCCCAAGTACGTCTTCGCCGCGATCGACGCGGGCTGCGCCGCGGTCCGGGTCAACCCCGGCAACATCAAGGCTTTTGACGACAAGGTCGGGGAGATTGCTCGCGCGGCGAAGGCCGCCGGCGTTCCGATCCGGATCGGGGTCAACGCGGGTTCACTCGACAAGCGGCTGTTGGCGAAGTACGGCAAGGCCACGCCGGAGGCGCTGACGGAGTCGGCCTTGTGGGAATGCTCGCTGTTCGAGGAGCACGACTTCCGTGACATCAAGATCTCGGTGAAGCACCACGACCCGGTCGTCATGATCCAGGCGTACCGGCTGCTCGCCCAGGCCTGCGACTACCCGCTGCACCTCGGTGTCACCGAGGCCGGACCGTCCTTCCAGGGCACGGTCAAGTCCGCGGTCGCCTTCGGGGCCCTGCTCGCCGAGGGAATCGGTGACACGATCAGGGTGTCGCTGTCGGCACCGCCGGTCGAGGAGGTGAAGGTCGGCACCGCGATCCTGGAGTCCCTGGGACTTCGGCAGCGTAAGCTCGAAATCGTATCCTGCCCTTCCTGCGGTCGGGCTCAGGTCGATGTCTACACCCTTGCCAATCAGGTCAGCGCCGGTCTCGAGGGCATGGAGGTCCCGTTGCGCGTCGCCGTCATGGGCTGCGTCGTGAACGGGCCGGGCGAGGCCAGGGAGGCCGATCTCGGCGTCGCATCCGGGAACGGCAAGGGTCAGATCTTCGTCCGAGGTGAGGTCGTGAAGACCGTTCCGGAGGCGCAGATCGTGGAAACCCTCATTGAGGAAGCCATGCGGCTGGCCGAGGAGATGGCGGCGGACGGCACCCCGTCCGGCGAACCCTCGGTTTCCGTGGGTTNACCGGTTCGACCGGATGGGCCTACCTCTGCGGTCCGCGCCGACCCGTCTGCTTGACGACAGGGATCTTCCGGCCGTCCGCGAGCTCTTGGCCCGCAACCCGGTCGCCGATGTGTTCGTCGCATCTCGGGTCGAGGCGGCGGGGCTCGACCCGTGGCGTCTCGGCGCCGAGATGTGGGGGCACACCGTGGACGGCCGCCTGGTCGCCCTGTGTTATTCCGGCGCCAACCTCTGGCCCGTGGCGGCGGGCCCCACCTCGGCGAGACTGTTCGCCGAGCGGGCCCGCCGGCAGGGACGGCGCTGCTCGTCCATCGTCGGCGTCTCCTCCTCGGTGACGGCGATGTGGAAGCATCTGGAGCCGACCTGGGGGCGGGCCCGAGAGGTACGGGCCGACCAGCCCCTGCTGGTGATCGACCGCCCGCCGCGGGTCGCCCCCGATCCGGCGGTGCGTCCGGTGCGCCCGGACGAGCTGGACGTCATCCTGCCGGCCTGCATCGCCATGTTTACCGAGGAGATCGGGGTGTCCCCGGTGCTCGCCGACGGCGGCGCCCTTTACCGCGCCCGCGTCGCCGAGTTTGTCGGTCAGCGGCGTTCCTTCGCCCACATCGCCGACGGCCGGGTGCTGTTCAAGGCCGAGATCGGCGCCGTCGCGGGCGACGTCTGCCAGATCCAGGGCGTCTGGGTCGACCCGGCGCTGCGTGGGCGCGGCCTCGGCGCCGCGGGAACCGCGAGCGTGGTCGCGCTGGCGCGGGCCGCCTTCGCCCCGCGGGTCAGCCTGTACGTCAACGACTTCAACCATGCCGCCCGCCGAGTCTACGACCGGGTGGGCTTTCAGCGGGTCGGGACCTTCGCGTCGATCCTGTTCTGAGGTCGATCCCGGTCTGAGAGCGTCCCGGACCCGCTCCTATGGTGTCCGGGGCCTCTGCGCTCCAGCGAAAAAAATGTCTGTTTTGTCGGATATGTGCTCCTGTCTGGTCAAAGATATTGCAGATCGATGTCATCGTGATGAAGCCACCTGGCCAGGATGGGCACCATCTGGCATGCTTACCATCCCGATGACTTCGATCGACTTGCATGGCGCGGGTGTCAGCCCGCGTGAGGGGGTATCTATGAGGCCGAGCAGACTGTGGCGTGCAGCGACGCCACTCATCGCCGCGGGGGCGCTTGTACTGGCGGTGGTGGGNTGCTCGAGTGACGACGGGGNCTCCCAGACGGTCGCCTCGAACGGCCAGATCACCGGCACCCTACGGCTCGGGTACTTCCCGAACCTCACCCACGCGCCAGCTCTCTACGGCGCCGAGAAGGGGATCTTCGCCAAGGACCTCGGCTCTGGAGTCACGCTCAAGACATCGACCTTCAACTCCGGCGTGCAGGAGGCGGAGGCGATTCTGTCCGGCGCCATCGATGCCGGTTATATCGGTCCCAACCCGGCGGTCAACAGCTTCATCAAGTCGCACGGGGAGGCGGTGCGGATCGTCTCCGGCGCTACCTCGGGTGGTGCGTCGCTGGTGGTCAAGCCTGAGATCACCTCCGTCGCGCAGCTCAAGGGCACCACGCTCGCCACCCCGAGCCTGGGCAACACCCAGGACGTGGCGCTGCGGTACTTCCTCAAGAAGAACGGGCTGAAGACCGACACCCAGGGTGGGGGTGATGTCTCCATCAAGCCCCAGGACAACACCGTGACGGTGGACGCCTTCGCCAACAGGGCCATCGACGGGGCCTGGGTGCCCGAGCCGACGGCCTCCCGGCTCGTCGCAGCGGGGGGCAAGGTGCTCGTCGACGAGGCCGACGAGTGGCCGGAGACCAAGGGCCAGTTCGTCACGACGGTGCTTCTGGTGAGCACGGACTATCTGAAGAAGAACCCGGAGATCGTCCGCCGGCTCATCACGGCGAATGTGGAATCGATCAACGCGCTCAACGCCGACCGTGACGCCGGCGCGAAGGTCACCAACACGGCGCTGGGCAAGCTGAGCGGCAAGCCGCTGTCCGACAAGATCCTCACCTTGGCCTGGAAGGGGCTGACCTTCACTCCGGACCCGATCGCGGCGTCCCTGTTCACCTCGGCAAAGCACCAGGAGGAGCTCGGCCTCATCAAGAACCCGAAGCTCGACGGTCTGTTCGATCTGACGGTCCTCAACGAGATCCTCGCCAAGCAGGGCAAACCGACGGTCGCCGACTCCTGACCCGCGGCACCCGGCGGTAGCCGGGCCGGCTGAACCTCGGTCCGAGACCACAGGGCGACGACCAGGCCGGGGTGTCGATCATCGATGCCCCGGCCTGGTCCGTCCGTCCATCCGTCCATGCACACCGGCCGCATACACCGCGACGGGGGAATGAACCATGACCGCTGTACTCGCCGACACCGCTGTACTCGCCGACACCGCTGTACCCGCCGACACCGCGCTGCGCATCCACCGCGTCAGTCGGGTCTTCGGATCCGGGCCCGCCAGCGTCAAGGCGCTCGACGACGTCTCCCTGGACGTCCGGGCGGGCGAGTTCGTCTGTCTCCTCGGCGCGTCCGGCTGTGGGAAATCGACCCTGCTCGGCTTGGTCGCCGGTCTCGACCAGCCGTCTGTGGGCGTCGTCGACACCACCGGCCGGCGGGTTGGGATGATGTTCCAGGACTCGGCGTTGCTGCCCTGGCTGACCGCGGGCGGCAACGTCGAGGTGCCGCTGCGGCTGCGGGGGATCGGCAAGGCCGAGCGGCGGGACCGGGTCGAGAGTCTGCTCGCGATGGTCCGGCTCGCCGGTATGTCCGCGAAGCGCCCCCATGAGCTGTCCGGCGGCATGCGCCAGCGGGTGAGCCTGGCTCGGGCCTTCGCGCAGGAGGCCGACATCCTGTGCATGGATGAGCCGTTCGGTGCGCTCGACGCGATGACCCGCGATCTGCTCCACGACGAACTTGAACGGATCTGGCGGGAGACGGGGGTCACCGTCATCTTCGTCACCCACGATGTGCGTGAGGCGGTCCGGCTCGGTGACCGCATCGTGCTGCTGTCCTCCCGGCCTGGCCGGGTCGCGGAGATCTTCGACGTCGACCTCGACCGCCCCCGCCGGATCGACTCCACCCACGTCTCGGAGCTCGCCACCAAGGTGACCGCGCGGCTACGCGAGGAGGTCGGCCGCCATGGCCACTGACGTCAGCGTCTCCAGCGATAAGAGTGTCCTGCTCGGCGAGGCGGGTAAGTCCTTCGACGTCGACACGGCCCTCGCCGGCCTCGACGCGCTGGACATCCCGACCGCGCAACGGCGGCCGTTCGCGGTCCGCGTCTGGGCGGCCAGCTGGCCGAAGCTCGGCGCTCTGCTCCTGTTCCTGCTGCTCTGGCAGATCGTCGTCTGGAGTGGCTGGAAGCCCAGCTATGTGTTGCCCGGCCCGGGCGAGGCACTGGGCGAGTTCGTCGACCAGCTGGGCAGCGGACACTTCTGGGACGCCCTCGCCCGCACCCTGGTCCGGGCCCTGGAGGGATACGCTCTCGCCGTGCTCATCGGCACCGTGGTCGGGATCGCGGTGTCCCGCTTCGGAGTCCTGCGTACCGCGGTGGGATCGTTCATCACCGCGGTGCAGACGATGCCCTCGATCGTCTGGTTCCCGCTCGCCGTCCTGCTGTTCAAGCTCAGCGAGTCCGCAATCATGTTCGTGNTGGTGCTCGGGGCGGCGCCCTCGGTGGCCAACGGCGTCATCTACGGCGTGGACTACGTGCCGCCTCTGCTGGTCCAGGTCGGCCGCAGCATGGGCGCGCGTAGCCTGTCCCTCTACCGGTACGTCGTGGTACCGGCGGCCCTGCCCTCGGTGCTCGCGGGCCTGAAGCAGGGCTGGGCGTTCGCTTGGCGCAGCCTGATGGCCGGCGAATTGCTGGTCANCGTTCCGGGGCATCCGTCCGTCGGAGCTGACCTGCAGAATGCCCGCGAACTACTCGACACGGTCGGGGTACTGGCCTCGATGATCACGATTTTCGTGATCGGGGTGCTCATCGACGCCGGGTTCAACGCGGCGGACCAGCGGATGCGGCAGCGCCGTGGGCTGGTTGCGGAGGGTACGACGGCGGTCCGGGCAGCTCGGCGTCGCCGGAGCGGCAGCGCCGACGGGTCCGCCGCGGCCGCCACCACGGCCACCTCCTCCGCCGGAGGCGGCACGGACGCCCCCCGTCCCGAGAGGGCTGGCTGAGGAAGTCCCGATTCCCCGGCCGGCAGGTTCGTTGGCCGGCAGGTTCGTTGGCCGAGCCGGCGGCGGGAACAGCGCCCGTCGGCGCGGGGCCGTGCCTCGCCCGGTGCCGACCCGGCCCACCCATTCGGCGAGGACCGGCGGCAAAATGGATGCATGCAGATCTCCGCTCGCGCCGACTACGCATTGCGCGCACTCCTGACGTTGGCCGCGAGCAACGGTCGGCTCGTCAAGGGCGAGGCGCTTGCCGCGGCGCAGGATCTGCCGCTGCGCTTCCTCGAGAACATCCTCACCGATCTACGCCGGGCGGGGCTGGTCCAGAGCCGCCGGGGCGCGGACGGGGGATACCAGCTGAGCCTTCCCCCCGAGCGGATCACCATCGCCACGGTGATCCGGGCGACCGACGGTCCGCTCGCCAGCGTGCGGGGCCGGCGTCCTGAGGACACGAATTACGACGGCGCGGCCAAGCACCTGCAGGATGTGTGGATCGCGGTTCGAGTGAACCTGCGGCGGGTGCTGGAGGCCGTGACCCTCGCCGACGTGGCGAGTGGTCAGCTTCCGGACATCGTGACCACCCTCGGCTGCGATCCCGACGCGTGGGTCACCCGCTGACGGGAGCGGCCCGGCCTCCCTGGACGCCAGGTCATGTCCCCGGTAGCGCGCGGCTCGCGGCTGCCAGCGGCATGCCGGCCGCGATGCGGGCCCGCTGCGCGCGTACGGCGGTGCCGGTCAGCGCGTCCAGAGCCAGCGCACGGACGTCCCCGACGAGCACAGCGACAGCGTCGTGGGCCGCCATGGCGCAGGCGTCCTCGATCCTGGCCAGGAGGGCCAGTGCCGCCCCGATGCCCTCCGGCGCGACGGGGAGCCGATAGGCGGGCAGTGCCGGTGGCGCATCCCCGCCGCGGGCCCGGATCGCGGTGATGAGGTCGTCGCGCAGCGCCTGGTGCGCCAGACAGCTCAGTCGCGCGAGCTCGCGCGCCTGAGCCGCGGCCGGGCCGAGCGGCGCGACGGCACCTCCTGCCGCCGCGGTGGCGTAGACCGCGGCATGCGTGGCCGTGAGCATCGTGACCAGTGCCGCGACGCCCGCGGGATCCGGGTGCTCGGTTGCGGCGGTCGATTCCGTGGGGGTCGCCGACGCCGGATCGCCCGATGGTGTGTCGGCGGTCATCCGGACACCCGGCTCGCAGCGAGGGCCAGCAGCTCCGCATGCGCGGTCCCGGCGGCGCACATGCTCGCCAGCAGGGACGCGAGCGGACCGCCCGCGCGCAGGCAGTCGGTGCGGGCGGCGTTCGTCGCCGCACCCTCCATCCCGGTCAGGGAGGCGAGGGTGGCGGCGCGGGCCGTGGGTGACTCGTTGACGAGCTGCGCCGTTCCCGCCGTCCCGGCGCCGTCACGCCCGATCGCCTGGGTCGGGGTGGCTGCCTGGGTCGGGGTGGCTGCCTGGGTCGGGGTGGCTGCCTGGGTCGGGGTGGCTGCCTGGGTCGGGGTGGCTGCCTGGGTCGGGGTGGTCGCCTGGGTCGGGGTGGCCGGTGCGGAGCCCGGGAACTGTTCGGCCAAGGTCCGGAGCTGGACCTCGTGATGGGCCCGCAGCGTGTCGAACAGGGGACGCAGGGACGGGTGGCGCTCGGCCGCCGTCCGGTACGCCGCGGCCAGCGCGGCCGCCCGGACGGCGGCGGCCCTCGCCGCCCGGCGGTCGTCGCCGTCCGGACCCACCGCGGGACCGGTCCGATTCGTCGTGACCGTGGTGCTGCAGCCGGCGGCCTCGAATCCGGCAAATCCGGCGAATCCGGTAAGGGCAAGGCTGGTCAGCCCGGTGAGGAGCCGTCGTCGGGAGGCGTGGGTGAGGTTCGCCGGATCCACCGTCGCAGCTTTGCACATCCCCTGCTGTCGTCCGGAGCGCCGTGTGGTCCGCGCGGCCTGATCCGGTTACCCCCGGGTCGCGACGGACCCCGGTCGGGGCGGACGTAGGCTATGGATCTCACCCGGGATGCCGTCGCCCCGGGGCGGCCCAGCCCGGCGGGACCGTCGGCGGTCGGTCCTCGCTGTTCGACGGTGCCGCGGGTCGGGTCGACGAGGGTCGCACGGCTTGATGGCGCCGGCCGAACCTGGGTATCGCCCCCGGGGGATGACAACGTAGCGGCCGGCCTACGGCGTGGGGAGCGACGTCGTGGGTTCGGCGGATGATCAGGCATCGCGGATGCGGGAAGGGACGGTCGAAGTGGTAGGGGCGGGGGAGGCCGGCCGCGCGCGTGACCGGAGCCCATCCGGATCGGCCCGCGGGCGCGGCGGCGTTCGGACGGCGCTGCGGGCTCGGCTGGCGGCTGGCCTCGCCGACGCGGGCTTCGATCTCGAGGATGTGACGGTCACACGGGCCGGATCGCGCAGCGTGGTGCGGGTGGTGGTGGACCGCGACGGAGGAGTCGACCTGGACGCGGTCGCGGACGCCAGCCGGCTCGCCTCCGAGCTGCTTGACGCCGCCGAGACCGACGGCCAGGGCCTGGTCGCCGGGCCTTATGTTCTCGAGGTCACCTCACCGGGCGTCGAACGGCCGCTGACCGAGCCTCGGCACTGGCGCCGCGCGATCGGCAGGCTTGTCACGGTACGTGATCGAGACGGCATCGTCCTCGCCGGGCGTGTCCTGTCCGCCGACGAATCGGGGGCGGATCTGGCGGTGGCGACGGATCCCGCGCGGCCCGGACGCCCCCCGCGTCGGCGGCTCGCGCGGGTGACCTTCGCACAGGTGGCCCGGGCTACCGTCGAGGTCGAGTTCTCGGCCGAGGCGTATGATGATCTTTCTATCGAGTCGGTGGAGACGCCGTCTTTGTCCGCCGTGTTGGTGGAACCCGGCGAGACAGCCGATCTCGGGTACGGAGAGCCGGACGACGATCTTCCGGCGGCGCCGGGGAGGGAATCCAATGACGACGGCCGGGAGGCCGGCCCCCGGGGCGCGGCCGGTAAGGAGATGACCCGGTGAAGCTCGACGTGGCCGCGCTGCGCGGAATCGAGCGGGAGAAGGACATTGCCTTTGACACCTTGGTGCAGGCGATGGAGACGGCCCTGCTGACGGCTTATCACCACACGGCCGGGTCCGCGCAGGACGCCCGGGTGGTGATCGACCGGACGACCGGAGATGTCTCCGTCCTTGCCCGGGAACAGGGCCCGGACGGCACCAGCCGGGAGTACGACGACACCCCGGCGGACTTCGGGCGGATCGCGACCATGACCGCCAAACAGGTGATCATGCAGCGGCTGCGCGAGGCCCAGCAGGAGGTCACCTACGGCCAGTACGCCGACCGGGAGCACGAGATCGTTTCCGGTGTGGTGCAACATCACGAACAGCGGGCCGGCTCCAGGGTCGTGCTCGTCAATCTCGGCACCGTCGAGGGTGTCCTGCCGCCGGCCGAGCAGGTCCCCGGCGAGCGGCTTGAGCACGGCGACCGAATCAAGTGTTATGTGGTGCACGTCGCGCGGGGGCCGCACGGACCCACGGTGACGTTGTCCCGCACCCATCCCGAGCTGGTGAAGGGGCTGTTCCGGCTGGAGGTGCCCGAGGTCGCCGACGGCACCGTGGAACTCGCCGCGATCGCCCGCGAGGCCGGGCATCGCAGCAAGATAGCGGTGCGGTCCCGGGTGGCCGGGGTCAACCCCAAGGGCGCGTGCATCGGGCCGATGGGCAGCCGGGTGCGTGCCGTCATGGCCGAACTGCGGGGCGAGAAGATCGATATCGTTGACTGGTCGGCCGACCCGGCAACCTTCGTCGGGAGCGCGCTGTCTCCGGCCCGGGTGGCCCGGGTCGAGGTGACGGATCCGGCGAGCCGCTCGGCGCGGGTGGTGGTGCCCGATTACCAGCTGTCGTTGGCCATCGGGCGTGAGGGGCAGAACGCCCGCCTCGCCGCCCGGCTGACGGGGTGGCGCATCGACATCCACTCTGACACCGAGGACTCCGGCGAGGGCGGTGGGAGCGGATCCGAACGGGACTCCGCTGGAGCGCCTCGACGATCGGGACCAGCTACGGTGCCGCGGCGATCACCTGCCGCGGGTGGCCATTCTCGGGGCCAGGCNGGATAGACTTACGATGGCGCGTCGTGCGGAGCCCGTCCGTACCTGTGTCGGATGCCGAAGCCGTGCGTCGAGTTCTGACCTACTGCGTATCGTCGTAGAAGGCGGCGAGCTTCTGCCGGATGCTCGTCGTCGGATGCGTGGTCGGGGTGCGCACGTGCATCCTGATCTTGCGTGCCTCGATCTCGCGGAGCGTCGCAAGGCGTTCTCACGAGCACTGCGGGTGTCAGGCCCGCTCGGGTCGAAGCAGGTCAGGCTGTATCTGGAGCGGTTTCGCCCGCGGTAGCCGGTCCCTCCGGGAGCGGTCCGCCGTAGTCGCGCCAGGCACAGGGAGATACCAGGTAAAGATGGATGGATGGAACGGGCGGACCGCGGCAGCGGGCCGGCCGGGTCAGACGGAGTGGGTACCCGCGCCAGCGGCATCCGCTCCCACAGGCGGCGCCAACAGACGTCGACAGGGAAGCAGGTCGAGACAGCGATGACCGCTCAATGAGCACCCAGCCATGATCACGACCGGCAGGTAACGAGGTCACGCGGGCACGGACCGCGGGCCGAACGAAGGAGCACCGTGGCAGGAAAGGCCCGCGTACACGAGCTCGCCAAGGAGCTTGGTGTCGACAGTAAGACCGTGCTCGCCAAGCTCAAGGATCTCGGCGAGTTCGTGAAGTCCGCTTCGTCCACTGTCGAGGCACCCGTCGTCCGCAAATTGAAGGAAGCGTTCCCCGCCGACGGCGCACCCACTTCCCCGGGCCGGGCCACCAGCCGTCCGGGACCGCCGGGTGGCGGCGCTCGTCCGACCCCGCCGTCCCGTCCTGGTCTGGCGCCTCGGCCCGGTCCGCGCCCGGTTCCCGGGCGGCCTGGTCCCCTCGGCCGGCCCGGTCCGGCGACCCCGGCGCCGTCCCCCTCGCCCGCGTCCCCGCCGCTACCGGCCTCCCCGGTGCAGGCTTCGCCGGTGCAGGCCTCCCCGGTGCAGGCTTCGCCGACGTCTGCACCCGCCGCTCCCCGTCCGGCCGCGGCCTCCGCCGTGCCCGCGCCGCCGATGCCGTCCGTGCCGTCCGCTCCCTCCGGGCCGCGACCCGGGCCGAACGCGCCGCGTCCCGGTGCCCCGCAGGGCGGTGGCCGTCCGCGTCCCGGCACCCCGGTTCCTCCCTCGGGTCCCACCGCTGGCGGTCCGACCGCAGGCGGTCCGACCGCTGGCGGTCCGACCGCTGGCGGTCCGACCGCAGGCGGCCCCCGGCCCGGGCCGCGTCCCGGACCCCGGTCGGCTGCGCCCGGTAACAACCCCTACACGACGCCGTCCGCTGGGCCGCGTCCGTCCGCTGGGCCGCGTCCGTCGGCCGGGCAGTCGGGTCCGCCATCGACGCCCACTCCCCGGCCCAGCGCCCCGCGGTCGGGTACCCCCCGGCCAGGTACCCCCCGGCCGGGTGGACCGCGCCCCGGTGGCACCGGTGCCGGTGGTCCACGGCCCACTCCCGGCGGGATGCCACCACGTCCCGGCGGTCCACGGTCAGGAGCGGGGGGCGGCATGCCGCCCCGCCCAGGNGGCACCGGGGGGCCGCGCCCCAACGCGAACATGTTCCAGCCTCGGCCCGCCGGTGGCCCTCCCGGACGCCCGGGCGGTGGTGGCGCGCCCGGTCGTCCCGGCGGTGGTGGCGCGCCCGGTCGTCCCGGCGGTGGTGGCGCGCCCGGTCGTCCCGGCGGTGGCGGCGGTCCGCGTCCCGGCGGATTCGCCGGGCGGGGTGGTGCGCCCGGTCGTCCCGGTGGTGGTGGCGGCGGTGGTGGTGCGCCCGGTCGTCCCGGTGGTGGTGGCGGCGGTGGCGGTGCGCCCGGTCGTCCCGCGGCCGGCGGCCGTGGCCGCGGTGGGACCACGGCGGGCGCCTTCGGCCCCGGTGGCCGTGGTCGCCCCGGTCGCCAGCGCAAGTCCAAGCGCGCGAAGCGGCAGGAATGGGAGAGCGGGCTCGAAGCGCCGCGCATGGGCGCGATGGTGCCCCGCGGCAACGGGCAGGCCATCCGGCTTCCCCGTGGCGCCTCGCTGGCCGATTTCGCCGACAAGATCGACGCGAACCCGGGCGCTCTGGTCCAGGTCGTGTTCACCCAGCTCGGCGAGATGGTGACCGCGACCCAGTCCTGCACCGACGAGACGCTGCAGCTGTTGGGTGTCACGCTCGGCTACGAGGTCCAGATCGTCAGCCCGGAGGACGAGGACAAGGAGCTTCTCGAGAGCTTCGACCTCTCCTTCGGCGGGGAGTACGGCGACGACGTCGAGCTCAGCTCCCGGCCGCCGGTCGTGACCGTCATGGGTCACGTCGATCATGGTAAGACGAAACTGCTGGACGCCATCCGCTCCACCGACGTGGTCGGGGGCGAGGCCGGTGGTATCACCCAGCACATCGGTGCCTACCAGGTGCGGGCCAAGGTCGACGGCGACGAGCGTCCGATCACCTTCATCGACACTCCGGGCCACGAGACCTTCACGGCCATGCGGGCCCGCGGTGCGCAGGTGACGGACATCGTGGTCCTGGTCGTGGCCGCCGACGACGGGGTGAAGCCGCAGACCATCGAGGCGCTGAACCACGCCCAGGCGGCCGGCGTCCCGGTCGTGGTGGCGGTCAACAAGGTCGACAAGGAGGGCGCCGACCCGGCCAAGGTGCGGGGTCAGCTCACCGAGTACGGCCTGGTGGCGGAGGAGTACGGCGGCGACACGATGTTCGTTGACGTCTCCGCCCGCAACCGGACGAACATCGACGGCCTGCTCGAGGCGATCGTCCTGACCGCCGACGCATCCCTGGACCTGCGGGCTCCGACCGAGGTCGAGGCGCAGGGTGTCGCCATCGAAGGTCGGCTCGACCGGGGCCGGGGTCCGGTGGCGACCGTGCTGGTCCAGCGCGGCACGCTGAGGGTCGGTGACTCGGTCGTCGCCGGCGAGGCGTTCGGTCGGGTTCGGGCGATGCTCGACGAACACGGTGGTCAGGTGGTCGAGGCGGGCCCGGCCCGACCCGTCCAGGTCCTGGGGTTCACCAGCGTTCCCGACGCGGGTGACAACTTCCTGGTGGTGCCCGAGGACCGGGTGGCCCGTCAGATCGCCGAACGGCGTCAGGCCCGCGAGCGTAACGCGGAGCTGGCGCTGAGCCGGGGCCGTCCGACGCTGGAGACGATCCTCGAGCGGATGAAGGAGGGCGAGAAGACCCAGCTCAACCTCATCCTCAAGGGCGATGTGTCCGGTTCGGTCGAGGCGCTCGAGGACGCCTTGCTCAAGATCGATGTCGGTGACGAGGTCGGTCTGCGGATCATCGACCGTGGGGTCGGCGCGATCACTGAGACCAACGTGATGCTGGCGTCGGCGTCCGACGCGATCATCATCGGCTTCAACGTCCGGCCGCAGGGCAAGGCGACGGAGCTGGCCGACCGTGAGGGCGTCGAGGTCCGGTACTACTCGGTGATCTACCAGGCTATCGAGGACATCGAGAACGCCCTGAAGGGCATGCTCAAGCCCGTCTACGAGGAAGCGCAGCTCGGTACCGCCGAGGTCCGCGAGGTCTTCCGCGTGCCGCGGATCGGCAACGTGGCCGGCTCTCTGGTCCGTTCCGGCGTCATCCGGCGGAACACCAAGGCCAGGCTCATCCGCGACGGCGTCGTCGTGGCCGACAACCTCACGGTCGAGTCGCTCAAGCGTTTCAAGGACGACGCGACGGAGGTCCGCGAGGGCTACGAGTGCGGTATCGGTCTCGGGTCGTTCAACGACATCAAGATCGATGACGTGATCGAGACGTTCGAGCAACGGGAGGTTCCCCGCGCCTGAGCACGTCCGCGGCCGGTGACGATCGAGCTGTCTGCCCGATCGTCACCGGCGGTGTGTGCCCGGCGGCGGGAGACGACCATGTGGATCGGAACCCTCAGCCTTGATCTGCTGCTCGGTGACGTGCACTCGTTGAAGGAGAAACGGTCGGTGGTGCGGCCGATCGTGGCGGAGCTGCGTCGCCGTTTCGCCCTCAGCGTGGCCGAGACCGGCCATCATGATCTGCACCGGCGAGCCGAGATCGGGATGGCGGTCGTCGCCGCGGACCGGGCGCACTGCGTCGAGGTCCTCTGTTCCTGCGAGCATCTGGTGGCCCAGCGACCGGACGTCGAGGTCCTCGCCGCGCGGGCGCGCTACTTTTCGGCGGACGACGCGGACGACGAACCGCATGCACCCGGTGAACCGCACGCACCCGGTGCATCTGCCGCGGTGAGCGTGCCGCCGGCGGGACCGGCGAACGAGGAGGNGGACGGTGGCTGATCCGGCCCGGGCACGGCGGCTGGCCGTGCGTATCCGCGAGGTTGTGGCGTCCACGCTGGAGCGTGGCGTCAAGGATCCTCGACTCGGCATGGTGACCGTCACGGATGTGCGGCTGACGCCGGATCTGGTCGACGCGACGGTCTTCTACACCGTCTACGGCGATGAGACGGCGCGGCAGGCGTCGGCCCAGGCGCTCGAATCCGCCCGGGGGCTGCTGCGCAGCCAGGTCGGCCGGGCCACGGGGGTGAAGGTGACCCCGACGCTCACCTTCGTTCATGACCGACTTCCCGACGACGCCCAGCATCTGGAGAAGTTGATCAGCGTTGCCCGGGAACGCGACGCGTATCTGGCCGAGGTCCGTCGGGATGCTCGCCCGGCGGGCGACGACGATCCCTACCGCCGGCCGCGCCCCGCCGCCGGCGAGGTGGATGAGCTGAGCGAGGTGGATGAGCTGAGCGAGGTGGACGAGTACGGCGGGACGGCCCGGCAGGAGGGNTGACGGGGNACGGGCCCGGGACACCGCGGTGACAGGCACGAGACAGCTGCGATGGGAACTGACGATGAGCGATGCGACCGATCTCGCGGGCCCGCCGGCGGCGTCGGTCAACCGCTCCCGCCCGGACGGTGCCGGTCCGACCGGTGATTTCCAGGCCGCGGTGACCGCACTGACCGGCGCGATCGACGCCGGTGACGACATCCTGCTGATCGCCCACGTGAACCCCGACGGGGACAGTCTCGGATCGGCGTTGGCGCTGGGGCTCGCGCTGCGGTCGCTGGGCGGAAGGCCGCGGGTGTCCTTCGACGCGGATCCCTTCGTCGTTCCCCGGGTGCTTCGTTTCCTCGCCGGTCAGGATCTGTTGGTGGCCCCCGAGGCCGTCACCGGCCGGCCGGGTCTCGTGGTGACCCTGGACGCCGGCAGCCGGTCCCGGCTGGGCAGGCTCGCCAGCACCACGGCCGGTTGCCGGGTCCTGGTCGTCGACCACCATGCCTCCAACACCCGGTTCGGCGATCTCAATCTGGTCGACCCCGAGGCGGCCTCGACCAGCGCCATGGTCATCGACCTCGTCGATGCCCTGGGCGTGCGGCTCGACCGGGACATCGCGACAGCGATCTACACCGGTCTGGTAACCGACACGGGATCGTTCCGTTTCGCCGCGACGACACCGGCGGTGCACCAGCTGGCCGCCCGGCTGGTGGCCACGGGCATCCGTCCCGACCTGATCAGCCGTGCCCTGTGGGACACCCACCGCTTCGGCTATCTCAAGCTACTCGGGGAGGTTCTCGGCCGCGTCCGGCTGGAGCCCGAGTACGACCTCGTCTGGTCCTGGTGCGGCCAGGCCGATCTGCGCGCCGCGGGACTGGAGTACGACGAGATCGAGGGGCTCATCGACACGGTGCGCACCGTGTCGGAGGCAGAGGTCGCCCTTGTCTGCAAGCAGGATGGTGACGTCTGGAAGGTCTCGGTCCGTTCCAAGGGGGACGTTGACGTCGGCGCGGTCTGTACGGCTCTCGGTGGTGGCGGCCATCGCTTCGCCGCCGGATTCTCCTGCGGGACGACGCTCGACGAGTTGATGGACGTGCTTCGGGACGCGCTGGCGCGGGCTCCGCGCCTGGGGGGCCCGGGGACTCCGGAGAATCCGCGCGGCCCGGGTGGCCCGAGGAACGCGGTCCGGAGCCCGCGGTGAGCACCCGGGGGGGATCCACCCGGGGATCCGCGCGGCCGGGGGGAGCCGCATCCCGCCGGGGATCCGGTCCCGGTCCCAGTCCCGGGCCACAGGTCGACGGGCTCGTCGTCGTGGACAAGCCGGCCGGCTGGACGTCGCACGATGTCGTCGCCAGGGCGCGGCGCATTCTCGGGCAGCGTCGGATCGGCCACGCGGGCACCCTCGATCCGATGGCGACGGGCGTGCTGGTGCTGGGAGCCGGCCGGGGAACCCGCCTGCTCGGACATCTCGCCCTCACCGACAAGGTGTACGANGCCACGATCCGGCTCGGCCGGACTACCACGACCGACGACGCCGAGGGCGCGCCGGTCGAGGACCGTCCGGTGGACGTCGACGCCGACCGGCTCACGCGGGCCATGGCCGCCCTTACCGGGGTGCTCGACCAGGTTCCTGCCAGCGTGAGCGCGGTCAAGGTGGGCGGGGTACGCGCGTACGCCAGGGTCCGGGCCGGCGAGGTGGTCGATCTCGCCCCACGCCGGGTGACGGTCCACCGCTTCGACCTGCTGGCGCGGCGGGCCGCGGGCGACGGGGCGGTGGACCCGGCCGGAACCGATTTGGAGGTCACGGTCGGTTGCTCCAGTGGAACATACGTGCGGGCGCTCGCCCGTGATCTCGGGGCGGCGTTGGACTGCGGGGCGCATCTGACCGCCCTGCGGCGCACCGCCGTTGGTCCCTTCGACCTGGCGGGCGCAGTGACTCTCGACACGTTCGCCGAGCTGGGGCCGCGGGCGGTCACATCGCTGACCGACGCGGTCGCGGCCGGCTTCCTGCGCCGCGACGTGACGGCGGAGGCGGCAGCGGACGTGTCCCATGGCCGACGGTTGCCCCCGGTGGGACGGCCGGGTACGTACGGCGTCTTCGGTCCCGACGGGACCGTGCTGGCCCTGGTCGAGGAGACCGAGCATGCGGTCCGGTCGCTCGTCGTCTTCGCCCCGGTCTAGTCCGGCGGCCCCGGCCGGGGTTCGGTGGCCCGACAGCGCCCCACGAGAATGTCCTAGGCTTCGCACGTGCAAACGTGGCGAGGGGCGGAGAACACGCCTGTCCAGTGGCGGGGCGGGGTCGTCACGATTGGCTTCTTCGACGGGGTGCACCTCGGGCACCGGCAGATCATCGGCCGGGCGGTCCGGCTGGCGCGGGAACGCGGTGAGCGTTCGCTGGTGTTGACCTTCGACCCGCATCCCGGTGAGGTGCTGCGACCCGGCAGCCATCCCGCCCTGCTCACGACGCTGCGTTTCAAGGCCGAGCTGTTGGCCGGGACCGGGGTGGACGCGCTCTGCGTCGAGCCGTTCACGCTGGAGTTCAGTCGGGTCTCCCCGGCTGACTTCGTGCACGGGATACTGGTCGAGCGGCTGCGGGCGAGCGTGGTCGTGGTGGGGGAGAACTTCACCTACGGTCACCGGGCCGCCGGGACGCTCGCGACGCTGTCGGAGGCGGGCGCCCGGGAGGGATTCGAGGTTGACGGGGTCCGTCTCGTCCGCTCCGGCGAGCAGGTGCTCTCCTCGACGGCGATCCGTGCCCGGGTGGCCGAGGGCGACGTGGCGGCTGCGGCGGCCGCGCTGGACCGGCCGCATCGGGTCGAGGGTGTCGTCGTGCACGGCGACGCGCGTGGCCGCACCATCGGCTATCCTACGGCGAACATCCAGGTGACGCCGTGGGCCGCCGTTCCGGCGGACGGCGTGTACGCGGGCTTCGCCTGCTGGTCCGGCCGCCGCCAGCCCGCCGCCATCTCGATCGGTACGAATCCGACGTTCGAGGGACGCGACCGGCGCGTCGAAGCGTTTCTCCTGGACTTCGACGAGGATCTCTACGGCGAGTACATGGCCTACGAGTTCACCCATCGGCTGCGTCCGACCCTGCGCTTCGACTCGGTGGCCGAGCTCGTCACCCAGATGGCCGCGGATGTGGAGGCCACCCGCGCGGCAACCCTGCTCGTCTGAACTCGGCTGAACTCGGCTGAACTCCGCCGGTGGCCGAGCGGCTCTCCTCGGGTTGATAGGCTTCCCGGTCAGGCGGGTGCGGTGTGTCCGGACCGGACGGCGATGATGCCGAGGTCCGGTGATCGATCCGGGTGGGGAAGACCCCGGACGCGCGCCGTCCCGAAACAGAAGGAGAAGGTGGAGCGTGCCGCTCGCGAGCGACGTCAAGCAGAAGATCATGTCCGATTACGCCACCGTCGAGCGGGACACGGGCTCGCCCGAGGTGCAGGTCGCGATGCTGACCCGTCGGATCAGTGACCTGACCGAGCATCTCAAGGTGCATAAGCACGATCACCACAGCCGCCGCGGTCTGCTGCTGCTCGTCGGCCGTCGCCGACGGCTGCTGAACTACCTGGCGAAGACGGATATCAACCGATACCGCGCTCTGATCGAGCGACTCGGGCTACGGCGGTAGCGCGAAGAGGGGGAGCGGCCCGGGTGGGACGCTCCCTCTGACGCATCGGGGGTAGGTACCGAATGCGTCGAGCCGTCGGCGGAGTCGTCCGCTCGGCGGTGTGGAGGACCTGGCCGGGTCCGTGGTGGTGCGAGCCGCCGGTCCTCGGTCGTGGTCGCCGGGATGGGTACGGGCACCGGACCCGGGGACTTCGACTGAGCACCGGCATCCTCGTTGGCGTGGACCCGGCCGTAGAAGAGGCTCGGCCGCGTGGATCCGGCCGAGGAAGAGGATGGAGTGGTTCGAGTGGACGACTCGACACATGCGGCCGAAGCGGTCATCGCGACCCCGGCCGGAGACCGGACGGTTCGGTTCGAGACCGGACGTCTCGCCAAGCAGGCCGCCGGCTCCGCCGTCGCCTACCTGGGCGACACGATGGTGCTCTCGGCGACGACGGTCAGCAAGCAGCCCAAGGAACAGCTCGACTTCTTCCCGCTGACGGTGGATGTCGAGGAGCGGATGTACGCGGCCGGGCGCATCCCCGGTTCGTTCTTCCGGCGGGAGGGCCGCCCCAGCGAGGACGCGATCCTCACCTGCCGGCTCATCGACCGGCCGCTGCGGCCGTCGTTCGCCAAGGGGCTGCGCAACGAGATCCAGGTCGTGGCCACCGTGCTCGCCCTGGATCCCGACACCCTTTACGACGTGGTCGCCATCAACGCGGCCAGCGCGTCGACGACGCTGTCCGGCCTGCCCTTCACCGGGCCGATCGGTGCGACCCGGGTCGGGTTCGTCGACGGCGAGTGGATCGCCTTCCCGACCCATGCGGAGCTCGCTCGGGCGACCTTCGACATGGTCGTGGCCGGTCGGGTGATCGAGGACGGCTCGGACGTCGCGATCATGATGGTGGAGGCCGAGGCGACCCCGGGCACGGTCGAGCTGCTCGCGCACGGCGCGCCGGCTCCCACCGAGGAGGTCGTGGCCGCGGGCCTCGAGGCGGCGAAGCCCGCCATCCGTGAGCTCTGCCGGGCCCAGAGCGAGCTGGCCGCGCTCGCCGCGAAGCCTGCCCGGGAGTTCCCCGTCTTCATCGACTATCACGACGACGTGCTGGACGCGCTGTCCGCGGCAATCGGCGACGAGCTGTCCGCCGCGCTGCGCATCCCCGGCAAGGCTGAGCGCGAGAACGAGCTCGACCGGGTCCGCCAGCTCGCGGCCGAGAAGGTGGCCTCCCAGTTCGAGGGGCGAGAGAAAGAGATCGGCGCCGCCTACCGGGCGCTGACCAAGAAGCTCGTCCGCTCCCGCATCGTGACCGAGAGCGTGCGCATCGACGGTCGCTCGACAACCGAGATCCGCGCGCTGTCGGCCGAGGTCGACTACATCCCGCGGGTACACGGCTCGGCGCTGTTCGAGCGGGGCGAGACGCAGATCCTCGGCGTCACGACCTTGGCCATGCTGCGCATGGAGCAGACGGTCGACACGCTCAACCCCGACCGCACCAAGCGGTACATGCACAACTACAACTTCCCGCCGTACTCCNCCGGCGAGACCGGCCGCGTCGGTTCGCCGAAGCGCCGAGAGATCGGCCACGGGGCACTCGCCGAGCGGGCCCTGCTCCCGGTGCTGCCCAGCCGCGAGGAGTTCCCCTACGCGATCCGGCAGGTATCCGAGGCGCTGGGTTCGAACGGGTCAACGAGCATGGGCTCGGTGTGCGCGAGCACCCTGTCGCTGCTCAACGCCGGGGTACCGCTCAAGGCGCCGGTCGCCGGGATCGCGATGGGCCTCATCCACGCCGACGACTCCTACGTCACCCTGACCGACATCCTCGGGGCCGAGGACGCCTACGGGGACATGGACTTCAAGGTCGCCGGCACCCGGGACTTCGTCACCGCGCTCCAGCTCGACACCAAGCTCGACGGCATCCCGGCCTCGGTCCTCGCCGCGGCGCTCCAGCAGGCGCGCGGGGCGCGGCTCGCGATCCTCGACGTGATGGCCGAGGCCATCGGCAGCCCGGACGAGATGTCCGCTCACGCCCCGCGGGTCATCTCCGTCAAGATCCCGGTGGACAAGATCGGGGAGGTCATCGGACCCAAGGGTAAGATGATCAACCAGATCCAGGCGGACAGCGGTGCCGAGATCACCGTCGAGGACGACGGGACGATCTACATCGGCGCGGTGGACGGTCCGTCGGCGGAGTCCGCCCGGTCGGCGATCAACGCGATCGCCAACCCGCAGATGCCCGAGGTCGGCGAGCGTTATCTGGGGACGATTGTGAAGATCNCCAATTTTGGGGCCTTCGTCTCGCTCACCCCGGGCCGGGACGGCCTGCTCCACGTCAGCAAGCTCAAGACACTCTCCGGCGGTAAGCGGGTAGAGAAGGTGGAGGACGTCCTGACGGTGGGCCAGAAGCTCCAGGTCGAGATCACCGAGATCGACAGCCGCGGGAAGATCAGCCTGTCCCCGAGCGCCGAAGCCGCCGACGCGGCGGCCGCCGCCTCCTGACGGCCCGTCGTGTCCGACACTCCCACGCCCGACCTGACCTGCTCAGCGGGGACCGCCGGCGCGCCGCGGAACAAGCCGGTTCCCGGCGCCCGGGCCGCGCACCTGCTCGCTGCTGGCGGAGTCAGTGGCGAATCGTTGCTGGACGGCACGGCGCGCCGCACCGTGCTCCCCGGCGGTCTGCGGGTCATCACCGAGCGGGTCCCCGGGGTGCGCTCGGTCGCGATCGGCGTCTGGGTCGCGGTGGGCTCGCGCGACGAGACGCCGGTGACCGCCGGATGCTCCCACTACCTGGAGCACCTGCTGTTCAAGGGCACGCCCAGCCGGGACGCGTTGACTATCAGCGCGTCGGTCGAGGCGGTCGGCGGGGACATCAACGCCTTCACCGGCAAGGAGTACACCTGCTACTACGTGCGGGTGCTCGACTCCGATCTCGCGATGGCCGTCAACGTCATCGCCGACATGGTCACCAACTCGCTGGTGACAGCCGACGACGTCGAGGCCGAGCGTGGCGTGATCCTGGAGGAGATCGCCATGTACGAGGACGACCCGGGTGACCTCGTCCATGACGTATTCGCGGCGGCGATGCTCGGGTCGTCGGTACTCGGCCGCCCGGTGCTCGGGACGACCGAGTCGATCGAGGGGCTGGGCCGGGAGACCATCGCGGACTACTACCGCTCCCGGTACGTCCCGCCGGCGATGGTGGTCTCCATCGCCGGCAACCTGGCGCACGACCGGGCGCTGGCGCTGGTCGCCGAGGCGTTCGCCGACCGTCTGACGGTGAGCGCCGAGCCGTTCGAGGTGCGTGGCGGATCGTACGACTACCCGCCGCCGCCCGGCATCGTCGTGACCGACCGGCCGACCGAGCAGGCGCATCTCGTGCTCGGCACCAGGGGACTGTCCCGGCACGATCCGCGCCGTTACACGCTCGGCGTGCTGTCGACGGCGCTGGGCGGTGGGATGAGCTCGCGGCTGTTCCAGGAGATCCGGGAGAAGCGGGGGCTGGCGTACTCGGTGGGCTCGTTCGCCTCCCACTTCGCCGACGCGGGCCTGTTCGGCGTCTATGCCGGATGCGCCCCCAAGCGTGCCGACGTGGTCCTCGAGCTCGCCCGTGAGCAGGTACGCCAGATCGCCGAGCACGGGATCAGTGCCGAGGAACTCGACCGGGCCCGTGGGCAGAACCGCGGCTCGATGATCCTCGGCTTGGAGGACACCGGATCCCGGATGAGCCGCCTCGGCAAGAGCGAGCTCGTCCACGGTGAGGTCCTGTCGGTCGACGAGATCATCGCCCGGGTGGACGCGGTCACCCTCGACGATGTCACCGCGATCGCGCGGGAGCTGCTGGACCAGTCCTGGGCCCTGGGCGTCATCGGACCCTTCGACGACCACGACTTCAGCGCCGCCGTCGCCCGTTAGCGACTCTCGTCCCGAGAGGTTCACCGATGTCCGACTCCGAGTCCCGCCCGGTAACCGGCGCTGTCCCGGTAACCGGCGCTGTCCCGGTAACCGGGACAGCGGTGGGGGTGCTCGGTGCACGGGGACGGATGGGGTCGACGGTGTGTGCCGCCGTCGAGGCCGCCGCCGACCTGGCGCTGGTCGCGGCCCTCGGCACCGGCGATGACCGTGGTGCGCTCGCCGCGGCCGACGTCGTCGTCGACTTCACCACCCCCGACGCGGTGATGGACAACCTCCGCTGGTGCGTCCAGGCCGGCAAGCACGTCGTCGTCGGCACCACCGGCTTCGACGAGCCGCGGCTCGCGACCCTGCGTGGCTGGCTGGCCGCGGCACCGGGGGTCGGGGTGCTCGTCGCGCCGAACTTCGGGGTAGCCGCCGTGCTGATGATGACGTTCGCCGCCCGGGCCGCCCGGTTCTTCGACTCGGTGGAGATCATCGAGTTGCACCATCCCGGCAAGGCCGACGCGCCGAGCGGCACCGCCCGGCGTACCGCGCAGCTGGTCGCCGCGGCGCGTACCACCGCCGGGTTGCCGGTGGCCGGCCCGGACGCGACAACCGCCGCCCTCGACGGTGCCCGCGGCGCCCGGGTCGATGGCGTGCCGGTGCATGCCGTCCGCCTCGCCGGGCTCGTCGCGCATCAGGAGGTCCTGCTCGGGGGCGCCGGGGAGACCCTCACCCTGCGACACGATTCCTACGACCGCACCTCGTTCATGCCGGGGGTGCTGCTAAGCGTGCGGAAGGTCGGCGAGCGACCGGGACTCACGGTCGGTCTGGAGTCGCTGCTCGACCTGGACTAGCGCCGCGGGCATCTTGGGGCAGGTGTCTGCTGCCACCACGGGCCGCGAAAGATAGGTTTCCGGATGTGGTCGGACACGTTGACCGTCGTTTCCCGGCGGGTACCCGTAGCGTCTTTGGTATCGATCTTGGTACGACGTTCAGCTGCCTGGCCCGGGCGCGCCCCGACGACGTGTGCTCCCTGGTCAAGCGGCGGATGCCGGTCGTGGCGACCTTGGCGGCACCCGGGGCGCGGATCCGGCTGGATCCGGACGGCCCGGTGGCGTCGGCATCCGGTGGGGCGTCCAGGTGAGGGCCCGGTGGCTGGTGGCCGTGCTCGTCGCGGCGTGTGGCTTCTACCTCGGGCTGATCGGGTGGCGGGGAATCCAGTTGCTCGGCGACGATCGCTGGGCGGCCCGTGGACTCGGTCTCGGTGTCGTGCTGCTTCCGATGATCGGCGCCGTCGTCATCCTGCGTGAGCTGCGTTTCGGCCGCGACACCGAGCGGCTTGCCCGGATGTTCGACGTAGCCGCGGATGCGACGGCTGACGTCGAGTCCGGCACCGCCCGCGGCTTCGACCCCGGCGCCCGTGCCGACGAGCCGGTTCTCGTGCGCCGGCCGTCGGGCCGGATCGACCGCGCCTCGGCCGACGCCGCGTTCGCCCAGCGTCGGGCGGAGGTCGAGGCGGCGCCGGGTGAATGGCGTCGCTGGTACCGGCTCGCGGTCTCCTATGGAGATGCCGGGGACACCCGCCGGGGACGCGCCGCGATGCGTCACGCGATCGTCCTTGAGCGGCACTCCCGCGGGTGACCGTGCTCCGTCCCCTGGCGGTGAATTGCTCATCCAATGCAGGCGGCTCCGGGACGGCCATTGACATCTCCCGTAGGGAGTCGGGCGCCATCGGTGACGGGTGGTTATATCGTATCGACGTGGCTAGGAGGGAGACTGGGCCGGGCCGCGTACTTAACGCGTCGATGACCTGTGTANGATGCCGCAGAGGGTCGGCGTTGTCGGCCATCAGACTACTGGGGGGTAGTGCGGTGTTCGTGTCCTGCGGCCATTCGAGATCGGTCCGGCAGTGTCCATGCTGAGTGCTCCGGCGGGTGAGCAGCTACTGATCCTCTGATCTCCGATCATTTGATGTCCGTTTCCCCCGATCCTCCAACCTGGCCTCGCGGCGCGATCTGATCGGATGCGCCGCCTCCTTCGCATGGCTCAAGGGAGGACGCCCGTCGTCGCCGGACTCCGGACAGCGATCGACGGGCACTCTCCGGGGTCCTCTGTATTCCAGATCCGGGAGCACACGACGTGCGTGCGATAGTGACCGGCGGCGCCGGTTTTCTGGGCAGTCATCTCTGTGAACGCCTACTGGGCGGCGGCTACGAGGTCATCTGTTTCGACAACTTCATCACCGGCCGGCCGGAGAATGTGGAGCATCTGCTCGCCGACCCACGTTTCCGCCTGGTCAACCGGGATGTGAATGATTTCATTTATGTTTCTGGTCCGGTCGACGCCGTGTTGCACTTTGCGTCCCCGGCATCTCCGGTGGATTACTACGAGCTGCCGATCGAAACGCTCAAGGTCGGCTCGCTCGGTACCTTCCACGCCCTTGGCCTGGCGCGGCAGAAGAATGCTCGGTTCCTGCTCGCCTCGACCTCGGAGTCCTACGGCGATCCACAGGTCAATCCCCAGCCGGAAGGCTACTGGGGCAACGTGAACCCGGTCGGCCCGCGCAGTGTGTACGACGAGGCCAAGCGCTTCTCCGAGGCGGTGACCATGGCCTATCGGCGCAAGCACGGTGTCGACACCGGTATTGTCCGCATCTTCAACACCTACGGCCCGCGGATGCGGGTCGATGACGGTCGCGCCATTCCCGCCTTCATCTCCCAGGCGCTGCGGGGCGAGCCCATCACGGTCGCCGGTGACGGAACCCAGACCCGGTCCATCTGTTACGTCGACGACCTGATCGACGGCATCGTCCGACTTCTGCACTCGGACCTGCCCGGGCCCGTGAACATTGGGAACCCGCACGAGATGTCGATCCTCGACACCGCGGTGCTCGTCCGTGACCTGTGCGGATCGACGGCGCCGATCACCTTCGTCCCGCGGCCCCAGGACGACCCCTCGGTGCGTCAACCCGACATCACCCTCGCCCGGACCCTCCTGGGCTGGGAACCGAAGACGAGCCTGCACGACGGGCTCACCCGGACGATCTCCTGGTTCGCCGGCCAGCTCGCGGAGAGCCGTCAGGTCGCTTGACCGGCGTCACAGGTGTCCCGCCCCGCCACCGAGCTTTCCGGGGACGTGGCTTTCCAGGAACGTGGCCGCGCGGGGAACGTGACTTTCTGTTTGCGGGGGGAGGGTTCGTGATGGCCGGCGCCACGCCGTGTGCACCGCCGCGTTACGTGAGATCGGTGGCATTGGTCCGCANCCCGCCGAGGATGTCAGCGCCACCTACCTGCCGTGCGCGCTCAGGCCGAGGCGGGGCCCTCGCCGCCGATGCGTGGGCGAACGGCGACGGGCCCGGGACGTCCGCGGCAATGGTGACCCGAGAGTTCCCGTGGCCACGCCACCTCCCGGACATCTTCTTCCGGGACGTGGGCCGCCGGTCCCGGGTGCCGTGCGCGCGGTTCTTGCCACCGGCCGTGCACTACCCGACGCTGGCGCTGTGACCGGACCGGGGCTCCTGCTCGCGCCGATCGTCTGGTTCACCGGGATCGCCGCGGCCGCTACCAGGTCGGCGATGCACCGACCTGGGGGTTATGTTCTGCTGTGCCCGATGTCCGTCGCCCCGGGTGTGCCCGTGCCCATCGCGGTGTTCGCTGCCCGAACGGTCGGGACCGCGCGGTCCAGCCGAAGGGCGGTGGCGGTGGCGGTGGCCGTGGCCGTGGCCGTGGCCGTGGCCGTGGCCGTGGCCGTGGCCGTGGCCGTGGTACGGATCCTAGCCGCCGTCGGGTTGATCCTGCTGCCGGGATCGGTTGTTCCGGGCCGGTGTGGAGCACCGGTGACGAGTTGTTTCAGTTGATCACCGAAGAAGTGGATAACCGAGCTATGACGTCGACGAGTCGAGCCGAGACGGTCCTGGTGACCGGGGCGACGGGGTTCATCGGCTCTCATACCTGGGTGGACCTGCTCGCCGCGGGTCATCGGGTAGTGGGAGTGGACAACTTCGTCAACAGCTCACCGCGGGTGCTGGACAGGCTGCGTAAGGTGGTGGACGGCGACATCGACTTCGTGCGGCTCGATGTCCGTGACCGGGCGGCGCTCGGTGACGTGTTCCGCCGATGGAAGATCGATTCCGTTATTCACTTCGCCGCTCTCAAAGCCGTCGGCGAGTCGGTCGACATCCCGCTGGAGTACTACGACACGAACGTCAACGCGACGTTGGGTCTGGTCCGCGTGATGGCGGAGCACGGCGTGCGCCGGCTGGTCTTCTCGTCCTCGTGCGCAATCTACGGAGCGGCGGACAAGGTACCGATCGCCGAGGACACGCCGGCCCGCCCGACCAATCCCTACGCGCGCACCAAATGGATGTGCGAGCAGATCCTCGCCGACCTCTGCGCCCGGGATCCGTCCTGGCACGTGACGTCCCTGCGATACTTCAACCCCGCCGGGGCGCACGAGTCGGGCCTGCTCGGCGAGGATCCCCGTGGGGTGCCGAACAACGTCATGCCCTACCTGGCCCAGGTGGCGGTCGCCCGGCGCCCGGAGCTGTCCATCTTCGGCGACGACTACCCCACGCCCGACGGCACGGGCGTACGCGACTACATCCACGTGGTCGACCTGGCGGAGGGCCATCGACTCGCTCTCGATCATCTCGATGACCAGGCGGGACATCGGGTCATCAACCTCGGGACCGGCGCTGGCACCTCCGTGCGGGAACTGCTCGCGGCCTTCTCCGCGGCCTGCGCTCGTGATCTCCCCAGTCGCGTCGTGGCGAGGCGGCCGGGGGACGTCGCCGCCCTGGTCGCCGACGCGGCGCTCGCCCGTACGGCACTCGGCTGGTCAGCCCGCCGGGATGTCGCGGACATGTGCCGGGACGCCTGGGAGTTTCAGCGTCTCAATCCAGGGGGGTACGACGATGAGGAGGAGCCTGATGAGCTCGTCGGACAGCCTTGATGATGCGGCGGCGCCCGGAACCGGGCCTCGTCCACGCCTGACCGTCATCGGCACCGGGTACCTGGGGGCCACCCACGCGGTGTGCATGGCGGAGCTTGGCTTCGAGGTGCTCGCCGTGGACGTCGACCATTCGAAGATCGAGCGGTTGTCCGCGGGGGAGATCCCGTTCTTCGAGCCCGACCTCGCCGACCTCCTGCGCGCGAACCTCCGGACCGGACGGCTGCGTTTCACCACCTCCTTCGAGGAGATTGCCGAGTTCGGCGACGTGCACTTCGTCTGTGTGGGCACCCCCCAGCGTGCCGACGGTTACGGGGCGGACCTGAGCCACCTGCACGCCGCCATCGAGCGCCTCGCGCCGCTGCTGACCCGGCCGTGCCTCGTGGTCGGCAAGTCGACGGTGCCGGCCGGCACGGCTGCGGGGCTCGCCCGGACGATCGCGCAGCTCGCCCCGGCGAACCGCCCGGTCGCGGGCGAGACGGCGCCCGGCGCGGCGGGGGCCGACGGGTTGGGCCGCGTCGAGGTGGGTCATGACGGGTTGGGCCATGACGAGGTGGACGAGCCCGCCGCCGACATCTCCAGCGATCTCGCCGGCGTCCAGCTGGCCTGGAACCCGGAGTTCCTCCGGGAGGGCTTCGCGGTGGCCGACACCCTGCGACCGGACCGGCTCGTCTTCGGTGTCGCCTCCCCGGCTGCGGAGGGAGCGCTGCGGGCCGCTTTCGCGCCGGTGATCGCCCAGGGGGTGCCGGTCATCGTGACCGACTACGCGACGGCCGAGCTGGTGAAGACGGCGGCCAACTCCTTTCTCGCGACGAAGATCTCCTTCATCAACGCGATGGCGGAGGTGTGCGAGGCGGTCGATGCCGATGTCCTGACGCTGGCCGAGGCGCTGTCCCACGACGTGCGCATCGGCGGGAACTTCCTGCGTCCGGGGGNGGGGNTCGGGGGNGGCTGCCTACCCAAGGACATCCGGGCCTTCCAGGCCCGCGCAGACGAGCTCGGGGTCGGTGCGGCGCTGCGTTTCCTGCGTGAGATCGACGAGATCAACAATCGTCGCCGGGACCGTGTGGTGGACCTGGTCACCGCGGCCCTCGACGGCACGCTGGTCGGCCGGCGCCTCGTCGTGCTGGGCGCCGCGTTCAAGCCCAACTCCGACGACGTGCGGGACTCCCCGGCGCTCGCGGTCGCGGGGCTACTGGCCGAGACCGGCGCCGGGGTGACGGTCGTGGATCCGGTCGCGACGCACAACGCCCGGCAGGCCCTGCCCGGCCTCGCCTACAGCGACTCCGTCGAGGCCGTGGTCGAGGGGGCCGACGCGCTGGTCCTGCTCACCGAGTGGCGCCAGTTCGCCGACCTGGACCCGGCCCGGCTCGGGGCCGTGGTCCGGCGCAAGGTCGTGGTGGACGCCCGGCACGCGCTCGACGCCGACCAGTGGCGCCAGGCCGGATGGGTCTACCTGGCCCCCGGCCGGCCGACCGGCGTCATCCCGAGCTCGTTGCCGGAGCAGCGGCACCGGGGGGACGGAGCGCCGCCGGCGCCGGTCGAGCAGTGCGGCGAGACGGGTGCGCGGCTCGCGGAGGTCGAGGCGCGCGCGGGGCACCCGGTGTGATCGACGGGATGGGGCCCGGTGGAACGGGCCCCATCCCCGCCGTGGAATCGCTCTCCGGCTGTGAGGTCAACGAGCCCCACGCGATAGGCTGCTGCTTATGCGTCTCCTCGCTCGACATCGGTGACTGCCACCCGGCTTCGCGGTTGACCGTGCCCGGGGCGGCAGGTGCCCGTCCGTTCGAGATGATGAGGAGATTCCGCGGCGATGAGTGACGCGCCGATCGTCCGTCCCCTGCCCGTGAGCGGATTTCCCGAGTGGCTGCCCGAGGTCCGTCTCGTCGAGCAGCGCTGGCTCGACACCATCCGAGCGACGTTCGAGCGGTACGGCTTCTGCTCGGTGGAGACCCCCTCGGTCGAGGCGCTCGAGGTGCTGACCGCGAAGGGGGAGACCTCCCAGGAGGTCTACATGCTACGCCGCCTGCAGGCCGACGCCGACGACGACAGCGCCCGCCTCGGCCTGCACTTCGACCTCACAGTGCCTTTCGCGCGGTACGTGGCCGCCCACTTCAACGACCTCGTGTTCCCGTTCAAGCGCTACCAGATCCAGCGGGTGTGGCGGGGGGNGNGNCCTCNGGAGGGNCGCNTCCGCGAGNTCACCCAGTGCGACATCGACGTGATCAACGTTGATCAGGTGCCCCTGCACTTCGACGCGGAACTTCCCCGCATCGTGCACGAGGTCCTGGGCACCCTCGGCGTTCCGCCCTGGACCCTCAACATCAACAATCGCAAGGTGCTCCAGGGCTTCTACGAGGGTCTGGGCATCGGCGATCCGCTGGCCGTCATCCGGGTCGCCGACAAGCTCGACAAGATCGGCCTCGCGGGGGTGGAGGGGCTGCTGACCACCGCGGTCGGGCTCGACCCGGACCAGGTGCGCGCCTGCCTGGAGCTCACGGGCATTCGGGGCTGCGATCCCGGCGTCGTCGAGGAGGTACGCCGGCTCGGGGTGAAATCGGACCTGCTCTCCGAGGGGCTCGACGAGCTCGCCGCGGTTCTCGGCGATCTCGCCGACCTGCCCGCCGGCGACGTGGTCGCGGACCTCTCGATCGCCCGCGGTCTCGACTACTACACCGGGACCGTCTACGAGGCGAAGTTCGTCGACTGGCCGGACTTCGGCAGCATCTGCTCGGGGGGGCGGTACGACAACCTTGCCGGCTCCTTCATCCGCCGCAACCTCCCCGGCGTCGGGATCTCGATCGGCCTCACCCGCATCTTCGCCAAGCTCCTGGCCGAGGGCCTGCTCACCACCGGGCCGTCCAGCCCCGCCGACGTGCTGGTCGTGATCCCCGCCCCGCCGCGCCGCGCCGCCGCCCTCGCGACGGCCGCCGAGCTGCGCACCCGGGGGCTGCGGGTGGAGACCTACCACCAGCCGGACAAGGTGGCCAGGCAGGTCCGCTACGCCTCCCGCAAGGGCATCGGATTCGTCTGGTTCCCGCCCTTCGACGATGGCCGGGCGCACGAGGTGAAGAACATGGCCACCGGGGACCAGTCCGCGGCGGACCCGGCGACCTGGACCCCGTCCGCGGGCTGACCGGCGGGCCCGGGGGNCGTGCGCAGCCCGCGGTCCGATGCGCGCGGCGGGCGTGCCGCCGCGCCATCGCCGGGAGGCTGTCCGTCGTGACGTGGCCGGGCGGCCGGGGATTGACGGGGGCGGAGATCCCCGGCCGCGCCATGCCACGCCGTGAGGGCGGGCACTGCGACTCCTCGTCGCTGGGGACTGACGAGGCGTCCACCTCCGGTGTACCACGCGGGTCGTGACTGCCAATCCCCGCGCGTCGATCGGGTGACCGGACGGGTAAGTGGATGCCGACACGATCCCGGTTGGGCGATTGCTGGCCCGGTCGGGTGATTGCAGGCCTGGCGTCCGGGTGCATGCCGCCGCCGGGTGAGGTCCCCGCGCCCCGGCGGATGGGCGCCGTCTATCGTGGGCGGAGTCCGCCAGCGACCGGGCAACGGGTCCCGCGTCCAGATGATGGATGATGGAGGTGGCAGTGTCGCAGCCGACGTCCGAACCGACGTCCGAACCGACGTCCGTGCGGCTTCGGGTCCAGGTGATCGCCAAGACCGAGTTCATCCCCCCGGACGACGTGGCCTGGAGCACCGACGCCGACGGCGGTCAGGCCCTCGCCGAGTTCGCCGGGCGGGCCTGCTACCAGAGCTGGAACAAGCCGAATCCGGCGACCGCGACCAACGCCGGCTACCTACGGCACATTCTCGACGTCGGGCATCTGTCCGTGCTCGAGCACGGGACCGTATCGCTCTATCTCACCGGGGTGTCGCGCAGCCTCACCCATGAGCTGGTCCGGCACCGGCACTTCTCCTACAGCCAGCTCTCCCAGCGCTACGTCCCCGAGCGGGACGCCGCCGTGGTGGAACCGGAGGTCATCGCGGCCGATCCGGAGCTGCACGCCCTGTTCCAACAGGCCGCGGCGGCCTCGCTGGAGGCCTACGGGCGCCTGTTGGAAGGTCTGGAGAAGCGGTTCGCCGACGTTTCCGCGCCCATCTCACGGCGCAAGCAGGCGCGCCAGGCGGCCCGGTCGGTGCTGATGAACGCGACCGAGACCCGGATCGTGGTCACCGGGAACTACCGGGCGTGGCGGCACTTCATCGGGATGCGGGCGAGTGAGCATGCCGACGNGGAGATCCGCGGGCTTGCCGTCGCCGTCCTGCGGGAACTGCTCCGGGTGGCGCCCAACGTGTTCGCCGACTTCCGGATCTCGACGCTGGATGACGGCACCGAGGTCGCCTCCAGCCCGCTGGTGGGGGAGGGCTGAGCGCCGGACCTTCCCGCCGCCGGCCGTCTATTGATTTACTGGGAGAAAGAGAAAGAGTACAGCCGATGACGAGCGTCGTCGACGCCGAGCGGAGCGGGGCGGATCCGGCCGCGGGGCCGTTGTCCCCGGCGGAGCTTGACCTCATCCACGCCTACTGGCGAGCGGCGAACTATCTGTCCGTCGGACAGATCTACCTGCTCGACAATCCCCTGCTCACCGAGCCGCTGCGTCCGGAGCACGTCAAACCGCGCCTGCTCGGGCACTGGGGCACGACTCCCGGCCTGAACCTCATCTACGCCCATCTGAACCGCGTGATCCGGGCAAAGGACCTGAACGCCATCTACATCATCGGTCCGGGTCACGGCGGTCCCGGCATCGTGGCGAACGCCTACCTGGAAGGCACCTACAGCGAGGTCTACCCCTCGATCGGCCGGGATGTGGCGGGGATGCGGCGGCTGTTCCGGCAGTTTTCCTTCCCCGGCGGAATTCCCAGCCACGTCGCGCCGGAGACTCCCGGGTCCATTCATGAGGGCGGCGAGCTCGGTTACGCGCTGACCCACGCCTACGGCGCGGCCTTCGACAATCCCGACCTGGTGGTCTGCGCCGTCGTGGGGGACGGGGAGGCCGAGACGGGCCCGCTCGCGGCGAGCTGGCACTCCAACAAGTTCCTCGACCCGGGTCGCGACGGCGCGGTGCTGCCGGTCCTGCACCTCAACGGCTACAAGATCGCCAATCCGACGATCCTGGCCCGCATCCCCGAGCAGGAGCTGACCGCGCTCCTGCGTGGCTACGGGTACCATCCGTACTTCGTGGTCGGGGACGACCCGGCCGCGGTGCACCAGCGGATGGCGGGCGTCCTGGACGCCGCCGTCGGCGAGATCCACGAGATCCAGGACCGGGCCCGCCGCCACGGCCGCACCGAGCGCCCCACCTGGCCGATGATCGTGCTGCGGACCCCCAAGGGGTGGACCGGGCCGGCCACTGTTGACGGCCTGCCGGTCGAGGGCACGTGGCGGTCCCACCAGGTGCCCGTCGCGCAGTTGCACGACAACCCCGGGCACTTGGCCCAGCTGGAGGCGTGGCTGCGCTCCTACCGGCCGGAGGAGCTCTTCGATGCCGGCGGCGCCCCGCGGGCCGAACTCGCCGCGCTCGCCCCCCGCGGTCCCCGGCGGATGAGTGCGAACCCGCATGCCAACGGGGGCGAGCTGCTGCGTGATCTGACTCTTCCCGACTTCCGTGACTACGCGGTCGACGTCACCGCCCCCGGGACCACCCTCGCCGAGCCGACCCGGATCCTGGGCGCGTTCCTACGGGACGTGGTGGCCGCCAATCCGAGCACCTTCCGGGTGATGGGCCCGGATGAGACCGCCTCCAATCGGCTGGGTGCGCTCTTCGAGGTGACCGACCGCGTCTGGAACGCCGGGACGGAACCGACGGACGAGCACCTGGCCGTGGACGGTCGGGTCATGGAGGTGCTTTCCGAGCATCTGTGCCAGGGCTGGCTGGAGGGCTATCTGCTCACCGGCCGGCACGGGTTCTTCTCCTGCTACGAGGCGTTCATCCACATCGTCGACTCGATGGTCAATCAGCACGCGAAATGGCTGAAGACCACCCGGCACATCCCGTGGCGGCGCCCGATCGCATCGTTGAACTACCTGTTGACCAGCCACGTGTGGCGGCAGGACCACAACGGCTTCTCCCATCAGGACCCCGGATTCATCGACCACGTCGTGAACAAGAAGGCCGAGGTCGTCCGGGTGTACCTGCCCCCGGACGCGAACACCCTGCTCTCCGTCNGCAACCACTGCCTGCGCAGCCGGCACTACATCAACGTGATCGTGGCCGGCAAGCANCCGGCGTTGAACTACCTGTCGATGCCGGCGGCGATCGCCCACTGCACCCGTGGCCTGGGCATCTGGGACTGGGCCAGCAACGACCACGACGCGCCCGGCGACGGGCTGCCGGATGTGGTGATGGCCTGTGCCGGGGACATCCCGACCCTGGAGACCCTCGCCGCGGTGGACCTCCTGCGCCAGCACTTCCCCGATCTGAAGGTGCGCGTCGTCAACGTCGTCGACCTGATGTCCCTGCAGGACGAGGCGGAACATCCGCACGGCATCTCGCACGCCCGCTTCGACGCGCTGTTCACCACCGACCGGCCGATCATCTTCGCCTACCACGGCTATCCCTGGCTGATCCACCGGCTGACCTACCGGCGGCACAACCATCACAACCTGCATGTCCGTGGCTACATCGAGGAGGGGACGACCACCACCCCGTTCGACATGGTCATGCTGAACAACCTCGACCGGTTCCACCTGGTGGCGGACGTCATCGACCGGGTACCGAGCCTGGGCGCCCGCGCCGCGCACGTCCGGCAGCAGATGATCGACGCGCGGCTCGCGGCCCGGACCTACACCCGGGACCACGGCGAGGACGCCCCGGAGATCCGGAACTGGACTTGGCCCTACTGAGCCTCGCCCCTACCGAGCCCCGCCCCGTCGCGATGAACGTCCTGGTGGTCAACGCCGGATCGGCCAGCCTCAAGCTGCGGCTGATCGGCCCGGACGACGTCCTGCTCGCCGCGCGCGATCTCACCGCGCCAGCCGGTCGGGTGGACCCGGCCGGGGTCATCGCCGCGTTGCGCGAGCTCACCCACGAGGGTGGCCAGCCGGGCGCGGTCGGGCACCGCATCGTGCACGGCGGGACGGATTTCACCGCACCCGTGGTCGTCGACCGGGCCGTGGCCGAGCGGCTGCGGAGGCTGACCGCCCTCGCCCCCCTGCACCAGCCTGCGGCACTTGCCGCCCTCGACGAGGTCGGGGCGGCCGTGCCCGAGGTGGCGCAGGTCGCTTGCTTCGACACGGCGTTCCACAGCCGGATGCCGGCGGAGGCCATCACCTACGCCATCCCGGCCGAGTGGCGGGAGCGGTATGGCATCCGCCGGTACGGCTTCCACGGCCTGTCCCACGCCCACGTCTCCCGGCGGGCGGCCGCGCTCACCGGGGCGCGGCGCATCGTGACCTGTCATCTCGGCTCGGGCGCGTCGCTCGCCGCCGTTCTCGACGGGGNGGGGGNGGACACCACGATGGGCTTCACCCCGCTGGAGGGCCTGGTGATGGCCACCCGGTCCGGCACCGTGGATCCCGGCGCGCTGCTGTGGCTGCAGACGGAGGCGGGACTGAGCGCGCACGAGCTCACCGATCGCCTGTTCACCTCGGCGGGGCTGCGCGCGCTCGCGGGGACGGCGGACATGCGGGATGTCGAGTCCGGCGTCGCCGCGGGTGAGCCTGCCGCCGCGCTGGCGCTGGCGGTCTACCTGCACCGGCTGCGCGCCGGGATCGCCGCGATGACCGCCGCGCTGGGCGGGCTGGACGCCCTGGTGTTCACCGGCGGCGTCGGGGAGAACTCCGCCTCCGTGCGGGCCGGGGCCGCGGCCGGACTCGGCTACCTGGGCGTGGCGGTGGATCCCGAGCGTAACGATCCGGCCCGGGCCGGTGGTACGGGTCTGCCGGGCGGCACGGGCCCATCTGGTGGTACGGGCCCATCTGGTGGTACGGGCCCATCTGGTGGTACGGGCCCATCTGGTGGTACGGGCCCATCTGGTGGCACGGAGCGCGAGATCGGCGTGCCGGGGGCCGCCGTGCGCACGCTCGTGATCGAGGCACGCGAGGACCTGGAGATCGCCCGCGGGACCCGGGCGGCCCTCGCTGGTGGCAATGGGTGATGGTAGTCCGGCATTACGGTAATGTCCCGGGTGGCGGGTGCGATCCTGGCGGACCCGCGCGCCGCCGGATGGCACCGCCCGGACGATCCGGTGGCGGTACTCTGGAGGCTCTGTCGCGGCGAGTGGGACGGTGCTGCGCGGTCCGGTCCGGTGCGGTGCGGTGTTGTCTTCGCCGGTCGTCCCGTCGTCCCCGAGCGGGGCCCGGCCGGTCGCGATCCGTCTCCATCCGGTGACGGCAGGGTCCGATCGGCGTCCGACCCGGTCGCGGTGCCCGACACCGCGCGGTGCGCCGTCCCCGGGCTGGGCCGGATGGTATCCGCGTGTGGTGGCCCGGCGGCCCCCGCGGGTCTCGCGCCGGTCGCCGGTGGTGCTTGTGGGCGGGTCCGGGGAGCAGACCCGGCTCGGGCCGGCGGAGCGGGAAAGGCGGCGTGGGCGGAGGATGGACCGGTGCCGGCCCGGCGGTGTCGGAGGAGTGAACGTGGAGGTTCGGCGGTCCGGCGGGNGACGTCGGTCGCCGAGGNGATGTCGGAGGTGCCGTCTAGCGTGACCGGTATGTCAATGTTGCCGCCGGCGCCGTTCGGGCGCGTGATCACAGCGATGGTCACGCCGTTCCGGGCGGACGGCGGTCTCGATGAGGCGGGTGCCGCGCNGCTCGCGAGCCGTCTGGTGGACGCCGGCAACGACGGGCTCGTGGTCAACGGCACCACCGGGGAGTCTCCGACGACCACCGACGAGGAGAAGGACCGCCTGGTGCGGGTCGTCGTCGAGGCCGTGGGAAGCCGTGCCCGCGTGATCTCCGGTGTCGGGACGAGTGACACCGCGCACAGCGTGGAACTGGCGCGGGCCGCCGAAGCCGCGGGCGCGCACGGCCTGCTCGTCGTGACGCCCTACTACAACAAGCCACCGCAGGCCGGGTTGCTGCGGCATTTCGTCACCGTCGCCGAGGCGACCGGGCTACCGGTCGTCGTCTACGACATCCCCGGCCGGACCGGGGTTCCGGTGGCGTCGGAGACTTTGGTGCGGTTGGCCGAACACCCGCGTATCGTCGCGGTCAAGGACGCTAAGGACGATCTGCCCGCATCCTCCTGGGTGCTGGCGCGGACCGGTCTGGCGTATTACTCCGGCACCGACGCGCTCAATCTGCCGTTGCTGTCCATCGGGGCATGCGGAGTCATCAGTGTTGTCGGGCACGTGGCCGCACCCGCGATCCGTGCCATGATCGAGGCCTTCGGGGCCGGTGAGGTGGGTCGGGCGATCGCGCTGCATCAGGGCTTGCTGCCCGCGTACGAAGGAATGTTCCGCACCCAGGGCGTGATCCTGGCCAAGGCCGCGCTGCGGCTGGCCGGGCTGCCCGCGGGGCCGGTCCGGCCACCGTTGGTGGACGCCACTCCCGCCGAGGTCGCGCGGCTGCGGGCGGACCTCGCCGAGGCGCTCCTCGACGCCGCCGGGCCGCCGGGCGCGCCTGGCGGCGTCGAGGCCGGGGGGCGGGGCGCGCCGGCCGGCGCCTCGTCCGGGTCCGGGTCGTCCGGGTCCGGGTCGTCCGTCGGGCTGGCCGTCGCCGCGGCGGGTGAGGTCTCATGAGCCATCCGCATCCCGACCTCGGCCCGCCGCCGCCGCTGCGCGCGGACGGCCTTCGGATCATCCCGCTCGGTGGGGTTGGGGAGATCGGTCGCAACATGACCGTCTTCGAACACGCCGGCCGGCTGCTGATCGTGGACTGCGGGGTGTTGTTCCCGGAGGACGTCCAGCCGGGGATCGACCTGATCCTGCCCGACTTCACCGCCATCCGGGATCGCCTCGACGACATCGAGGCGGTGATCCTCACCCACGCACACGAGGATCACATCGGGGCGGTGCCCTACCTGCTGCGGGAACGGCGTGACATCCCGCTGATCGGCACCCGGCTCACCCTGGCGCTGATGAACGCGAAGCTCGCCGAGCACCGCGTCAAGGCGGTCACTCAGGAGATCCGGGAGGAGGAGCGGCACGCCTTCGGGCCGTTCGAGTGCGAGTTCTTCGCGGTCAACCACTCCATCCCGGACGCCGTGGCCGTGGCCATCCGCACCGAGGCCGGGCTCGTCCTGCACACCGGCGACTTCAAGATGGACCAGCTGCCGCTCGACGGCCGGCTGACCGACCTGGGGGGCTTCGCGCGGCTCGGCCGCGAGGGTGTGGACCTGCTGCTGTCCGACTCGACCAACGCCGAGGTGCCCGGGTTCGTCACCTCCGAGCGGGAGATCGCCCCGGTGCTCGACGGAGTCTTCCGCGAGGCGACCCGCCGGATCATCATCGCCTGCTTCGCCAGCCATGTGCACCGGGTGCAGCAGGTGCTCGACGCGGCCGAGGAGCACGGCCGGTCGGTCTGCTTCGTGGGCAGGTCGATGGTCCGCAACATGGGAGTGGCCCGCGACCTCGGGTTGCTGCGGGTGCCACCGGGTCTGATCGTCGACGCCCGGGACGTGGACGCGCTGCCGGACCGCAACATCTGCCTGATCTCCACGGGCTCCCAGGGGGAGCCGCTCTCGGCCCTGTCCCGGATGGCCAACCGGGATCACCAGATCCGCATCCAGGCCGGCGACACGGTCGTGCTCGCTTCCAGCCTCATCCCCGGCAACGAGAACGCGGTGTTCCGGGTGATCAACGGGCTGACCCGCTACGGCGCCAAGGTCGTTCACAAGGGCGTGGCGAAGGTGCACACCTCGGGTCACGCCCCGGCGGGCGAGTTGCTCTACGTTCTGAACGCCACCAGGCCGTCCAACGTCATGCCGGTCCACGGCGAATGGCGGCACCTGCGGGCCCATGCCAAGCTCGCCGAGGCGACCGGGGTGCCCCCGGACCACGTAGTGCTCGCCGAGGACGGCATGGTCATCGACCTGCTTGACGGCCGGGCGCGGATCACCGGCGTTGTTCCCTGCGGCTATGTCTACGTTGACGGCGCCGCGGTCGGGGACGTCGGTGAGCCGAGCCTGAAGGACCGCCGGATCCTCGGCGAGGAGGGTTTCATCACGATCACCGTCGTGGTGGACGCCGCGGCGGGCAAGGTCGTCGTCGGCCCGGATCTCTCCGCCCGCGGCTTCTCCGATGCGCCGGGCGCCTTCGACTCCGTCTCCAAACTGGTCAGCGACGGGCTGGTGGACGCGATGCGCACCGGGATGAACGATCTGACGGCCCTGCAGCAGCTCGTGCGGCGTACGGTCGGTCGCTGGGTCAACGAGAACTACCGGCGCCGTCCGATGATCGTTCCGGTGGTTCTCGAGGTCTGAGGCGTTGCGGCGCGCCCGGTTCGTCGGGGTTGCCAGTACTCGGGCACGCTCGTGTGTACCGTTTCGACGGTGGCCACACGGACCAGTGGCGCGCGGACGCGTGCGCAGACGGAGACGGCCACGTCCCGGCCGAGGGGCGGTGGTGGGCGTCAAGGCACCTCGCGGGGTGAAGGTACCTCGCGAGGCGGCGGTCAGGGCGGCAAGGCACGCGCATCGACGGCGGCTGGCCGGTCGGGCGGCTCTGGCCGGTCGGGCAGCTCCCGCGCGGCCGGCCGCGGTAGGACACCGGCCCGTCCACCGGCGCGGGCGAGTCGCCCCCCGCTGTCGCTGCTGATCGGCCAGACAGTCGTCAAGAGCGTCTACCGGCTGTGGATGGGCGCGGCGACGGCGCTGGGCACCGTGCTGCGCCGGGCCGGTCGGGGCGCCCGTGAGCTGCACATCGATCCAGGGCACCGGCGTGACGGGCTCGGCCTGACCGCGTTCGGCGGGGCGATCCTGGCCGGCGCCTCGGTGTGGTTCTCCGCCGCCGGGCCGCTGGGGAGGTATGTGGCCGCGATCCTGGAGCTGCTGGTCGGCGCCGGCGCCTGGGTACTGCCGCTGTTCGGCCTGGGCGCCGCGTGGCGGCTGGTCCGGTCCCCGACCGATCCGGATAGCCGGGGCCGGGTGGTGATCGGGTGGACGGCGGTCGCCGTCGGTCTGCTCGGCATGGTGCACATCGCCCGTGGCCTGCCCGACTTCTCGGACGGCGTCGCCCGGATGCGGGCGGCCGGTGGCGTCGTCGGGCTGCTCGGTGGCCTCCCGCTGGCGAGCGCGGTGACGCCGTACGTCGCCGTTCCGCTGTTGCTGCTGCTGACGTTCTTCGGCGTTCTCGTCATCACGGCGACCCCTGTCCGCCAGGTGCCCGAGCGGCTCGGTGAACTCGTTGATCGGCTCACCATCGGGGTGCGCGGTCCCGCCCGGGATGCCGGCGAGTACGACGCGGACGCGGACTTCCGCGACGACCCCGAGGACGATTCGGAGCTGTCCGACGGCCTGCTCGCAGCCGGGGCGGCCGGGGCGGGTAGGGGTCGGCGTCGGCGTGGTGGTCGGGCGACCCCGCCTGGGGGAACGTCCCCGGGTGATGGCGATGCCGCCGATGCCGCCGATGCCGCCGATGCCGCCGGGCCGCCCGCCGGGCCGCCCGCCGGGGATCTCGCCCTCGACCTGTTCGGCGAGCTCGCCGGCCCGGAGGCGGACACCGGCTACGTGACCACGGCCCCCGACCCGGGCGGTGCGGCCGCCGGTGGCGGGGAACCGGTAGCGGGGGCCGCACCGCCCGGGTCGCAGCGCAGGGCCCGGGCCCGGACAGCCCGGGTGACCGCGGGTGCGGCGGACACCGCGACCGGCGTCCCCGGTCCGGGTTCCGCGGACTTCGGCGGCGAGATCGAGCATCTGGTCCCCCCGACCGACGGTGACTACCGGCTGCCGTCGCCGACCCTGCTGCGTTCCGGTACGCCGCCCAAGGTCCGCTCGGCCGCGACCGACGGGGTGATTGCCTCGCTGACCGACGTGTTCGCCCAGTTCAAAGTGGACGCCCAGGTCACCGGCTTCACCCGGGGACCGACGGTGACCCGCTACGAGGTCGAGCTCGGTGCCGCGGTCAAGGTCGAGCGGATCATCCAGCTCACGAAGAACATCGCGTACGCGGTGANGAGCCCGGACGTGCGGATCATCAGTCCGATCCCGGGCAAGAGCGCGGTCGGTATCGAGATTCCCAACACCGACCGGGAGTTGGTGTCGCTCGGCGACGTCCTGCGCAGCGGGGAGGCGATCGGTAACCCGCATCCGCTAGTTGTCGGTCTCGGCAAGGACATCGAGGGCGGCTACGTGCTCGCCAACCTGGCCAAGATGCCGCACATCCTCATCGCCGGGGCGACCGGAGCCGGCAAGTCGACGTGTATCAACACCCTCATCACCTCGGTGCTGGCCCGGGCCACCCCTGACCAGGNGCGCATGGTGCTGGTGGACCCCAAGCGGGTCGAGCTGACGAACTATCAGGGTATTCCCCATCTGATCACGCCGATCATCACGAATCCCAAAAAGGCGGCCGATGCGCTGCAATGGGTCGTGAAGGAGATGGAGAACCGGTACGAGGACCTGGCCGCGTGCGGGGTGCGTCACGTCGACGACTTCAACCGCAAAGTGCGCAACGGCGAGATCGCCGCCCCGCCGGGATCCGAACGTGTCTACGTGCCCTACCCCTACATCCTGGCCATCGTCGACGAGCTCGCCGACCTGATGATGGTGGCGCCGCGCGACGTCGAGGACGCCATCTGCCGGATCACCGCCATGGCCCGGGCGGTGGGCATCCACCTGGTGCTCGCCACCCAGCGGCCCTCCGTCGACGTGGTGACCGGTCTGATCAAGGCGAACGTGCCGTCCCGGCTCGCCTTCGCGACGGCGTCGTTGGCGGACAGCCGGACGATCCTCGACCAGGCCGGCGCGGAGAAGCTCGTCGGCCTGGGGGACGCGCTCTTCCTGCCGATGGGAGCGGGTAAACCCGCCCGTATCCAGGGTGCCTTCGTTTCCGAGGACGAGATCGCGGCCATCGTCGACCACACGAAGGAACAGGCGCCGGCGGCGTTCCGGGAGGACGTGTTCGACGCCGGCGGCGAGGCCAGGAAGGAGATCGACGAGGAGATCGGAGACGATCTGCAGCTCTTCCTGCAGGCCGTCGAGCTCGTGGTGAGCACGCAGTTCGGCTCCACCTCGATGTTGCAGCGCAAGCTGCGGGTCGGGTTCGCGAAGGCCGGGCGGCTGATGGACCTGATGGAGAGCCGGGGCATCGTCGGCGCAAGTGAGGGATCGAAGGCGCGTGACGTGCTGGTCATGCCGGACGAGTTGGAGGGTTTGCTCACAACCCTGCGTAACGGATGAGGAAGCCTCCGGTGGAATGTCCCCGCTTTCAGCGCCGGGGGACGCACCGTAAACTGAAGGCCTCGCGCCCACGGTAGGCGGAAAAGACGGTTGCGGAGGTTCGCTCATGCAGTCCGCGGACGATCCGCAGCCGCGGGACAGCGTCGGGTCCATCCTGGCCGCGGCGCGGCGTGACCGCGGTCTCACGGTCTCCCAGGTCAGCGAGCGCACCCGGGTCAGGGCGGGTCTGATCGATCAGATCGAGCGGGACGACTTCTCGCAGTGCGGCGGCACGGTGTATGCCCGCGGGCATCTGCGCAGCATCGCCACCACCCTCGGGCTCGATCCCGGGCGGGTGCTGGCGGCTTACGACGCCTCGCACGAGCACCACACCGGCCCATTGATGATTATCCCCTCGGCCGAGTTCGATCCGCTGCGCGGGGGGTCCCGCCGGCGGCGCGGCGGGTTCCGGTGGGGTCCGGCAATGATCGTTTCGCTGGTCGTGGTGTGCGTCATCGCGGCTCTCGCGTTGCTGCTGCCAGGTTCCTCCGGTTCCTCGGACGACAGGGCCGCGCNGGGGCNGGGNGGGGCNGTGGGGCTCNCTCCGACCGTGAGCGTCCCGCCGGTCTCGACGAGCCCGGCCGCTCCCAGCGTGACCACGCCCGCGCCGACAGGGGTGAACGTCGTCCTGACGGTACGCGACGCGCAGAGCTGGCTGGAGGTGCGCGACGACGCCGAGCATGTCCTGCTCTCCCAGCTCCTGCAGTCCGGCGACAGCCGGACGGTGACGGCGTCGGGGGCCCTGCACATCAGGGTGGGCAATGCCGGTGCGGTCGATGTGTCGTGCAACGGCAGGAGCCTCGGGGCGCCGGGCGGGCTCGGGCAGGTCGTGACGATCCGGGTGAGCGCCGCAGCCTCCGGCGCCTGCGAGGTCGGCGACGAACAGCGTAGCGGTCTCGTGGCCGCGCCACCGCCCGCGCCGGTCCCGGTAGCCTGACCTGGTGTCCACACGCCTCCATCGCCGGGTAGCTCTGATCACGCTCGGTTGTTCCCGGAACGAGGTGGATTCGGAGGAGCTGGCCGCCCGGCTCGGCGCGGACGGGTGGGAGCTCGTCTCCGACGCCGCCGACGCCGACGCCGTGCTCGTCAACACCTGCGGATTCGTCGACGCGGCGAAGAAGGACTCCATCGACGCCCTGCTTGCGGCGGACGGCCTGCGGGCCGGTGGCGGTCCGTCCGGTCCCGCGGACGGCGCCGGCCCGGGTCCGCGCGCGGTGGTGGCCGTGGGCTGCCTGGCCGAGCGTTACGGAACCGAGCTCGCCGAGAGCCTGCCCGAGGCGGACGCGGTCCTCGGATTCGATGCCTATCCGAACATCGCCACGCACCTCGCGGCCGTGCTGGCCGGTACCCCGGTGCCCGCGCACTCCCCGCGTGACCGGCGGACGATGCTGCCGATCACCCCGGTGGACCGGGCCGCCCCCGCTCTCCCGCCGGCCGCGGTGTCCACCGGAGCCGTTCCGCTGCGCCGGCGGTTGACGGCCGGGCCGGTCGCCGTCCTGAAGATCTCCAGCGGGNGTGACCGGCGCTGCGCCTTCTGCGCGATCCCGTCGTTCCGCGGCTCCCACGTCTCGCGGTCACCCGACGACGTGCTCGCCGAGGCCGAATGGCTGGCCGGTCAGGGTGCCCGCGAGCTGGTCCTGGTCAGCGAGAACTCCACCTCCTACGGCAAGGACCTCGGGGATCTGCGCGCGCTGGAGAAGCTGCTGCCGCAACTCGCGGCGGTGTCGGGCATCGTCCGGGTGCGCACGGTCTACCTGCAGCCCGCCGAGATGCGTCCGTCGCTGCTCGAGGTGCTGCTGACCACTCCGGGCCTCGCGCCCTATCTCGATCTGTCCTTCCAGCACGCGAGCCCGCCGGTGCTGCGCCGGATGCGCCGCTTCGGTGGCAGTGGGCACTTCCTCGACCTGCTCGCCCGCGCCCGCGCGCTGGCGCCCGAGCTGGGGGCGCGATCCAACGTCATCGTCGGGTTCCCGGGGGAGACCCCCGAGGATGTCGACATCCTCGCGGAGTTCCTCGAGGCCGCCGAGCTCGACGCCGTCGGCGTGTTCGGCTACTCCGACGAGGAGGGTACCGAGGCCGCCGGGCTGACAGACAAGATCCCCGATGAGCTGATCGAGCGCCGCCGGGTACGCGTCACCGACCTCGTCGAGCAGCTGACCGCCGCCCGGGCGGACGCGCGGATCGGCTCCCGGGTACAGGTCCTGGTGGAGGAGGTCGCCGGTGGTCTGGCCACCGGCTGCGCCGCCCACCAGCAGGCGGAGGTCGACGGCGGGTGCGTCGTGCGACTGTCCCCGGGCGGCGCGGCGGATGACGGGCCGGAGCGCCTCGGGGTGGGGGATCTCGTCGGGGTGGGGGATCTCGTCGAGGCCCGGGTGGTCGCCACCGAGGGTGTCGATCTGATCGCGGAGTTCATCGCGGTGCTCGATCGGGCCCGTCCCACGGCTGCGGTCGCGCGGCCGACGCCGGACCGGGCGGCGGCCCTCGTGGGCCGGGGCGTCGCGGATGGGACGTGACGGCGTCGGGCGCCGACGCCAGGGGGAGCGCGGCGAAGGGCCGTCGCCGCTCCCCGCGGAGCCCGTTTCTGCCCCGGTGGTCCCCGCGGCCCCGGTGGTCAACGTCGCCAACCTGCTGACGATCACGCGGCTGGTGTTGGTGCCGGTCTTCGTGGTCTTCCTGTTCGCCGGGCCCGACGGTCACACCTGGCGGTACGCCGCCTTCGGCGCCTATGCGGTGGCCGCGATGACCGACCAGATCGACGGCTCCATCGCCCGCCGCTGGCACCTCGTCACCGACTTCGGCATCCTGGTCGATCCGATCGCCGACAAGGCGCTGACCGGTGCCGCGTTGATCTCGCTGTCCGTGCTCGGCGAGCTGCCCTGGCCGGTCACCGCACTGATCCTCCTGCGGGAGGTCGGTGTCACCCTCCTGCGCTTGTGGGTGATCCGCTTCGGGGTGATCGCGGCGAGCCGTGGGGGCAAGGCCAAGACCCTGCTGCTGAACGTCGCGATCGGTCTCTACGTGCTTCCGCTGGCGGGCGTTGCCGCCACGAGCCGGGCCGTGATTCTCGCGGCCGGCGTGGTGGTCGCCATGGTCACCGGGATCGATTACGTCTGTCGAGCTCTCACGCTGCGGCGGCGGGCCTCGCGGGATTCCGGCGGTGTCACCCCGCCGAGGGGCGCACCATCCACCGGCCTCTCGCCCGGCACCGGCCCCTCGGTGCGCCACCGGATGGCGGGGCCGGCCGGGTCCGACCCGTCGACGGCGGCCGGACCGACCATCAGGAAGACGGAGGGGCGGACCGATGCGCGCTGAGCTGCTGGCGGTGGGGGACGAACTTCTCTACGGCGACATCGTCAACGGCAACGCGGCCTGGTTGGGTCGGCAGCTGGCCGACGTCGGAGTGACCGTCACGACGTCAACGGTCGTCGGTGACGACATCGACATGATCGCCACGGCGATCCGGGTGGCACTGGACCGGGCTGACGTCGTCATCATGACCGGAGGGCTCGGTCCCACCCAGGACGACCTGACCCGCGAGGGCATCGCCGCCGCGGCCGGCGTCGGCCTGCGCCGGGACGACTTCCTGGAGTCGATGCTGCGGCGACGGTTCCGGGACATGGGCCGCGGTGACGGTGGCCGGCGCGTGCCCCAGATGAACTACCGGCAGGCGGACCTGCCCGAGGGGGCACAACCGCTGCCGAACGGCACCGGAACAGCCCCGGGGATACGGATGGAGATCGGGACTGGCGTCGTCTACGCGATGCCCGGTGTGCCGTTCGAGATGAACGGCATGTTCACCGCCAGCGTGCTGCCCGACATCCTGCGCCGGGCCGGGCAGCCCGCGGTGGTCGTCCACCGGGTGCTGCGCACGGCGGGCATGTGGGAGTCGGCCGTCGCCGAGGCCCTCGCGGACGAGGTCGACCGGCTTGCCCGGATCGGCAATCCGCGCATCGCGTTCCTGGCCAGCGGTGGCCAGACCCGGGTGCGTATCACGGCCCGGGCCCGGGATCGGGCCGAGGCCGAGATGCTGATCGCACCGGTGGAGACCGCGGCCCGGACCGCACTGGGCGCCGGGGTGTACGGCGGTGCGGACGACTCCCTCGAAGGCGTGGTCCTGGGGCTGCTCGTCCAGCGGTCGGCGACGCTGGCCGTCGCGGAGTCCATCACCGGGGGGCTGCTCGCCGGGCGGCTGACCGACGTCCCCGGTGCGAGCGCCGCGTTCCGTGGCGGCATCGTCTCCTACGCCACGGAGGTCAAGGCGTCGGCGCTCGGTGTCGACGAGGGGCTGTTGGCCGCCGAGGGCGCGGTGTCGTCGAGGACGGCCGCCGCGATGGCGGCGGGGGTCCGGTCCCGGCTGGGCGCCACCTACGGGTTGGCCACCACGGGAGTCGCGGGCCCGCAGCCGCAGGAGGACAAACCGGTCGGAACGCTGCATATCGGCCTGGCCGGACCGGACGGCACCGTCACCCGGTCGGTACGGCTGCCCGGGGACCGGCCGCGCATCCGCACCTACGCGGTGGTGTCCGCGCTGGACCTGGTGCGTCGGATGCTCGCCGGGCTGCCGAACAGCGAGATGACCACAACCGGAGACGGCGCACCCTGATGCGCGAGACCAATCACCGGATCTGAGGTGCTTACACAGTTACAGTCCCGTCAACGAGGGCCCGATGGTCGCGGCGGTGGGTATACGGTGAACGCATCCCGCGGACGAAGGAGGAGGCTCGATGGTCCTGCTCCGACGCATGCTCGGCGAGGCGTTGCGCCGCCGCCGTCAGGATCAGCACCGCACGCTTCGGGAGGTGTCGTCGGCGGCACGGGTGTCGCTCGGCTACCTCTCGGAAGTCGAGCGTGGGCAGAAGGAGGCCAGCTCCGAGTTGCTCGCCGCCATCTGTGACGCACTGGGAGTACGGCTCGCGGACCTGCTGCGCGAGGNGAGTGAGGATCTCGAACTCGCCGAACTGGCGGTCGCCGCGCGGGNCGGCGCGCCCNCCGTGGNGGTTCCCNCCCGCGCCGCGGTCGTCGACCGGGCGGCCTGAGTTGCGCGTCCGGCGTCTTCCGGTGTCCTGCCACGTCGGCTGTCCCGTTCACGTTCGGGGTCTGCTCCGTTCATGACGTGCGCTCCGTTCGTGATGTAGGTCCCGATGAGGTAGGTCTCGATGTGTGTCTCGTTCGCGATGTCGGGCTGTGCTGGACGTCGGGCTGTGCTGGACGTCGGGGCGTTCTGGACGTCGGGTGTTCTGGTCGCATACGGATCTCTTCACGGGGCACGCCGCAGGGAGCAGATGTCTCCGGCGTGAGAGAGGTCGAGTATGAGTGCCATCCGCAGCCCGCTGTCCGACGGGGCACGAAGTGTCACCGGTGAGGCCCTCCAGGGCACGTTGATCGACCTGATCGACCTGTCCCTGTCCGCCAAGCAGCTGCACTGGAACGTCACCGGGCGCACCTTCCGTAGTGTGCATCGCCAACTCGACGAGGTTGTCGATCTGGCGCGTCGTTACGCGGACGCCACCGCCGAACGTGCCGTCGCGATCGGGGTCAACCCGGACGGTCAGTCCTCGACGGTCGCCCGAAGCACCCACCTGCCGGGAGTGGAGGTGGGGTACATCCCGGATGAGAAGGTGATCCGGCAGACAACCGAGGTCCTCGCCGGGGTGGTCACGAGGATGCGTACCCGCATGGACGCGACCGAGAAGGCCGACCCGGTCACCCAGAACCTGATCATCGAGATCGTCCACGACCTGGAGGAGCAGCACTGGATGTTCCAGGCGATGGTGTGAGTCCCGCGCCGGTGGCGGTTTGCCCTCCCCGAAAGGGCCCTCCCCCGAAAAGGGTTGTCTGGTGGCGGGTGGCGGGTGGCGGACCCCTCCGCGACTATCCCGAGATAGTTCTCGTGGCGCAGGTTGGTGCCGATCGTCGTTCCCGGGCGGACTCCCGGGCATGGCCCGCAGGGAAAGAAGATCACGTGAATACCCCCGCGTGGCCGGAGGACGACGACGGCTGGTCGGAGTGCCGGCTGGTCCAGGTGTGCAAGAGCTGCAACGGATTGGGCGAGCTGCTGGTGGTCTTCGCCACCATGCGCGGCGGCTTTGTGCCGGCCTGCCGGACGTGTCTGGTCTGCGCGGGACGCGGCCGCACGGCGCTGCAGCCGCCCGTCTGAGTCCGCCGCGGGGTAACCGCCGCGGCTCCGGCGTGCGACGATCGATGTATGGCGAATGTCGTCCGCAAGATCTACCGCTATCTGTCGGCCTCGGCGAACCGGAAGTTCGACGAGAAGGCCGACCCGCGGGTGCAGATCGACCAGGCCATCATGGAGGCCCGGCAGCAGCACGAGGCGCTGGTCCAGCAGGCGGCGCTCGTCGTGGGTAACCAGCGTCAGCTGGAGATGCGCATGGCACGCCAGGTGGACGAGGTCGCGAACCTCACCGAGTCCGCCCGGTCCTCGTTGCTGCTGGCTGACAACGCGCGAGCGGCCGGTGACCTGGTCACCGCGGCCGGGTACGAGGAGACGGCCCAGGCATTCGCCAGCCAGCTGGTCTCGGCGGAAGCATCGCTGGAGGACCTGAAGAACCTGCACCGCCAGGCCGCCGCGTCCGCCCAGCAGGCCCGAACCGCGGTCGAGGACAACACCGTGCGGATGCAACGCCATCTCGCCGAGCGTGCCCGCCTGCTGACACAGATCGAGCACGCCGCCATGCAGGAGCAGATGACCAAGGCGATGGAGGGGATGTCCTCGCTCGCCCCGGCGGGGGACACGCCCACCCTCGGGGAGATCCGCGACAAGGTCGAGCAGCGCTACGCGGTCGCTCTTGGGCGTCACGAGCTCGCCTCCCAGGGGATGGAGGCGCGGATGATCGAGGTGCGGCGCGCGACCATGGACGCCCGGGCCTCCTCCCGCCTCGCCGAGTTGCGCGGTGACATGGCGGCCGGGGGCCAGCTTCCCGCTGGCGCGGGCGGTTCCGCCGCATCGCCCGATTCCGCGGCGTCGCCTGGTTCCGCGGCGTCGCCTGGTTCCGCGGCCAAGCCCACCGGCGGTGGGACGCCGTGAGTCGGATGGCGGACCGGCCGTGACCGGCTGGCCGGGTTGGGACGGGGCGCCGGGCGGGGCACTGCGGCCGGCGTTGCCGGACTGGGTGCGTGCCGATGTCGAACGCCGGTCGTTGCTGCGGACCGAACGGCGCGCCGGGCGTGGCGTCCGGTGGGCGCGTCGTCGGGCGGCGGTGACCGCCTTCGGATGGATCGCCGTGGCCTCGGTGACGCCGGTCGCCGCCGTCGTGGACGGTTGGGGTTGGCTGGTCGTGGGCGCTGCGGCGATCATCAGGGCGGGTCTCGCGGGCTGGGAGACGGCCGTGATCCGGCGGGAGGACCGCGGGTTCGCCCTGCCGAGCGCTCCCGCTCCGCCTCCCTGGGCGTTGCGGCACTCGGCGGCCGCCGAGCCGTTGCGCCGTGGCGAGGCGGGTCTGGCGGCGCTCGTCGCGATGGCCCGGACGCTTGCTCCCGGCGCCGCCCGCGGCCCGGTGCGGGCGGCCGTGGCCGGCGCCGCCGATCTGGTGGACGGGCTGCGGGTCACCGCCATGCGGGTCGTCGCGTGTGAAAGGGCGGCCCGAGCGGTGACGTATCCCGCTCGACGAGCCGAGATCCTGGCGACGAGGAAGGACCTGGTGGCCGAAATGTCGGCGTCGGTGGCCACTCTGGACGACCTGCTGGCAGCGGCCAGCGAGGTCGTGGGCACGGTGGTCGCGTCTTCGCCGGACCTGGCCCGACTGACCCAGCAGATCGAGGCTCTGCGTGGCTACGCTGCCGCACTGCGTGAACTTNCCGGTTGATCGCGGATGTCGACGGTGATCCCGGGTGTCGGTTGCCAGCGAAGATTTCAGTTGCGATGCGGCAGGTGCCGGGTGAGGTGGCGGTCAGCCACAGCCAGATGTGGTCAAACGGCTCGTTGGCGACGACGGAGGCGCCGGACCACGCGGTGGTCTCGGTCCAGTGAACATCTCGTGCAGGGCGGCCGGGGCGATGTTCTGGTCGGCATCCCAGCACAGGTCCACGTTGTCAGTGATCGTGCCGGTCTGCTCGCCGGTCGACACGATACCGATCATGGGAATGAACCCGCAGAGCTGGCTGCTTTCCGCCCGGAGATGGGTGTCCTGACGGGCGAAGGCGACACTGCGGGCCTGGCCCCGCCAGTGCAGCGGGACCACGAGCGTACCGCCGGGGGCGAGTTGGTCGAACCAGGCCGGGGGCAGGTCCCACGGCCCGACTTATCCGGATTTTGATCTTGCTGCCACGGCTGGGCGCCGTGGCTGACTGGAACGCGAGGAGGTCGCCTGTGGTCACCTCGTTCAGGCTGCCACCGGTATGGATCACGATCGCGGTCAGGACGTTCAGCGCCTTCCTGAGCACGTTCTCGGAATGGCCGCCACACGCCCGCGCGGCGTCGGCCGCGCAGGCGAACAACTCCGGGCTCACCAGGTCGCGGACGACCGCGAACGTCGTCGTCGGCCCGTAGGTGGTCAGGAACGGGTAGCTCGGCCGGA